>CALKVG010000409.1 GCA_937998045.1 uncultured Myxococcales bacterium
CATCGAGCGCGCGAATTTGAGCGCTCCGGCGACGGCCGCGCCGCCGGAGCCGCCGACGAAGAGCCCCTCGCAGCGCGTGAGGTCGCGCGTCATGAGGAAGCACTCCTTGTCGTCGACTCGCACGACGTCGTCGAGAATCTTGAGGTTCATCGTGCTCGGGAAGAAGTCCTCGCCGATGCCCTCGACCTTGTAGGCAAACGACTTCGTGATTCGACCCTGCTTGACGAAGTCGTAATAAAGCGAACCCACGGGGTCGACGCCCACGATCTTGATGTTCGGCTTCCTCTCGCGAAGGAACTTCCCCGCGCCGCTCAGCGTCCCGCCGGTTCCCATGCCAGCGCAGAAGACCTCGAACTCGCCTCCCGTTTGCCTCCACAACTCGGGCCCGCTCGAGAGGTAGTG
The DNA here is from genome assembly GCA_937998045.1 of uncultured Myxococcales bacterium. GTDB lineage: Bacteria > Myxococcota_A > Polyangia > Polyangiales > Polyangiaceae > Palsa-1150. The sequence goes on from CALKVG010000409.1 coordinate 403, forward strand.
CGCCTCGGGGTTGGCGGGGTTGTGGTACTGATTCGCGTAGAAGCAGTTGGGCGTCTCGCGCGCGATGCGCAGCGCGACCTGGTAATAGCTGCGCGGGTCGTCGGGTTCGACGGCCGTGGGGCAGACGACGACGCGCGCGCCGAACGCCCGAAGATGGCTGATCTTCTCCTGGCTCATCTTGTCGGGCATCACGAACACGCAGCGATACCCGCGCAGCGCAGCCAGCAGCGCGAGCGACGCGCCGGTGTTGCCGCTCGTCGCTTCGACGATCGTGCCGCCGGGCTTCAGGCCGTCTTCTTCGGCGCGGCGGAGCATGTTGGCGGCGAGGCGGTCCTTGTGACTGCCCCCGGGGTTGAGAAACTCGCACTTCACGTAGACCTCGACCGGGAGGCCGGCGGTGACGCGGTTCAGGCGCACGATCGGCGTGTTGCCGACCGCCTTGCTGATGTCCTCGAGCGCTCCCTGCATCATGCGGCTAGTCCATACGGATCGTTGCGATCGCCGCAAGCATTCGGCCGGCGTTCGCGCCGTCGCGGCGAAAGGAGTGGAACCGAGCCGGTTCGTGCTTCGTGCAGCCCGGTACGTCTTCGATGCGACTGCTCTCGATGCCGGAGGCAACGAGTTGGGCGCGCACGGCGGCACGGAGGTTGACGAACGCCTTGTCCCCCGCGTCCCGCTCCGCGAAGCCTACGCTCGCGGCGACCTCGCGCCCCACTTCGAAGCAACACGGCCCGATGCAGGGGCCGATGGCAGCGACGAGGCGCGCGCGGCGCTGCGCGTTGCCGACGGCAACGAGGGTGCCGATCGCCTGTCCGACGACGCCGGCGACCACGCCGCGCCAACCCGCGTGAATCGCGGCCACGTCCCCCGTCGCGGGGTCTCCGACCAGGACGGGTACACAGTCGGCCACGCGCACGCCCACGGCCAGGGGCGCGGGCCCCATAGCCCGCGCGACGATGGCGTCCGCCTCCGGGCTACGACCAAGGTCCAGCGGGGCGGGAGACGCGCCGTCCGGGGCGGCCTCCAACCCGGACACGGTCGCGCCTCCGGGGTGAAGCCAGCTTGGGTCCGCTTGGGCGACGGCCGCGCCATGCACCTGCCGGACCTGGAGAACGCGCGTCACGTCGGGCCCAAGGCCCTCGAGGAGTGCCGCGTCCGACGCGTCGCGCGTGGGGAATGCGTGGGAGAACCCGCCGCTGTCTAGCAGCGCGGACCGGAGGAGCGGCATGAGACCCGGATGATGCCGCGTCCCCAGTCGTGGTACCACTTTGCTTCCACCATGCGGCCGCAGGACCCGTTCATCGGACGAGACATCCTGAACGGCCAATTCCAGATCTTGCAGAAGATCGGCTCCGGCGGCATGGGCGCTGTCTACAAGGCGCTCCAGCCCGAGATGAATCGGATGGTGGGCGTGAAGATCCTTCACCCCAAGCTCGCCAACCGCAAAGACCTGGTCAGTCGATTCCGGCGCGAAGCGCGGGCGATGAGCCAGCTCACGCACCCGAACACGGTGAAGGTCTTCCTCTACGGCGAACTAGACGACGGTTCGCTGTACATCATCATGGAGTTCCTCGAGGGGAAGAACCTGAACCAAACGGTGCGGACCGAGGGCCCGTTCCCGATGGAGCGCGCGCTGCCGATCTTGATCCAGGCCTGCGGCGCCCTGGACGAAGCGCACAAGGCGGGAATCATCCACCGCGATCTCAAACCCGAGAACATTTTCCTCGTCCAGTCGGGAGGGCTGAAGGACTTTCCCAAGGTGCTCGACTTCGGCCTCGCGAAGGTCGGCGAACGGCAGATGCGACCGGGCTCGGTGATCCTGACGCAGGAGGGCATGGTCTTCGGTACGCCTGAGTTCATGAGCCCCGAGCAGGCGCAGGGTCGGGCGCTCACGCCCGGGAGCGACATCTACTCGCTGGCGGTCATTCTGTACGAGGTCCTCACGGGCAAGCTGCCGTTCGATGCGAAGAACGCGATGGACTACATCCAGCTCCACGTGACGGGAAAGCCGGTGCTGCTGAACCAGCGCGTCGTCGGAAAGACGTTCCCGCCGCTTCTCGAGCAGGTCATCCATCGCGCGCTCGCGAAACGACCAGAGGACCGGTTCGCGAGCGCCGCCGCGTTCGCGAACGCGATGCAGCACGTGCTCCAGGGGGGGGTACAGCTGCCGGCGCACTTGGTCCCGATGGACCTGAGCCAGGTTCCGACGGCGCAGTTCTCCCAGGCGGATGCGGCCGCGGCGCGACAGGTGGGCCAGCAAGCCCTCTCGGCGGCAGCGCGCTCGCCTGCCGCCCCCCCGGCACCGGCCCCGCTTCGTGCCGGACGCGCCGAGATGCCGCTTACCGTCCCTCCGGGGACCCCCCAGCGGGCGAGCCTGGGGCTGCTCATCGGTGTCGCCCTGGCGTTCTTGCTTCTCGGCGTCGGCCTCGCCGTCGGCCTTATGAAGCTCGTCGTCAGGTAGAGCTCAGTCGGTGCCGCCGTCCGGTTCGTCGGGCGAAAACTCGATCGGATACTCCACCGTGACGAAACCGCCCTGTTTGGGGGGGGGAAACGTCATACTGAGCATCGATTCCCGCATGCAATCGATCATCATCGGGTCTCGAATCGTGCTTGCGTCGAGCACGTCCGCCGATTCGACGATCCCCCCGATCTTGCTGTCGCCGACGACCGCGAAGTGGAGAACGATGCGTCCGCGCAGGCCGGGTGTTCGCTTCTCGGCGTCCTCGTAACAACCCAAGGCCATCGGGAAGAAATCGGCGCGGACGCGGTCCTGGATGTCGCGCGCATCCAGGTGCCCGGCGATCCCGGGGGGGTCGGGCACGGCCGAAGGGAGCATGTACGCTGGACCGCCGGCTGCGTCACGGCTCGCGGGCGGCGCCTGGCCGAAGGCGCGCCAGATGAGCTCGCGCATGCGATCGCGCGTTCGGCGGTCGGCAGCCGGCGCTGCTTCGCGTGCGACGGGAGCCGCGGGTACTGCCGACGGGATCTCGTCGGTCACTTCGCCGGTCCGGCGTACGCCGTTCGAATCGGCTCGCGCGGCCTCGCCGGCGGAGAGATCCACGGTCGCCCCGCCATGGGTCAGCGCGACGCGACCCTCGTAGACGCCGACCACGACCGCAGCCGCTGCGGCCGTGCTCGCGGTCAGCACACGCACCCGGAAGCACGTACCTCTCACAGCGACCTCTCCCGCGGGCGTCCGCACCGCAAAGCGTGCGCCCGGATCCACGCGCCAGAACACGTCGCCGCTCGTCTGCACGATGGAGTCCTCGCTCCACGTCACGTGTGCGCCTCGTTCGAGGACCGCCACGGCTCGAGTCCCCACCCGCAGCTCGCGCCGGCCATCGGCCACGACGTCGCCGCGTCCGTGCGCCCGGCGCAGGTGCACGCTGAAAGCCACGCCCGTGGACATGGCGGCCGCGAACAGCACGCCCGCTGCGATGCGCGTCGGGCGCGAGCCGCTGCGGGTGCCGCGCCTCGCGCGGCCATCCGTCGTCGCGGACGTGCCGTTCGGATCCTCGCGCAGCGCCGCTCCGGCGACGCGCTCGGCAAAGCCCGGCGTCGGCTCCTGCGCCGGCCAGGCGTTCAGGTCGCCCCGGGTGCGCGTCTGGTCATCGCGGTTCATCGTCGTCTCCAGTGATCGCTCTTGCCTCTGCGATGTGCAGTGGCGCCAGCCGCTCGCGCATGTGGCGGCGCGCGCGGTACAGGCGCGTCTTCGCCGTGTTCTCGGGAATCGACAGCGCGCGCGCGATCTCGGCCATGCTGAAGCCGTGGAGCTCCGCGAGAACGAGCGCCGCGCGCTGGTCGTCGGACAGCTCGGCAGCCGCGCACGCGATGGCGCGTCCGAGCTCGCGGCGCAGGCTCTCGGCCTCCGGGTTGGTGTGGTCGGAGACGAGCGTCTCGTCCAGAGGGACGACCGCCACGGCGTGGCGCCTTCGGGCATCCAGGGCGACGCGCGTCGCGATGGTCAGCAGCCAAGTCGACACGCGCGCCGCTCCTTCCGGCTCGAAAGACGGGAGCGCCCGGAGCGCGCGGAGAAACGTCTCCTGCGCGAGGTCCTCCACGTGCGGCCCCGCCCCCACGATTCGCGAAAGGAGCGCGAAGACCGCGCGCTCGTACCGGACGACGAACGCGCGCAGCGCAGCAGGGTCGCGCGCGCACGCCCGCGCGAGCGTGTGCCCGTCGAGCTCTCCGGTGGGCGGTGCCGGACGCGCGGTCATCGCTACAGTCATGGTCCACCGTGTTGCACGACACGGCTGCCCAAAAGTTCCCGGTCGCCGGCCCCCGGGGGGGCTACCGGCTTCCGGGGCGCGGGTTGAACGCGATCGGCACGAAGAGGACGCCTCGACCCGCCGGGGGCGGCGGAAAACTCGCGTCGTGCAGCACTCCGGCGGCGCACGCGACGAGATTGCGTCCGCCAGTCGCCGAGTCGACGGAGACCGCGGCGACGCGGCCCTCGGCGTCGACGTCGACCTTGATCGTCGCCGTGGCGATGACCGAATCGCGGGAGCGCCGCGCCTCGTCTTCGCATCGGTGCAAGCTCGGGCGCAGCGCTTCGACGCCGACGTACGCAGCGGCCGCGAACCCGTCGTTTCGACCCCCGCGCCGCCCGGCGCCACTCGTGTACACCGCAGGGACGGTCACCGTGGCCGAGCCGCCCTCCGGTGGGGGGAGCGTCACGTGCGCTGCCTCGTCCCGCATGCAGGACAGCGCTTCGGGCGCCAAGTCGCACGCCCCCCAGGTTTCCACGAGCGCCACCTTGCCTGTGCGCGCAACGCGCAGGACTACGGCCACGTGGCCGTCCTGGGTCGGATCGACGAGCAGCCCGCGGTGGTAGCACCGCCGGAACGGGGCGCGAGTCGCGCTGGAGGCCTGATCGAGCAACGTCGCAAGGCTCGCCTCGGGCAGCCCTTCCGGCTCGCTGGCGGGCGTCTGGGCGCTGGTCACCCCGGCGGCTTCCACGGCGCTGGCGGGGACGGCCGCCGACGTCGAAGCGAACGGCGGGTGCCACTCGGGAAGCCGTGGGATCCAGTCCTGCCCGATATCCCCTGCGGGAGGGCAATGCTCGAAACGATCGATCTGGTCTTCGCGAATCTCGAGCGTGGCCAGCTGAACGCCGGTCACCGGCCGCCGGGCGCCGACTGCGGTAGGCGGACGCTCGCTCGCGCACGAGACGAGGACGAGCGCAGCCGAAGCCACGGCGGGAAACGAAAGGCGCCTGCGCATGACCCACCCATAGTTGTTGCCCCGATTCGCGCTACGTTCACCGCCGATGGCCACGCGCGCTCGTCGCCCGCCCACGCCCGATCCCGCAGACACGCTCTTTGGCGCGGCTGCGAAGAAGAGCGCGGCGCGCGGCGCACCTCTCGCGGATCGCGTGCGGCCTCATACCCTCGCCGAGGTGGTCGGGCAGAGGCATCTGCTGGCCCCCGGGTCGCTGCTCACACAGGCCATCGCGGGCGACCGGGTGCGGTCGATGATCCTCTGGGGACCACCCGGGAGCGGCAAGACGACGCTCGCGCGCGTGATCGCGTCGGCGACGAGATCCCACTTCGTCGCGTTCAGCGCGGTGCTGGGAAGCGTGGGCGAGCTGCGCGAAATCGTCGCCGCGGCGCGCGACCGGCTGGCCTTCCACGGGCAGCGCACGATCGTGTTCGTCGACGAGATCCACCGCTTCAACAAGGCGCAGCAGGACGCGTTCTTGCCGCACGTCGAGGACGGGACGATCGTGCTCGTGGGCGCAACGACGGAGAACCCGAGCTTTGCGGTGATTGCCGCGCTGCTCTCGCGCTGCAAGGTGTTCCGCCTCGAGCCGCTCGGCGTGGACGACGTTTTCACGCTGCTATCCCGGGCGATCCATGACTCGGAGCATGGCCTCGGAAGCCGCAATCTGTCGGCCGACGATGAGGCGCTCCGGGCCATTGCCGACGCGTCGGGTGGAGATGCGCGGCGGGCTCTCTCGACGCTCGAGATCGTCGCCGACTACCTCGAGACTACGGGATCGACGCGCGTCTCGGTCGAGGCGGTGCAGGCCGCGGAGAGTCACCGGCCGCTCCTCTACGACAAGAGCGGGGAGGAGCACTACAACGTCGTCAGCGCCTTCATCAAGTCGATGCGCGGAAGCGACCCGGACGCGGCGGTGTACTGGATGATGCGCATGCTCGAAGCGGGTGACGATCCGCTCTTCGTCGCGAGGCGCATGATCATCTTCGCGAGCGAGGACGTGGGCAACGCCGACCCGCGCGCTCTCACCGTGGCCACCGCGGCGGACGCAGCTCTCCGGCGCGTCGGGATGCCGGAGGGCATGTACCCCCTCGCCCACGCGTGCATCTTTCTGGCCAGCGCTCCGAAGTCGAACGCGTGCACCGTCGCGTGGCAGCGCGCGAAGGCGCTCGTCGAACGGCACGGAGCGCTGTCCGTGCCGAAGAAGCTCCGCAACGCCGTGACGCCGCTCATGAAGGGTGAGGGGTACGGGGAAGGGTACAAGTACGCGCACAACTTCGAGGGGGCAGTCGTTCCGGGCGAGACCTACTTGCCCGAGGAGCTCGAGGGTGCGGTCCTGTACGAGCCGAGCGATCGCGGCGACGAGGCGCGCATCCGCGAGCGGCTCGCGGCGATTCGATCGACAGCTACGGCCACGAGAAAGTGACTCAGGTGAGCGATGCGAGCGCGCTTTCCAGCTCGCCCGCGGCATGGGCGTCGCCCTTCTTGCGGGCCGCATCGAGGCCGGCCGTAAGCCAAGCGCGCGCCTCCGCCGCGCGGCCCATCGTTTCGAGCATCTGCCCGCACATAAGATACATCGGCACATACTCGGGCGAGCGCGCTCGGAGGGCTTCGAACGTAGCGAGCGCCTCCTCGAGACGCGAGAGCGCCCGGTATTCCATTGCGAGGCCGTACCACGCGAAAGCGTTGGCGCTCTCGGCGCCGCCGGGCGCGGTCTGTTTGAGGAGAAACTCCAGGCGCTTGCTGGTTGCGCTCATCGCGGTCGGGTCTTAGCACGCGCGCTCGATCGGTTATGATCCCTGCATGACGGCGTGCCCTTCGTGCGGCGCGGAAGGCGTAGCGCCGGGAGCGGTGTGCCCCCGGTGTGGGGCAAAGTCCTTCCCCGAGCTGGAGCTCGCCGCGCCTCCCGTCGCCTCGAGGCCCGCGCAACAGGAGCCACAAGCGGAGATCGAGCTGCAGCTGGCCGTCGATCCGCAGGCGCTCGTCCACGAGCGCTCCCGCGGGGCCGACGCCACCGCGCTTCGCGCGGCTCCCGCCGGTGACCGCGACGGTGCGTCGCGCGCGCTGGTGCGCGAATCGTCGCGACCGGGGGGGAGGCTGGCTCGCCACAGCCAGGCTCCGCCTCTTGCGGTGGGCGATCTCGCATTCGATGCGCGCCTGCTGGCGGACTACGGCAATCCGCCGCAAAGCTCGCTGCTCGCTCCGCTGTATGCGTGGCGCGTCCTTCGCCGCCGGCGCGAGCTCGCCCAGGCCCTCGTCGGCCGACGCGAGGAGGTCGCGCGGACGTCGAACGAGGCGGAGGACGCGCTCGTCGCGTTCGGCGAACGCGCGCGGGCCGCGGCGGAGAAGCAGCCTTCCTACGCCGCGGCGATCGAGGAGCTGCGGCGCGCCGAAGATCTGCTGCGTTCGCGCGATCGAGTCCTCGCCTCCGAGCAGGACGCGCAGAACGCCCGGATCGCGCAAGTCGACGCGCGACTCTCGAAGTTCGAGGAAGAACTCGCGCGGGCGCAGGCCGACGAACGCGCGGCGGCGGGCGAGCTCGCCGCGGCGCAGGCCGCGTTGGCGCGCGAAGAGGCCAAGCTCAAGCGCGCGGAGGTGGAGCTGCGGGCCGCGCAGCAGCGCGAGAGCTCCGGTGAGGTCGGCGGATGACGACGCAGACGCGAGTGTCCGACGATCCGCAAGCGACGCGCGCGCGCGCTCGCCTGGGCATGGTTCTACAGGAGAAGTGGAAGCTCGACTCCGTGCTCGGCGTCGGAGGCATGGCCGCTGTCTATGCGGCGACGCACCGCAACGGAAAACGCGTCGCGGTGAAGATGCTGCATGCCGAGCTCGGACATGACGACGAGCTGAAGAAGCGCTTCCTGCAAGAGGGGTACGCCGCCAATACGATCCAGCACGACGGCGCGGTCAGCGTGCTCGACGACGACACGGCGCCCGACGGCTCCGCGTTCATCGTGATGGAGCTCCTCGAGGGCGAGACTATCGAGCAGCGCTGGGAGCGCTCCGGCCGCCACCTCCCTCTGGCCGAAGTGCTCGGGATCGTCGACCAGCTTCTGGACGTGCTCGGCGCCGCGCACGCCAAGAACGTGGTGCACCGAGACATCAAGCCGGAGAACCTCTTCCTGACGAAGACCCGCGTGCTCAAAGTGCTCGACTTCGGCATCGCGCGGGTGCACGAAGCGCAGCAGGCGCGAGCCACGTCGACGCGCGCCGGGATGGTCATGGGCACGCCGGCGTTCATGGCGCCAGAGCAGGCGCGCGCCCGCTGGGACGAGGTCGACGGAAGGACCGACCTCTGGGCGGTCGGCGCGACGATGTTCACGCTGATCAGCGGCCGCTACGTCCATGAGGGGACCAGCGGCAACGAACAGCTCATCTTGAGCGCGACGACGCACGCGCCGCCGCTGGCGACCGTCCAGAGCGACGTGCCCGGTCCGATCGCAGCCATCGTCGACCGTGCGCTCGCCTTCGACCGAGAACGCCGCTGGCCCGACGCGTCGACGATGCAGCAGGCAGTACGGCTGGCTGTCGAGGCGCTGGGGTGGGGCGAGCCTGCCCTGGCCTCCGGGCAGCGACCCGTCGGCACGGCGACGTTCGTCAGCGGGACCCCCTCGCGAGCGGTCACCACCGTGCAGCCGAGCGCCGCGACGATGATCGACACGACCGGCAAGACGTCGGCTGTCTCGGCGTGGACGAAGGAACGCGAGCTTCGCGCGTCGGAGACGGCGAAGCTCCGTGGAACGATCGGCGAGCTGCAGCAGGGGTACGCAGCGGCCAAGAAGCGGACCGCCGAGGCGCAGGGCCGCTTGGAGGCAGGGCGTAACGAGCGCGCGCAGCTCGAACAATGGTTCGAGAGGCAGGTGGGTACGCGCACGGCTGCCGTCGAAGACGCGCGCAAGCTCGTGCGCGCGCAGATGGTCACGATCGCCAAGCGCGCCGTCGCCGATCACGCCGCGTTCGGCGTCGAGCTCGACGCGGCGCGCGAGCAGATCGGGAAGCTCGAACGCGCCGCCGAATCGGCGGGGCGCGACGTGACGATCCACGAAGCAGCCCTCGTCGCCTACGACGCGCGCTCCTTCCGCCGTGGACTCGTGCTGCTCGGGGTGGGCGCGGCGCTGTTGCTGGCGCTCCTCGTCGCACCCATCGTCTGGCGGGCGACCCGCGTCGTCGAGCCTCCGCCTCTTCCGGCGCTGCCCTCGGCGGCGCACCCGGGACCCAAGCGCTAGCGCGCCCTCAGGTGCCCAGCGCCTCGGAGGCCGTCGCCTCGTCAATCGTGCGATCCTGCAGCAGACGCGCCACCGCCATCTGGAAGGTCTGCATGCCGTAGGGGTGGACCCCCTTCTCCATCAACGCCTTGAGCGGCGGGTTGTGCTCGGGCCTGCGGATGCTTTCCTTCACCGATTGCGCGGCGACCAGCACCTCCGCCGCGAGTACGACCCCGCCGCCGTCTGCGCGCGGAAGCAGGCGCTGCGCGATGATGCCTTGCAGGCAGCTGGCGATCCGTGCCCTGTTTTCCACCGCGTCCCCCCGCATGAGCGCCAGCATCCGGTTCACCGTGCGCACCGCGTCCGTCGTGTGGAGCGTCGCCAGGACGAGGTGGCCAGTCTCGGCGGCCTTGAGCACGATCTCCATCGTCTCCTCGTCGCGGATCTCGCCGACGAAGATGACGTCCGGGTCCTGCCGCAGCGCCGCTCGCAGAGCCGCCGCGAAGCTGGAGGTATCCAAGCCGATCTCGCGCTGGCTGATGCTCGAGAGCGCATCGGGGTGCAAGAACTCGATGGGATCCTCCACCGTTACGATGTGCAGCGCTCGCGTGGCGTTCAGGTGGGCGATCATGCTGGCGATCGACGTGCTCTTGCCGTTGCCCGCGGCTCCGACGACGAGCACCATGCCGTTCTGTCGTTCGGCGAGCTCGCGCGTGACCGGCAACGGCAGCCCGATCGAATCCATCTGCGGGATGTCGGTCGGAATGAAGCGCATGACGATCGCGAGGCTTCCCCGCTGGCGGTAGACATTGACCCGGAAGCGTCCGAGGTTCGGCGCGGTGAACGACGAGTCGTACTCCTTGAGGTCCTCGAGCTTTGCCCGCACGTCTGGATTTGTGATGACGAACCGCGCGACGGCCGCCGTGTCCTCTGCGGTGATCTTCTCGGTCCGGAAGTAGACGATGTCGCCGCGAATGCGCGCTCCGGGCGGCTGACCGACCTTGATGTGGACGTCGCTCGCCCCGCCGGCGACCGCCTTCGCGAGGAGGGCAAGGAAGAACTGCTCGTCGGCGAAGGGCGTCCCCGCGCGGATCGTCGTCGAGCTCGGGAGCCGCGCGCCCGAGGACGAAACGGGGGCTACCTTCGGAGAGGAGGCGGCCGACGAGTTCCCGGCGGCGCTGTTCGGCCCAGCCTTGTTCGACGCAGGCGAGGGACCTTCGGTGATGCGGGTCCCGCAGTTGCCGCAGAACGGCATCCCCTGCGTGAGCCCCGCCCCGCATTTCGGACACGTGCCCATGGACGCCCAAGAGTATCGCAGGGGCCTCCTCGAGAGCCAATCACGCGCTATTGACAGGCGTGCGGGCGCGCAGGCGCTTCCGCGGCCGCGGCACTCTCGCGCACACGCGCGAACTCATGCGCGCTCGAGGATTCCGATATAGGGCGTGTTGCGGTAGCGCTCCGCGAAATCCAGCCCGTACCCGACGACGAACCGGTCCTCGATCGTGAAGCCCAAGTAGTCGACCGCCACCGAAACGCGCGCCCGGGCCGGCTTGTGCAGCAGCGCGCACACCTTGATGCTGGACGGACCGCGTGTGCGAAGCAGGTCCATCAAGTGCGCAACCGTCAGCCCGGTGTCGACGATGTCCTCGACCAGGAGGACGTCTTCGTGCTCGATGGGGCGCGATAGATCCTGCGTGATCTGTACGACACCGCTCGACTCCGTACCCTCGTAAGAGCGGACGCCGAGAAAGTCGATCCGCAGGGGAAGGTCGATGGAGCGTGCAAGGTCCGCCGCGAAGACGAAGCTTCCCTTGAGCACGCAGACGAGCACCAGATGGCGCCCGGCATAGTCCCGCGCGATCTGGGCGCCAAGTTCGCGCACGCGAGCCGCAATCTGGTCGGAGGAGAATAACGTGACGAGGCGTTCCGGCATGCGCTTCCCCACGAATTAGGTGAGCGCCCGCACCGTCGTCAACGGCCGCCTTCACCAATCTCGAGCGAGCGTCCGTCGGTCGTCACGACGACCGCACCATCGCGGTCGGTGCGCCAGACGCGGGCTCCTGCGGCCGCGAGCGTGGCCAGCGTCGACGGGTGCGGGTGACCGAAGCGATTCCGACAACCGACCGAAACGACGGCCTCCCGCGGCGCGACCGCAGCCACGAACTCGGGCGACGACGACGTTCGGCTGCCGTGATGGCCGACCTTCAGGACGTCCGCGCGCAGGCGCTCGCGCCCGCGGGCCAGAAGCAGGCGCTCCTCCTCTTCCTCGGCGTCGCCCACGAAGAGCAGCGAGCGCCGACCGAAGGTGATCCGCAGGACGATCGAGTTGTCGTTGGGGCCGCGATCCGACGAGAACGAGGGACAGGGGGCCAGCACCTCGACGGTCGCGCCTCCAATCGCGTGGGATCCACACAGAAGCTCCGGTGCCTTCAAGGCAACCGCACGCGACCGCATCGCGAGGAGCATCGCCTCGTAGGCGCCGCCGATCCGTTCGGCCTCGCCCTCGCCGGAGTCCCACAGCGCGCCGACGCGCACCGCCTCCAGCCCCGTGGCGAGCCCTCCGAAGTGGTCAGGGTGGGGATGAGTCAGGACTGCCACCGCGACCTCGCGGCGCCGCCTGTCGCGCAGCTCGGGCGCGAGCACGCGCGCACCGACGTCGATCGGGCTCCCCACGAGTCCGCCCCCGTCGATGACCATCGCCTGACCGTCTGGCAAATCGACGATGGCGGAATCGCCCTGGCCTACGTCGAGAAACGTCGCGCGCAGGATACCGCGCGGGGCGCCGGCTCGCCGCGCGCCGATCTCGAGGACGAGCAGGGCTGCGGCGCAGGAGACGAAGGTCGGCGCCCGCCCGTGCTTCGAGAGAAGGACCGCGGCGGCGCCCACCGCGACGACGGCCAGCTGCCAGGAGGTGGGCTGCGGAACTTCGGCCGTAAGCGCAGGGACCGCGAATGCCTTGGCTACCAGGCGGACGAGGACCAGGGCTCCCGAGGACGCCGCCGCGCACCCACGCTCGGCCGAGGGCCACCACCAAAGCAATGCGTGCGCGAGGCAGAGCGGAAGCGCCGCGCATTCGCCGACGGGAACGGCGAGGAGGTTCGCCACGACGCCCCCGAGCGGCACCGTGGGCGCGAAGCGCGCGAGGATGGGGAGGCACGGAATCGAAGCGGCGATCGTGGTGCTCGCGGCGCGCGCCGGGCCGGCGATGCGCTTGGGAAGGCGCCCGGCGATCCACTGACCGAGCGGTCCCGCGAATGCGAGAAGCCCCGCTGTCGCTCCCGCGGAGAGCAGGAAGGAGAGGTCGAACGCGACGAGCGGGTCCGCGACGGCCATGACTCCCATCGAAAGCCCGAACGCGCGCGCCGCGTCCGTGCGCCGCCCGAGGGATCGCGCCGCGAGAGCGACCGTGGCCATCCATGCCGCGCGTAGCGTCGATCCGCCGGCGCCCGCGAGCTCGGCGTAGATCCACGCGACCGGGATTCCAGCCGCTGCAGCCGCCCGGCCGACATCCCATCGCGCGGCGACGGTCTCGCACCTCCGGAGAATGGCCTCCAACGTTCGTACCGCCAGCGCGAGCACCAGCACGAGGTGCATTCCGGAGACGGCCAGCAGATGCGAGAGACCGCTCGCGCGAAAGGCCCGGTCATCGTCCGGTGCGAGGTCGCTCTCGCCGAGCACCAGCGCTCTCGCCATGGGCGCGAGGTCCGCGGAGAACGTTGCGTCGATACGCCCTCGTATCCGGGCGCGTGCACGATCCATCCACGCCAGCAGTCCGGACGCGCGACGCCGCACGCGCACGTCGAGCGTCCCTCCGGAGCGGACGATTCCCCGATGTGCCTCCGCCGGCCGCGGATCGCCCGTGGCCGCGTTCCAGAGGCGCTGTGGGGCGCCGAGTGTGGCCACCACCTCGACCTCGTCGCCGCGCGCGAGATCTTCCGGTCCGCCGTAAAGCGTTGCGTCGCCCTCCCAGCCACCCGGAGGCGTTTCGCAAAGAACTGCCGAGAGGTGCGCGTCCCAACGCAACGTCTCCCGCACGCGGACCGGCGACGAATCGACGCGCGCGCGAGCGGTGCACCGCTGGAGCGGGCCCAGCGCAGCCTCGGCGCGTACGCGCTCCGCCTCGTGCCGCTGCACCTCGCGATGCGCACGCAGATTGCCGACGGCGATGCCAAGAGCGAGGGCCAGGCTCACGAGCAAACGCTTCCCCCTGCCTCCATCCCCACGCCACACCATCGCGAGCACACACGCTGCGACGAGCGCCAGCTCCCACGGTGACGCGAGCGTGATTCCACCCGCCGCGAGAGCCGCGCAGCCGACAAGCACGGTGTCCACCTCGCGTAGGGCCATCGCTTTGCCGGCGCCTCGAGCATCTGTCATGCCGTCGCAGGCTCCCGGCGGTTTGCGCGTCTTTGCGCGCGCACCGTGCGCGCACTGGGCCGGTCCGTCGCCTGTCCAGGCCAGCGCTTGCCTGTCCCGGGGACACGCCCCTCCTGCGCGCTCCTGCCCAGGAGCAGCCGAATTTTGCGCGCGCCGCGTTGCCGCGGGCATTCCCTGCGCCTACTCTAATTTGAGGTGCTGCGTTCGCTGCTCCGCTCGACGGCGACGAAATCATGAGCCAGCGGTTCATCCGGTGCGCACAGTGCGGTCTGCCCCACGACGTTAGGCAGTCCTTATGTCCGGCCACCGGCAGACCGGTGCGCCAGCGATCGACCGACGCCCCCCCCGGCCGGGCATCCTCGGCGCGACCGCTCGCCAGGACCGCGCCGCCGTCTGAGAAATGGGCTCGGCGGGGTCTGATCGGCAAGACGATCGGCGGAAAGTACTTCGTCCGCAGCGTCCTCGGGGAGGGGGGAATGGGCACGGTCTTCGAGGCGGTGCACGTCACGCTGGGTCGCTCGGTCGCAGTGAAGGTGCTCCATCCAAAGCAAGCGCGGAAGAAGAACGCCGTGCGCCGCTTCCACCAGGAGGCGCGCGCCGCCGGGGCGATCGGCCATCCCAACATCTGCGAGGTGTACGATCTGGGGACGCTCGACGACAACAGCCCCTACCTGGTGATGGAGCGCCTGGTCGGCGAAACGTTCGCCGATCGCATCGCGTCCGAAGGCGGGCTGCCTTTCGACGACACGATCGACATCCTCATCCAGGTGCTTTCCGGTCTCGTCGCCGCGCACGACAAGGGGATCGTTCACCGCGACATCAAACCGGAGAACGTTTTTCTCACGCGCCGTGTGGGCTGCCCCCCCGTCGTAAAGCTGCTCGATTTCGGCGTCTCGAAGATGATCGTCCCGCCGCTCGAGGGGAGACTCGAGGGGAGACTCGAGGGGAGAGACGAGGAGACCGACCTGACGCGCACCGGAATGGTGATGGGGACGCCCTATTACATGGCGCCGGAGCAGGCGCGCGGCGACCGCAATCTCGATGCTCGCGTCGACCTGTACGCGTGCGGCGTCATGTTCTACGAGGCGCTGACCGGCCGCAGGCCGTTCGCTGCCGCGAACTACCACGCCCTCCTCCTCCAGATCCTGAGCACGACTCCGCGCCCCGCGCGCGACCTGCGTCCCGCCCTCCCCAGCGGATTCGATGCCGTGCTCGACAAGGCCATGGCGCGGAGTCGAGACGATCGCTACCGCACGGCGACGGACATGCAGCGCGACCTGCAGGCGATTCGCGATCGCCACCTCCTCACGCCCGCCACGCTCGGAGACGCCATGCGAGGAGCCGCGGTCGCGTCCTTTCCGAACGGCGCCTTTGCGGAGCCAGGCTTCGCCCGCGAGGCGTACTCGGCGGGAGCCGTGCGCGAACCGACCCCGAGCTCGGTCGAGATTCCCATCGTGTTCTCGGGAGAAGCGTCCCCCTCGGGTGAGATCGACGTCCTCGATGGTGCCGCGATGGACGACCAACCCACGCGCGTGGGGACGACCCTCCGCGACGGGGGCGCGGACGCGCATACCACCCAGAGGCGAGGACCGGAGTTTGCGAACGACCTCGCGCAGGCCCACCCAAGGGTCCGCGATAACGAACCGGTGGGGCGGGCGGCCGTTCGCGATACGGACGCGACCGGAAGGCCAGCCGTCCGCGCTACCGGCGCGACTGGAAAACCGCCCGTTCGCCATACGGACGGGATCGGTCGCCCCGTCCCCTTGCGCGTGCCCGCAGGCTCCCCGGGCGACCGGCGCGATGCCGGACCGAGCGCTCGCCCGGCTCCTCCGCGGCGCAGAGCGTACCGCCTCCGTCCGTCCGCTCCGGCTCCCGCGTCGCAGGACACGGCGATCGACGAAAGCGAAAGCGGAGAGCCCACCCTGCTCATGCCTGCGCGGCCTCCGAAGGCGCCGCACTGAGCGCCTTCCTGCCGTCCGGCCAACTCCACGCGGCGCGGCCTTCGGAACCCCAAGGGCGGAGAGGAAATGCGCACGGCGTCGAGGGAACGCCCCCTTGAAGCCCAGCCGCGCTAGTTTTCCAGGGCGAACGATTTATATTGCGAGCCGATGCAGGGAGAATCCAATAGCTCGAACGGGCACGACGAGAAGGAAGCGATCGTCGATCAAGGCGAGGCCGAGGCGGGTGCGGCGGAAGCGCGCGTGCCGGGGGAGGTGGCCCCGCCTTCGTCGGCGCAATCGGCGGGGGATCCGCTGGCGCAAGCCCAAGCAGAGGCCGCGCGCCTCAAGGACGCATGGCTCCGCACCGCGGCCGATTTCGACAATTTCCGGAAGAGGACGCGCCGCGAGATCGAGGACGCGCGGCGGAGCGGCCGTGAGGATCTGCTCCGCGTGCTCCTCCCGGTGTTCGACAATCTCGAGCGCGCGCTGCAAAGTGCGCAGCGGTCGAGCGACGTCAAGGCCATGGCCGAGGGGCTGAAGATGGTCGATCGGCAGTTCGTCGATGCGCTGGGTCGCGAGGGAATCGCTCGAGTGCCGACCGTGGGCCATCCCTTCGACCCTACCGTCCACGAGGCCATCCAGCAGGTCGAATCCGGCGACCACGTTCCGGGTACCATTCTGGCGGAGGTCCAACCCGGCTACACTCAGGGGGATCGGCTGCTTCGCGCGGCGATGGTCGTCGTGGCCAAGCCCAAGGCGGACGTCAGCGCGCCGGCGAGCTGACGCCCCGGGTGAGTGGATGGGAAAGGTCATCGGCATCGATCTGGGGACGACAAACTCGTGCGTCGCCGTCGCAGAGACGACGGCCACGGGGAAGATCGACGTGAAGATCATCCCGAACGCCGAGGGAGCGCGGACGACGCCGTCCGTCGTCTCGCTCACCGCCCCGGGCGATCGGCTCGTAGGTCAGGCGGCCAAACGGCAGGCGGTCACGAACGCGGCGAACACCGTTTATGCGGTCAAGCGCCTCATGGGGCAGAAGTTTCGACAGTACGACGTCCAGCGCCAGGCGCAGACCGTTCCTTACAAGATCTTCGAGGCTCCCAACGGGGACGCGTGGGTCGTCATCGGCAGTCGCGAAATGTCGCCGCCGGAGGTGAGCGCCGTCATCCTGACCAAGATGCGCGAGATCGCCGAGGCCTTCCTTGGAGAGAAAGTGACCGAGGCCGTCGTGACCGTACCCGCGTACTTCGACGACGCGCAACGGCAGGCGACGAAGGACGCCGGCAGGATCGCCGGGCTCGACATCAAGCGCATCATCAACGAACCGACGGCCGCCGCCCTCGCCTACGGGCTCGAGAAGAAGGAGGCCGAGCGCGTCGCGATCTACGACCTGGGCGGCGGTACCTTCGACATCTCGATCCTCGAGATTCGCAACGGCGTCTTTTCCGTCAAATCGACGAACGGCGACACACACCTCGGCGGTGAAGACTTCGACCGCCGCATCCTCGACAGCCTGGCGGATTCCTTCAAGCGGGAGCACGACGCCGATCTCCGCGGGGACAAGCTCGCCCTTCAGCGCCTGAAGGAGGCCGCCGAAAAAGCGAAGCACGAGCTGTCCTCATCGCTCGAGACGGAGATCAATCTGCCCTTCATCGGTCAGAGCGCCGGCGGGGAGCCGCTGCACATCGTCAAGACGATGACGCGCACCGAGCTCGAGCTCCTGACCGGTGATCTGGTCGAGAAGACGCTCGAGCCTTGCCAGAAGGCGCTGGCCGACGCGAAGCTCGCGCCCGCCGATATCCACAATGTGATCCTGGTCGGCGGCATGACGCGCATGCCCGCGGTGCAGAAAGCCGTGAAGCAGTTCTTCGGGCGCGAACCCCACAAGGGCGTCAACCCCGACGAGGTCGTGGCGGCGGGCGCGGCGCTGCAGGGTGCAGCGCTCGGCGACGACAAGGTCGAGGTCCTCCTCCTCGACGTCACGCCGCTCTCGCTCGGCGTTGAGACGGGCGGCGGCGTCTTCACCGTGCTCATTCCGCGGAACACCACCATCCCCACCGAAAAGGGCGAGATCTTCACGACGAGCGTCGACAACCAGACGTTCGTGCCGGTGCATGTCCTCCAGGGCGAGCGCAAGATGGCGGCCGACAACCGGAGCCTCGCGCGGTTCGAGCTCACCGGAATCCCGCCGGCCCCTCGCGGTGTCCCGAAGATCCAGGTCGCGTTTCGCCTGGACGCAGACGGCATCGTCAGCGTCGAGGCGAAGGACCTCGGTACCGGCAAGGCGCAGTCGATCAAGGTCAAGCCGACGAGCGGCCTCTCGCAGGAGGAGGTCGACAAGCTCGTGAAGGACGCCGAGCGCTTCAAGTACGCCGACGAGCTTCGGCGCGAGCTGGCCGAGGTGCGCAACCAGGCCGAGACGCTCCTCTACACGACCGAAGCGGCGCTCGAGGGGTACGCCAACCTGGTCGAAGAGAAGATGCTCGACGACACGCGGGCGCTCACGCGCGAGCTGCGCGGCCTGCTCGAGTCGAAGGCCGACCTGACGCAGATCCGCGACGCCTACCAGAAGCTCGAGACGATGACCTTCGCGATCGCCGAGAAGATGTACGGCGGAGGGGGTGAGGCCCCCCCCGCGGAGCCGTAGTCAGCCGGCCGCGCGAAGGACGACGATGCGGCGCTCGATGAGCGCACATAGGGTCCGCAGTCCCTCGGCAAGCGGCAGTTCGCATCCGTTCAGCACCCGCGACAGTTCGGTCCTGCCGTCGATGTGCGCGAGGACCAAAGCGGCACAGTCGTCGAGCTCGATCTCGTCGAGGACGTCGAACGACACCGTGACCGCCGGGACCGGTCGACTCGCGGTGAGACGATTCGCCGCGGCCATGGCTCCCGCCTCGTCGCCCGCGGCGAGCCGGCGGAGGATGTCGCGCACGCCTGGATCGGGCTCGCGCAGTGCACACGATGGTCGCGCGAGCAGCGCCAGCTCGAGGGGGTCGACTGCGCAGACGCTGTCGACGCAATACGCGCGCGAGAGCGGCCGTCTTCCCGAGGCGGGATGCGCAGCCGACGACTGCTGGCTGCCGGTGCTCTGCACGGTATGGGCTGGTCTTACGGCGGTCATGATCGCATCTCTCGACGCCGGTAGCCCCCAGCACGTTTGATGCCGATGCCTCGTCCGTTCATCCCGCCTCCGTCTGCACGCCCTCTGCGTAGACGGCGGCGCCCGCCGACTTCCGTCAGGCTGGGATGAAGACGCGGCGAGCGGGAACAAGGAAACGCGCTCGCGCGCTGGCAGCGCTGACCGAGCATGCCGCCGCCCTTCGCGCTGAACCGGATCGTGCGCAGTCCCGCGGCCGCCCGCGCCCTTCTCGCGGCCGCATCCGGCGCTCTGCTCGCGCTGGCCGCGCCGCCGTTCGATCTGATCCCTGCGCTGTGGCTCGGCATGGCGGCGTGCGAGTGGCTCCTCAGCGCAGATCCCGAGTGGCCCGCGTTCGCTCCTCCGGCGCGCTTGGCTCTCACCGGAGCTCGCCGCGGCCTCGCGTTCGGTATTGGCGCAAACCTGGTCGCCCTCCGCTTTATTCCGTCGGTCATCGCGCGGTTCACGCCGCTCCCTTGGGTGGCCGGCCTCGTCGCTCTCCTCCTCCTCGCAGCGTTCGAAGCGACGCGCTGGATGGTCGCCGCCGTGGCGTGCGAGACACTCGCCCGGGCTCGGGTGCCACGCCCTGCTGCCTTCGCAGCCGGCGTCTACGCGGGCACCTTCGTCCCGACGATGCTCCCTTGGACGCCCGCCGGGGGCGCCTCGCCCTGGCCCGCGGTCGTGCAGCTCGCCGACGTCGTCGGAGAACGCGGCGTCACCGCGCTGATGGCTCTCGTCGCTGCGCTGGCGGCCGCCGGAGCCCGAGCGGCGCTTCGCCGCGAGTCGCGCGGACGCGGGCTCTCGATCGCCGGCGCGGCTGCGGCGCTCCTTGTCGCACAAATCGCGTTCGGCGCGGCGCGCATCCGGGCAGTCGACGCCGCGCGCACGCCGGTCCACGCCCGCGTGGCGCTCCTGCAGCCCGCGGTCGACGCCAGCACGCGCTGGGAGGACGACCGCGCGCCCGCACTCCTCCGCGAGCTCGCCTCGCTCACCGAGCGTGCTGCTGCGCGCGGCAGCGATCTCGTCGTCTGGCCCGAGGCCGCCTACCCGTATCGTCTTCCGCACGGCGTCCGCCGCGCTTCCGTTGCCCCACGGGAGATCGTCCCGCCCACCGTCCGCGTTCCCGTCCTCGCGGGTCTCGTCCTCGAGTCGCCCGATGGCCCCGCGTACAACTCCGCGCTTCTCGCGTATCCCGGCGGGGCGCTCTCGGAGTCTTACGACAAGCGCCACCTGCTTTGGTTCGGCGAGACCGTGCCGCTCGCCGATCGCTTGCCGTGGCTCCGTCGGGTCTTCGCGCGCGGCCTCGGCCTGGCACCTGGGGTCACGCCGCGGCTCCTCGTCGCCGGCACGATCCGAGCGGCCGTCCTGATCTGCTACGAGGACACGCTGCCCCAGGCCGGACGTGAAGTCGCCGAGCTCGCGCCCAACCTGCTCGTCAACATCACCAACGACGCCTGGTTCGCCGGGAGCCCCGAGAGCGAGCTCCATCTGCGCCTCGCCGCGATGCGCGCCGTCGAGACGAGGCGCGACCTCGTCCGCGCCGTGAACCGTGGCCCGACGTCCTGGATCGACGCCGCCGGACGCGTTCGAGCCCGCGGCCCCGCCGACTTCGCGGGCGTAACCGTCGCCGAGCCCGCGCTCACCGACGCCCCACCCACCTTCTACGCGCGCTTCGGGGACGCGCCTTGGGCGCTCGCGCTCCTCGTCGTCGCCAACGCTGCCGTCTGGCGCCGTCGTCGAGCACCCTGACCGCCGCGGCCGCGGGAAAATGCGCGAAAGGCGCCACACCGCGAACCGCGGCAGGCGCCCTCGACGGCAACGACGGACGAGAAGGACTTACTGAATGAGGTCCTTCAGCGCCTTCAGGGCGGTCGCGCGGACCTTCTTTTGCGCGGGCTTGCCCTTGATGATGATCGGCTGTTTCGTGAACGGGTTCACGCCCGGACGATCCTTGGTCGCCGGCTTCTTGATGGCGCGCAGCTTGAGCAGGCCGGGGATCACGAACTCGCCGTTCGGCTTGCGGAGCTCCTTCTTGATCAGCTCCGTCAGACCATCAAACACGCGACCCACGCTCTTCTTATCGAGCTCGGAGTACTCCGCGATCTCGGCAATGACCTGCGCCTTCGTCAAACGCTTGGCAGACATTTGGGCTTCCTCCTGTCGATACGAATCGACGAAAACCTATCTCCATTTCAACCGCCACACGCGAGGCCGGCGGTGCGCCGAAACCCGCTCGGGGCGGCTCTTCTTTGCCTCCCGCGGCGGCATCGACGCAAAAACGACTATCACCCCGATTTCGCGTTCCGCAAGGGAAAAACAGCCGGTTTCGCGATTTCGTCGCACGAAGCACCGGCGCCGGGGCGCCACAACCTCCCAAGCAGGGTGCTACCCAGGGGGGCGACCGGGGGGCGCTTGACAGCCGGGAAAAGCTCGCATTATCGCGCCGAACGGGAGCGCGATCCCGGACGCGAAGGCGGTTTGGAAGGGCGCCGAGTCCTTCCTTTGACGGTCGTCTTGCTCCTTGCCGCCTCGGCCGCTTCGCAGAGGCGGGCCGTCTCCCGGCGCATCCGGCGGTCGGCCGCGTCGGTCTGGTGGTCCCAGCCGAGCAGGTGGAGCAGCCCGTGGGCGAGGAGCATCGTGAGCTCGGAGCGCAGCGTCGCCGCGCGGGCCTGCGCCTGCCGCCGCGCTGTGGGAACGCTGATGACGACGTCGCCGAGGAGGCGGCCGGCCTGCTCGCCGTAAGCGCCCTCTCGCTGCGCGAATGCGAGCACGTCAGTAGGGCGATTCTTCTTCCGATAAATCCGGTTCAGGTTCTGGATTTGATCGTCGCCAGTGAGGACGATCGAGAGCTCCGCGTCCTCCATTTGAACGGCGCGCAACATGGCGCGCGCGCGCGCCGTGACGAGCGCGCGCGGAACCTCGCGAAACGGCCCTCCTTCCACGACGATGCGAACCGGCATGTCCGGGATTCTGCGGGGAGGCGCGCGCGGGCGCCAGCGTGGTAAAGACAGACGGCACGTCTCCGGTTGCGCCGGAGCGTGGTCGAAACCTGGAGCCTGCATGAAGACCTGCGCCATCGTGCCCGCGCTCGACGCCGCAAGCACCGTAGGACACGTCGTCGACGACGTACGGGAAGTTCTCGACATTCCCATCGTGGTGGTGGACGACGGCTCGAGCGACGCGACCGGCTACGTCGCCGGCGCGCACGGGGCGGTCGTGCTCCGTCACGAGCGCAACCTCGGCAAGGGCGCGGCCATCCTCAGCGGCCTGCGCGAGGCGCAGCGGCGCGGCTTCGACGCGGCGCTCACGATCGACGCCGACGGCCAGCATCCCGCGGCCTCGGGGAGCGTCGTCCTCTCCGGCAGCGACGATCCCCGCGCCATCGTGCTCGGCGTCCGGGACCTCGTGCGCGACGGCGCGCCGCGGAGCAACCGATTCGGCAATGGTGTGTCGAACTTCTTTCTCTCTGCGTTCGCCGGCACGCGCTTGCGCGACACGCAATGCGGCCTTCGCCGCTACCCCATCCGCGAGACGCTCGCCCTGCACACGCGCTCGCGTGGGTACGCCTTCGAGGCCGAGATCCTGCTCCGCGCGCGCGCCGCCGGTCTGCGGCTCATCGAGGTCCCCGTTCAAGTCGTCTACCCGGCCGAAGGCGAGCGCGTCTCGCACTTTCACAACGTGCGCGACCCCGCCCGCATCGTCGCCACCGTCGTGCGCACCCTGGTCGACCTCCGGCGGGCGGAACGTTAACCGATGCTGCGCGCAGTTCTCTGGATGCATCGCCTCGTCGAGCGGGCTTTCGTCCGGCGGAGCCTCTCCGTCGCGCTCGTCCTCTGCGCCATCCCGGTCCTCCTGCACGTTGCGATCCGCCTGGGCACGCGCGTCGAATCGCCCGCCGTCGTCCTTCCATCCCCGGCGTCGGTCCACGCCTGGACGCGCGTACAAGCGGGGCTGCGCGAGATGTACGTCGAGGGCTCGCCCGAGGCCATTGGTGCCTCGCAGGCCCGCCTGCTGCGCCCGCAGATGATCGACGTCGAGAACCAGCTCTTCAGAGACTTCGCGCACTACGTGCCCGTCTCGCTCGCGCGCCTGGCCATCGAGGACCTCAGCCGGCTGCGGTACCGCAACGTGGATCGCGGCATCCCCGAGCCGCGCCGACGCGAGATCGCCGCGCAGGCGCAGACCTTCCAGCCGGACCCGTTCGAGGGACACCTGCCGACGTACCACCGCATGGTGTTCCTCCACGCGCTCTACGACATCGCGCTCTCGGTCGAGCATTCGCCGCTCATCGGGTGCACGAGCATCGCGATCGACCGCGGCCATACCGCCGACGGGCACGCGCTCGTCGCGCGAGCGTTCGACTTCGAGGCTGGTGACGTGTTCGATCGCGACAAGGTGGTCTTTCTCGTGCGCGAGGACGGCGCGATCCCGTTTGCGAGCGTCGCCTGGGCCGGGCTCGTCGGCGTGGTCACGGGGATGAACGCCGAGGGGGTGTTCCTCGACCTGCAGGGAGCGCGCGGAGGGCAGCCGGCGACCGAGGGCATTCCCGTCGTCCTCTCGACGCGCGAAGCGCTCTCGCGCGCGCACGACACCGCGGAGGCCGTCGCGATCCTCCGCGCGCAACCGGTGCTCGTCTCGCACGTCGTCTTCGTCGCCGACGCCGCGGGGCACTTCGCCGTCGTCGAACGAGCGCCCGGTGTGCCCGCGTTCGTGCGCGATACCACCGATAGCATGGCGCTCACGAACCACTTCGAGGGTCCCCTCGCGTCGGACCCGAAGAACGTGCGCGTGCGCGAGCGGACGAGCACAGTCGCGCGCCGCCGCCGCGCCGACGAGCTCATTGCCCGCGTGGCGCCCCACTCCGCGCGTCCGGAGGACGTCCTCGCGATCCTGCGCGACCACCGCTGCGTGGGGGACGACGGCACGTCTCCGGCTCCGCCGGAGCCTGGGCGCAACCCGGACGGTACGTCCCCGGCTCCGCCGGAGCGTGGTCGAAACGGGGTCGCCTGCCCGCTCGGGGACCGCCGGGCGATCGACGCGTTCATCGCGACCCACGGCGTCGTCGGCGACACGACGGCGCGCGTCCTCTGGGTGAGCGCCGGTCCGCACCTCTCCGGCCCGTTCGTACGCCTCGACCTGCGCACGCTGCTCGCGCCCAACCACGATCCGGCGACGGACCCCGAGCCGGAGACGATGCCCGCCGACGCCGTCGTCCCCATGCCCAGCGCGGACGCCCGATGAACCCCCCGGATCCGACCGCGCGAAGGCACAGCCGGTCCCCTGCCGTCTCGCGGCGCGCGCTCCTCCTGGCCGGCGCGTCTGCGCTCCTGCCCCGCGCGTCGCGCGCGCAAACGCCGCTCGACGACTTGCTCGCGCGCATCAGTCGAGCGCGCGCGACCGTTCGCACGCTCCGCGGTCCTTTCACGCAGACGCGCACCATCGGCATTCTGTCCACCGACGTGCGGTCGACCGGAACGATGACGCTCGTGCGTCCGGACCGCTTGCGCTGGGAGCTCGGCGCGCCGGACGACGTGACGTTCTGGGTGATCCCCGAGGGCCTCGCGTACCGCAGCGCGCACGGGGAGGGCCGCTTGCCGGCCGCGAGCGCTCGCCTCGGCGGCGCGCTCGACGACCTGCGCACGCTGTTTGGCGGCGACCTGTCGCGCCTGCGCGAACGGTGGGACCTGCGCGTGGCGCGCGACGACGGGAACGGCGCCGAGCTGGAGGCGACGCCGCACCCCGGGGCCGGCGGCACGCTGCGCAGCCTCCGAATGGCGCTCGCGCCGGACCTGGTCCGCCCGACGCGCGCACTCCTCGTCGAGGGTCCTCGCGACAAGACGGTCATCGACTTCGGCGCGCTCGCCGTCAACGGACCCGTCGACGAAGCGCTGATGCGACCGCCCAAGTAGCGCGTGCTCCGCTCTCGTGCCGATGATATCGCGCTCGCTACTCGAACTCGGGCACCTTCCCCACGCTGACGGATAGGTCCTACTCGTAGAGGATCGCTCTCCACACGCTTGCGCAGGGCCTTGCTTGCACTCGAGGACCTTCTGCGCACCAACGGAGAAGTCCTGCTCGCGGTCAATCGCTCTCTACGCTCCTGGGCAGAGGCCCGACTTGCAGTCGGGGACCTTCTACGCGCTGACAGAGAGGCCCTACTCGCAGTCGATTGCCTTCTACACGCTCGAGCGGACGCCCTACTTGCAGTCGATCGTCTTCTACACGTCGACGGAGGCGCCCTACCCGCAGTCGATCGGCCTCTACACGCTCGAGCAGACGCCCTACTCGCACTCGATCGCCTTCTACACGTCGACGGAGACGCCCTAGCCGCAGTCGATCGGCTTCTACACGCTCGAGCAGACGCCCTACTCGCACTCGACCGCGTTCTACATGCTCGCAGACAGGCCCTGCTCGCAGTCGGTCGCCTTCTACGCGCGGGCGGAGAGGCGCTACCTGCATGCGACCGCATTGCGCAGGCTTACCGACAGGTTCCACGCGGACTCGCGTACCTTCTACCGGCGGGCGCAGAGGTGCTACTTGCACTCGACCGCCTTCCACACGCTTACCTACCGGCCCCACTTGAATTCGAGCGCCCTCCACGCGCTGGCGCCGAGCCCCCAACTGCCTCTGATCGCCCTCTATGGACTCACGGACGGGCTCGGACGTCTGAAGTCACGGCTTCGAACGTGAGCTCGTCGATCTGTGCGAGGACCGCGTCCTCGTCCTTGCCGTAGAGGACGCGGAGAGGGACCCACTGGTCGCTCCGCTCGGCTTCTCGAGCGTGGCGCCGTGCTCGGTCCACATCAAGGCCGCAGCCGCGGCTTCGCCGCGGTGCTTCGCGGCCTCACGGCCGCTCGCAGCCTTGACGTGTCCCTGCGCGCGGCGCCGTGGGCCCGAAGCTCTCGCACGCGGCGAGGGAGAAAGGACTCTCACATGCTTCGGATTTATTCGACCGTTCTCGATGTGCTTTCAGGTCTTCGGCCAGTGATCGCGGCGATCGAGGTTCACGATCGCGATCTGGCGCGACAGCTTCGAAGGGCCGCTTCGAGTGTCGCGCTCAACGTCGGCGAGGGCAGTGGCTCGCACGGAGGGACTCGGCGAGAGCGCTATCGAAACGCGCTGGGTTCGGCGCGGGAGACGGGCGCTTGCCTGGACGTGGCGCTTGCTCTCGGATACGTGGAGGACATCGACGCCGGGCTGCTCGATGCACTCGACAAGGTGCGCGCAACGCTCGTGAAGATCATCATCTAGAGGCTTTCGTCGCGGGCGCCGGCAAAGGCACCTCGCCTTCGAGCCCACGCCCGCGCCCGCGCCCGCGCCCGCCCGCGCCCGCGCCCGCGCCCGCGCCCGCGCCCGCGCCCGCGATCCATTACGCGAGCGCGGGCGCCGGGCAAGCGGTCTTACCTCGTGACGCGCACCAGCGTCCCGATGACGCGATTCATCGTGGCGACGACTGCCTCAGGAATCGCGCCGACGTAACCGAACGCCTCCGCAGTGCGCAGGCAAGCAAGCGTCTCGCGCGCGGAGCCAAGCGCCGTGCGATAGCGCACCGTACGCACGCGCCCGAACGAGCCGCTCCCCTCCGCGATGTTCAGCACGACGCTGCTCGCCGCGCGCCGAAGCTGCCGCGCGAGATCCGGGTCGTCGCGCAGAATGCCCGCGAGCATGGGCCGCATCGCCACGATTGCATCGAGCATGTCGTCGTGAATCCGAAGCATGATGGGAACTCCTGGTGTGCGCCGCGCACCTGCTTGCTCGGCACGCCGCCCCACGCCCTCGCGCGCAGTCCGGGTCAAGGCTGCGAGCGGCCGCGAGGCCGCGAAGCACCGCCGCGAAGCGGCGGCTCGGCCTTGAACCGGGCGAGCACGAGGGCACGCTCAAGCCAGCCGAGCAAGCAGCCCCGCGCCCGCGCCCGCGATCCATTACGCGAGCGCGGGCGCCGGGCAAGCGGTCT
>CALKVG010000410.1 GCA_937998045.1 uncultured Myxococcales bacterium
CGGGCTCATGACCCGCCGACTGGCGCGCTGAATGCGTTTTTCAACACGCTCTCAGAGTGTTCTCCTTTTGAACGTACGCATAGTGTTTCCAGGAGAATGAGCGCGCCGCATACTCAACGAGGAGCTGAAGATCCTTGGGAAGGGACTGCCAATGCTGCGCGTTGGTCAGGAGGGCGAAGAGATCGCACGGCTGGTGAATGCATGGCGTTGCCGGGGGTCCCATGATGACGTACTTGGCAACGTTGGCATATCCGAGGGCAAAGTTCACGGCGGGTCCGGTGAAGTCCGCGGCGTCGATCGCACCGTTGGCGAGGGCCGGGTACACTTGATCGGCCGTGGTGAAGACGCACTTCGCCCCAGCTGCAGTGAAGACGTCCGCGACGAGGCCTCCTGGCATCCGCAGTCGTAGACCACGAAAATCTTCGAATGAGCGAATCGGGATACGTGAATGAATAATGTTGAGATCGTGCTGAATGGGTGCCACAAAGTGGATGCCCAGGGGGGCGAGCATTCTTTGCGCGAGCTCCAGCCCACCGAGCGCGTAGTACCAGGTCTCCCACTGATCGGGTCGATCGAGGCCCAGGGGATAAGAGACCAGGAACGCGAGTTCCGGGTGCTTGTCTGCAGGCCACGCGGGGTTCATCATTGCGGCCTCAAGTCGCCCGTCGTGGAGGGCTTCGAACAACTCGTTCGACCCGACGACGCCCCCCGGCGGAAAGGGTTCGAAAGCGAGCCTTCCCGCGGATAGCTCCGCCACACTCTGACAAAAGGCCTTGAACGCACGGAATGTCGCCGTATCGCCTCCCACGTGGCTCTGGACCTTCCACCGAATGGGGTTTTCGGGCGACCCCTCGGGAGGGAGGTTCGCCTTCGGCCGCGAGGTCTTGCACCCCGAAAGTAGCCCCGCTCCTATCGCGACTGCGCTCCCGAGCAGGTCTCGGCGATAGGCGAAAATTTCTTTGATCGGCGGTACGCCCTCGCGCGTCCTCGTCATCAGTCGCTCCCCGTACCGAATGTGGTTGCAGAGGCCGATTGCATGTTCACTCGGAAGTATGCGCGAGGTGCAGAACGATGGGGCCGTAATCCCTGCTGGTTGCCGTCAACCAGTGTAACGAGCGACAAGGAGCGTCACGTCGTCGTCCGCTACGCCCCATTGACCCACGCGATGCGACAGATGATCACGAATTGACAGAACCGATTGTTCATGAACCTCGGCGAGCGCGGAGCAAAGGCGCTCGAGCCCGAACTGTTCGTTCGTCGCGTTGCGCAGCTCGACGACACCGTCGGTATAGAGAATCACGATGTCGCCGGGATAGAGCGTCAGCGATGAATCGACCGTCGCGCCTTCGATGTCGCGGCGTCCACCAAGCCACGTTCCGGGCGTGGCAACGAGCTCGCAGCGAGCTTCCCGGGTACGGTAAACGATGATGTCCTCGTGGGCACCAGCGAAGACGACGGCGCCAGATTCGTCGTAGCGAAGCAGCATGAATGTGACGTGATCATAACGTTGCAATCGGTTTCTAATGTTGTTGAAGAGGACACGGTTCAAGACGCACACGATGTCCCGCGGCGCAGCATTCGGGTCCCGCTGCACGAGGGCGGCCACCGTCGACTGCGTCATGAGCATGATGAGTCCAGCGTCGAGACCGTGGCCCGACACGTCACCGATGCCGATCCAGCATCCACGGTCGACGGGCAAAACGTCGTAGTAGTCTCCTCCCACCTCCTTTGCGGGGAGCATCGTTGCGGCAAGCTCGAGACGGGGGACGTTTGGCGTTGGCGGCAGAAGGGAGGTCTGGATGCGCTGCGCAAGCGCGATTTCCTTCTGCAGTTGCTCCTCCCGAAAGGCGACGGCTTCGCTCATTACGTCGAAGGCGCGAACCAAGTCGCCGATTTCGTCGTTCGTCGGACGCAGAAGCGTACCTTCCTGGATCAAGCGAGTCCGGTGCCCGTCCACGATCCCGGATGTCATGCGGGCGAGCGAACGCAGCGGTCGAAGGACGATCCAAGTCGTCCCAAGCAAGTGGATGACGGTTCCCACCAGGGCAACCTCGGCGCTCGCCAAGAGCATCTTGCGGCGCAGTGACTGCACCTCGGCGTCCACCTCGTCGAGATCCATTCCCACATGGACGGCGCCCACGCTCCCTCGTCCCTCCGGCGCGTTGACATCGATGATGCGCACCGGTGCGACGAGGTCCAAAACGTGCCATGCCGCTGACCCTGAAGGGACCGTCAGCTCCTTTCCTTGAGCGCGGATCAATTCGGAGAAAGTGGTGTCCGCGGGAAACGCATTTTGCTGAGCGAGCCCCTCGGGCACCCCCTGCGGAAACGTGGACGCGCGGGTCTGACCGCGGCCATCTTGGATGAAGATGTATTTCACGCCATGAACGGAGCGGTGAACTAGAATCGCGTTGTCGATGATGAGCGGGTCCCCGTCGATGCTTCGTTCGGCGACGCCGGCAAGGCCGATCGCGATTGCCTCGCCGCGCGACTGAAACTCGGAACGAAGATTCTTCTCAAGCTCTCTCGTCGCTACGGTTGACAGCAAGAAGATCGCGAGCGCAAAGGACAGGACCAGTGAAGCGAGCAGTTTCCACGCAATACCGAGGCGTAGGCTTGACGTTCCGATCCGCGTCTGCGAGCCGTCGAGCATTGACCGATAAGGTACCGGTAGCCGCTCGCGTGCGTCCACAGCATAGTGGGGCAGGATGCACCCAGCGGCGGCGCGACGGGTGCATCCCTGTCATCGTGGCGGGCTCGATGCGAGGCGTTCGTCGCGCGCGCACGCGCGCGGCTCACGCGTTCCGCGGCTCAACGACTGCGTTTGCCCCGGAGTCGACGCGGCACAACCCAAGTGCACGTCGCCCTGCGGGCGATGTGCCGACGATGACGTTCGAATCCTTCTTCGACTCCGTGCAGCGGAAGGTGGACGTCGTGCGAGCTCGCCACCCCATGAGCGACAAAACACTGCTCGGGTAACTGACTCTCCGTCCACGGCGCGGCGTCACGGATCGACGCCGCTACGACGCCACCGTCTCGCACTCGCAAGCGGCGCACTGATGCGCACGATGTGCCTGCTAGATGCGGCCCTGGGCGACGATCGTGACGCGTGGCCCGTTCACGGATAGCTTCAGATCCATCTCGCTCTCGGCCCATATGCGCGGCAGCCCGAGCCCACCGGAGCCCGACTTCCTCTTTGCAGTGCGCCGCATCGAGTCCGTGTAGTAGGCATCTGCGCTCGGGGCTATCGACATCTCTTCAAACACGCGCCTCAGTCTGGTGATCTGCGGGTCGTGCGCGCGGTTTTCCGTGCGAACTAGGATTGCGCTTGCGCGAGCGTCGAACTGGATCGCAAGCGACGTCTCACCGTCGGCCGAGTACTTCGCCGCGTTGTCGAGCAATTCGTGCGTCGCGATTTCCAGCCGATGCGCCACATCGCGATGGGGTACGATCCTCGCGTAGAAATCGCCTGCGAAGCAGCGGACGAGCGAGATGAGCTCGGCGCTCGGACGAAAGGTGATGTCTAGCGACTGCATCGCCTGTTGCCCCGCCGTCAAGAGGTTGGCGCGCGGCTTGGTACGCAGGCCCATACAACGCCATAGTCGACCAAGAACGGTGCCGAGTTAAGCCCGAAGCGCGCGCCCACCTTCGCCTCGTAGTAGGGTCCAATGGCACCCGACCAACCGGTCGGGGTCGTCCCGTTCCTGCCCCTGCCGCATGGCGCGCCAGCCAGCGCCCCCTCCATCTGCTGATCCTCCGGAGCATCAACGCCGAAAACTGAACGCCCGTTCCAAGACCAGTGAGCGTTGTTTTCTCTCCTCGGGGCAGATAACCTGAATGATCGTGAGCGTTATCGCCGGCGCAAGCATTACCGACATCGAGGAGGCGACCTTTTCGACGCAGTCGTCCCGCAAGGCGAGCACAATCGTCGTCAAGATGCGTGGCAACGCCGATACGTCGATCCACGATCGCTTAAAGGTGTTCCTCGACGAGGTGCACAAGGCCGCCGAAAAGCTTCAGCTTAGCGAGGCGGTGTTCGACGTCCAAGAGCTCTATTTCATGAATTCGTCGTGCATGTCGCTTATCCTGCGGATGATCAATGGAATGCTCGAGTTCCCGCAGGCCAAGAAGTACGTAATTCGATTCCGCTCGAACCGGAACTTGCGCTGGCAGTTAAAGAGCCTCGCATCGATACGGTCGTACGCGCCGGACGTCGTCGTGGTCGAGTGAGCGCCCGCGGGAGGGGTAAACCGGTACCGAGGTGCATCCGACCGTCGCTCCGAAGGCGGGCGAGGTCGTCGTCACGAAGCACCGGGTGAGCGCGTTCGCCGGCACCGACCTCGACATGATCTTGCGCGCCAACGGCATCCAACCCGTGATCCTCGCCGGAATCGCCACGGGCGGCGTCGTGCTCTCGACGATCCGCTACGCCGCCGATGCCGACTACCGGCTCGTGGTCGTCGAGGACTGCTGCGCCGATCGCGACCTCGAGGTCCACCGCGTGCTCATGGAGAAGGTATTCGCGAGACAGACGACGGCCGTGAAGGCCGTCGACGTCGTTCTAGCCCTGTCATAAGGGCCTGTCTACGCGGCAATCCGCTCGACCGCCGGGCGATACAGCATCGCGCCCGGGCTGCCCTCGGCATCCGCTCCGAACGGCGGTATGTGACACGCCGGCCTACCCGATTGGTGAGACAGATTCGAGCAGCGCCTGTCACAAGGAGAAAACGGCCATCTTTCACCGGACACCGCGTGACCTTCGCGAATTCGTCATCGCCTGCAATTGACGTGAGCCACGATGGAGGCGATAACCGCCCCTCCCCAGCGAATTGCACCAGGAGAGACGCGGACCATGAAAGTCGCTCTGAAGACATTCATTGCAAGCTTCGCCCTTGCCGCCACATGTCTCGTCGCCTGCTCCAGCTCTCACCACACCGGTTCCGCACCGCCCGGCGCAAACAGCGAACAGGTGGGCAGCATCGGCCTGCAGTTCACCACCCCCGCGGGAATCACGATCAACGGCGTGAGCTACGCGATATCCGGCCCCACGAGTGCGTCGGGCAGGGTCGACGTCAGCAAGGCGCGCAGCTCGATCGAATTC
>CALKVG010000411.1 GCA_937998045.1 uncultured Myxococcales bacterium
CTCCCGTAGGCAACGTGAGGACCTGTAGCTCGCCCACCGCGCTCCCCCCCACCGCCTGCTTCGCGGCGCCCCACCAGTCGTGGAACGCCACGCCCAGGAGAAGGCCGGCGGCGATGTTGCCGCCGATGACGAGCGTGTGCGCCAGCCACCCCGTCTGGAGCGATTGGTCCGCGGCGCTCTCCGCCAGGAGCTCCCGCGCGCGCGAGAGCGCGATGCACGGGTCTCCGAGCCGACCGCCGACGGTGGTCGCCTGCAGGCGCGCGTCTAGGGCGGGCGCGTTGGACAGGACGACCGGAGGATGCACGAGCAGCAAGGCGGGGATGAAGACGCTCATCGCCGCGCCGGTGATGTACTCGATGCGATCGTTCCCCTCCGTTACGGCGGCGAGCCCGGCCTGGCCGACGAGCAACCCGGTGCCGGCGGTCATCCAGGCCCAGTACCAGACGCGCGTGTGGCGGGCGTCGGCGTCCATCGCGGCGGCGACGGCGAGCGTCCGCTGGGCGCAGGTCTCCTCCGGCGAAGGGGCTTTCGCCTCCGGCGTTCCCTCCGCCTTTGCTAGCCCCGCCGCGGCCAGGAGTGCCGCGCTCGCGAGCAGTGCGTGCAGTCGCTTCACGCGCGCACCGTCCCCCCGCGCGACGTCAAGTGCGTCTGGAGCAACGCGAGCCCCTCGCGCGCGGCCTCCGAGCGCACCAGAGGGTCCAGCGACGAGAGGAGCCCGCGGCGGTCTCGCTCCAACCAGCCGGGCTGCGACCGGAGCTGCTCGGTCGCGACGAGTGCGCCGAGCGCTCGTGCGAACGTCGCGTCCGGGCGCGTAGACGTGGCCGCGCCTTCGGTGGCGGCCGAGAGGTGACCGCGAGCCTCGGCGATCGCGCGTTCGGCGAGGATGGCGAGCGCCGGACCGGAGACCGACGCGCGCCTGTGGACGAAGAGCTCGCGCACGGCGCGGCCGAGCGCCGAGTGGACCTCTGCGGTCGGGAGGCGGGCAAGCGCGCGCAGGGCCAGCGTGCGGCCGGCGCGGGTCGCGACCAACGCGAGCGCCGAATCGGCCCAGGCGAAGGCCGGCGTCGAGCGCGTACAGGTCGCAACGTCGGTGAGGGGCGTTTGCGAGAGGAAGCGCGCGACGGCGTCGGCGAAGGGCTCGGCATCGAACGCGAGGGGCGAGAGTTCGAGGAGCGTGCGGCGCGTCGCGTTCACGCGCACGCGGCGAAGCTCGGGCCACGCGCGCAGTCGCGCCGGCGGATCCTCGCCGAGGAACGTGCGCGATCCGAGCCACCAGGAGACGGTGGTGTCGGTGCGCGCGACCTCGAGCACGCGCGCGAACCAGGAGTGGCGCGAGAGCGCGTCGCGGACGCTCGCCGGGGCGGGAACGGCGTCGATCGCTGCGGCCGCGAGCGCGAGGATGCGGGCGGCGGACGATCGGCGCAAAGGTGCATCGAACATCGGGTTCGCGGCCTGCAGGAGGTCGTGCAGCGCAGCGGAGAGCGCCCACTCGGCGGCGCTGGGCGGGTCGGCCCGGTCGACGGGCGCGAGCAGGCGGATGCGGGCGATGCGGGCGCGTTCGACGCGATCGGCGAGGTTCGGGTCGGCGGGCGCTCGATCGTTCGCAGGGCGACGGTCCTGCTCCGGACCGAGCGCGAGCGAGGCGCGGGCGCCGATGGCGTGCCCCGGCTGCAGCGGTCCGCCGAGGACGAGAGGCGCCATGACGCCGACGAAGAGGCGCTCTGCGATCCCATGTAGGTCTACGGCCACGGATCAGGGCTCCTCGGTCGTCGGCGGGGGCTCGACGCCGCGCAGGGGCAAGAGTCCGATCGACGTGACCCGGAGGTCGATCGGGGTCTCTGCGAGCGCCGCGTCGACCTCGGCGGTGGTGGTGACCTCCCAGGAGGGCGCGGCGAGCAGCGACGTCTCTAGGGGGACGAAGGCGCTCTCGTCGACCGCGACGGCGTTGGCGTCGCTGCCGACGAAAAGGACCTTGGACGGCGGCGCTCCGAGCGCGCGCGCCAGCACCTCGGGGGCGACCGCCGGCAGCACCTCGTGACCGGCGGGCAAGTAGAGGTTGGGGTGGACCTCGACGAAGAACGTCCCCAGCGGAATGGCCTCGATGCCCGCCGCGAGCCGCAGGAAGACGCCGCGTGTCGTGATCGCGAGGCGCGCCCCGGCGAGCGTCGGCTGCGGGAGGGCGTACGCGAGGCGGCGCAGGAGCGGGACTTGCTCGTTGTCTATCCACGTCGCGGTCACGTTGCGCCACGGGCGCGTGGAGGGCGTGACGCGCAGCGGCACGCGGACCATCTCCGGCTGCGCGACGCTCCGCGCGACGGCGGCGTCGGCACCCTTCGCGCGCAACTCGACGCGCGCGAACGCCGTGAGGGAGCCCATCGGGGGCAGCTTCGCGATCTCCCACGGCTCGCCGCCCCGCCCGCGCACGAGGACGAGGCCCGCCGTATCGAACACCGGACAGGCGCGCAGCTCGACGGGGTGGCGGTACCCCGTCTCGACGGCAACCCCCGGTCCGGCCGGGACGAAGGACGTGATGCCGGGCGTCGTCTGCAGGAGAGGGCGCATGCGGACGGGGACTTCGGGCAGGCGGAAGATCCACCGGCGCACGGGCGCGTCGTCGAACGCGCTCTCGGGCGCCCATTCGGCGACGCATACCTCGCCATCGACGTGGGATCGGACCAGGTAATGCACGAGCGCAGGTCCGAGCCCCTGTTCGGCGACGACGAGGCGCACTCCGGGCTCCGCGCCGGCCGACGGGTCCTCCTGCGGCATGAGGCGCAAGAGCAGGCGCCGCAGGTCGATGCTCCGTTCGAGCTCGTAGGTTTGCGAGAAGCGCTCGTGGTAAAGAGCGATGGCGGCGTCGGTCGCCAGGAGCTGTGTCGCGTCGTACCCGAATGGGGCGCCGGCGTCCCGGTACTGCACGAAGTGGCGCGACGTTCCGGTGAGGGTGAAACCGCCGACGAGACGCGCCGTTTCCGCGACGCGGTCCATGCGGTCGCTCGATTCGGCTGCGAACTGGAGTGTGATCTCGCGCGTTCCGAGACGAGACTGCACCACGTTCATCGCGAGGCTGGGCATCAGGTCCTCGAGCGAGCGCTCGC
>CALKVG010000412.1 GCA_937998045.1 uncultured Myxococcales bacterium
TCGGATACGCGAGCGACGCCGACGTTTATCTCCTGTGGATCGGCGCGCGCGGCGGATGGGAGCGTATCGATATCGACGACGTGCGAAGCGAGCCCAAGCCGGCCGCCTCCGGCCCTCCCATCGGGCTCTCTGCGGAGCGCTTCTGGGGAGGCGGTCTCGTGGGCGTGGCAGTCGGCTTCCGACATGTGCACGTCGCGATGGAGATCGAAGCCTGTTACGCGAGCGTCACTGGCGATTACAGCGGCATCCACACGCAGGTGACCGGCTGGGCGCTCTCGCCGGCTACAGCCCTGTGGTGGCGCTTCTGACGGCGCCCGCACTGGCACTGCCCGGCCGCGCAGAGTGGCTGAAGAGCTCGAAAAAAATCCCGACCTCCGCCGTAAGGACCCGAAAATCGCTGCGCGGTTCGCTTGCACATCGCATGCGTTGGGGTCACTCTCGGCCCACCTCGAAGACGGGAAGGGCGATCGACGCCCGCGACCGCTACGGGAACGAAAACCACGAACGGCACGGGGTGGGAGAGATGATGAGTCTTGATGCGGGAGGCAGCCGCCCCCCGCTCGTATTGTTGGTCGATCCGGTCATTCCTTCGCGTCACTGGATGTGGCGCTCGCTCAGCCGAGCCTTCGGTGTGCTCGAGGCTGGCGACGCGCGCGGCGCTCGCGAGTGGATGGCTCGTCGGCCGGACATCGATGCCCTCGTCGTCGAGGACGATTTGCCCGACGAGCGCGGCTTGGACTTCGTACGAGCGCTCGCGTCGGACGAGAATCCGATCGTCTCGCGGAGCATCGTCCTCGCGCGGCCCAGCCCGGACTGGGCGCGCATCGCCCAGGCGGGCGCGACGCTCCTCGAGCGCGGTGACCCGCGTGCCGTGCTCGCGAAGCTGGCGAGCTGGTTCCTCATCCGGGACGCCGGTCTGGCACGGGCTCTCCTCCGCGACGCCGGTCTCCGCAAGGCCTTGTAGACTGCTCGGCGTGGCTACTTGGAGCCGCGCCGATTCGGGTTTCGTCGCGCTGTCGCTCGCGCTGAGCGCGTGCCGTCATCCGCAGCCTGAGCCGTTGCGCGTAGCCGCCGCAGCGGACCTGTCGCTCGCGTTCGCCGAGGTCGGCGAAGCCTACGAGAAGCGTACGGGACGGCGCGTCGTATTCTCGTTCGGGGCGAGCGGCCTCCTCGAGCGACAGATCGCCGAGGGAGCCCCGTTCGACGCATTCGCCGCTGCCGACACGTCGTACGCCGACGAGGCGGTCCGGTCGGGCGCCTGCCGGCAGGACACCAAGGCGATCTACGCGACGGGACACATCGTCCTCTACCAGGCCGAGAACGCCTCCTTTCGCGTGAGCTCGCTGGCGGACCTCGCAGACCCGCGCATCGCGCGAGTCGCGATCGCGAACCCGGCGCATGCGCCCTACGGGCGGGCGGCGAAGCAGGCGCTGCAGCGCGCCGGGGTCTGGGACCGCGTGCAGGAGAAGCTCGTCTACGGCGAGAACGTCCAGCAGACGCTGCAGTTCGCGCAGTCGGGCAACGCCGACGCCGCGATCGTCGCCCGCTCGCTGACGATCGCCACGCCGGGAGAGTCCGCACCCATCGAGCCGTCCCTCCACGACCCCATCGCGCAGGCGCTCGTCGTCTGTTCGAACGGAAGAGCGGGGTGGCAGCAGGGCCTCCAGTTCGCCCGATTCGTTCAGTCGGCCGAGGGGCAGGAAATTCTCCGGAGGTTCGGGTTCTCCGTGCCGGGTCCGTCTGCCACCCCGGATGCCCCGTCGTCCCCGAAGCCCTGATCGTGCACCTTTCGCCCCTCGCCCTCTCCCTGCAGATCGCGACGCTGGCGACGCTCGTGTCCGCCATACTGGGTATCGCGCTGGCGACCCTGCTCGCCAACGCTCGCTTTCCGGGGCGAGACCTGGTGGACGTGGTCGTCACCGCCCCCATCGTCCTCCCGCCCACCGTCCTCGGGTACTACTTGCTGGTCGCCCTCGGGCGCCACAGCGAGATCGGCCAGACGTTCGAGCGCGCATTCGGGGCGCCCATCGTCTTCACGCGGACGGGCGCCGTGGTGGCGGCGTCCGTCGGCGCGCTGCCGATCGTGGTCAAGACCGGGCGCACCGCGCTGGAAGCCGTGGACCGCACACTCGTACAGGCTGCGCGCACGCTCGGCGCGAGCCCGGTGCGAGCGTTCCTCGCGGTCCAGCTGCCGCTGGCTGCGCGCGGCGTCGTCGCCGCCCTCATGTTGGCCTTCGCGCGCTCCCTGGGGGACTTCGGGGTCACGCTGATGGTCGCCGGCGACATCCCGGGGGAGACGCAGACGGCGTCGCTGGCGATCTACGACGCGATGCAGGAGCAGCACGACCGGACCGCCCTCGCGATGGCCGTGGCGCTGACCGCCACGGCCGTAGCCATCCTCTACGCCGTGAACAAGCTATCGGGTGGCGGTGAGCGGACGTGAGCGAAAATCACGGAGCGAGGCCGACCTCGCCGACACGAACCGCGCGGCCCACACGGCGATTCAGTTCGGGGCCTCCGACGCGCGCTTCACGATCTCGGAGTCCTGGAGCGCCTCTTCCAGTGCGCTGATCACCTCGCCCGTCGTGACCGCGAAGCCGTGCTCGCGCAGGCGTTCGGCGCATCGATCGGCCGCGGTCCGCACCGCGCGACGCAGGTCGAGATCCACGACCTCGACCAGGACATCGACCTCGGCAAGCTCGATTGTGACTTCGTAGCCACCCGTCATGGGATCGGAGGCGAGGCGAAGCTTTAGGTGAAACGATTGCGCGTCGTCGCTCGCGCCGAGGGGTGCAATGGGCATGCGATGTGGGCTGCAGGGCGGGTGCCAGTCGCCTTCCGAGCCCGACCGTGGCCCGAGCGGCCTCTGCTTGAATGAGAGCGAGTCGATCTCAAGTTCGCGCGAGATGGGCCTAGAATTGAGCCGTCCGATCCCGCAGGATGTGGAACTCGCGAATATGAGGCAGGACCTTCTTCTTCAGCACGGCGGCCAGCGCAGTAACGGACTCGTCGACGTGCTCGATCGGGTGTTGGACAAAGGGCTCGTCATCGCCGGCGACATCAAGATTTCGCTGGCCGAGGTCGAGCTCCTCACGATTCGTATAAGGCTGATCGTGTGCTCGCTCGATAAAGCGGAAAAGGTCGGCCTGGATTGGTGGAAGTACGATCCGCACCTCGCGCCCGGGCGCGAGTCGCTGGCGGCGGAGAACGCGCAGCTGCGCAAACAGCTCGCCGCGCTGGAGCGCCGGATCGCGCAGCTGGATGCCCCGGAACCAACCAAACGAACGAAGCGACGCAGCGCCAACGGCGGGGAGTAGAGAGATGCCCGTAGAGAGAGCCTCTGGCGGAACGAGCCTCATCGATGTTCTGGATCGCGTCCTGGACAAGGGAATCGTCATCGACGCCTGGGTCCGGGTCTCCCTGGTCGGCATCGACCTCATCACGGTGGAAGCGCGCGTGGTCGTCGCGTCCATCGACACGTATCTGAAGTACTCCGAGGCCGTCGGGCAGGTCGCCCCGGTGGCGAAGCCCGTCATCGACGTGAGCACGCACGAGGCCGTGCTGGCGGAGAACGCCGCGCTGCGTGCGCGGCTCGGTGCCGGGGGGTCGATGGCGAACA
The DNA here is from genome assembly GCA_937998045.1 of uncultured Myxococcales bacterium. Classification (GTDB taxonomy): domain Bacteria; phylum Myxococcota_A; class Polyangia; order Polyangiales; family Polyangiaceae; genus Palsa-1150. Next base: position 3,620 of record CALKVG010000412.1, read on the forward strand.
CCTCGGCGATGGCGGGTGCGCGGAAGAGGCGCGCCCGCGTCCCCAGCGCGCGGTGAGGGCTCTGCTTGAATCGGACGGCCTTCGCCCAGGCGGTGAGCCGCCGCTCGCCCGCGGCGAGCGCAGAGGCGAGGCTTGCCGTGATCGAGGCGCTGCTGCGCTGCGAAGACGTCTCCGATTGCGCCCAGGTCGCGGTCGAGTACCTCGTTCGAGAGACGCGCGCGAGCCAGGTGCTCTTCGCCTTGAGGCAAGAGGAGGGCGAGTCCGCCCGGCTCGTGGGAGTCACCGGGTACGGCGTCGAGCTCGCACGCGACGCCCCGCTGCGCGTCGACCTCGACGACGATGGCGATCCGCTCGCCCTGGCCCTGTTCGCAGGGCGCCCCACGCACCTCGATGGCCTCTCGCCCGAGAACGGGATGGACGGATCGCGCCTGGCCATCCCGATCCCGTGGGGCGCCGTCAAACCGGACGCGCTGCTGGTCGTCGCGCCACCTCCGAAGGTCACCACGGAGCTCGAGTGGTTCGCCGAGGTGCTCGGCCGGGAGCTCCGGCGCCTCGTGGAGATCGAGCGGTTGCGAGGCGCCGAGAGGCTGCTCGTTCGAGAGCGAGCTCTGTTGAAGACCGTGCTCGCCGCGGTGCCGGATCCAGTCCTTCTCACCGACCCGGAAGGCCGGCTCATCGTCGCCAACCCGCGCGCAGACGCCCTCTTCGCTTCGCAGGAAGACGAGAGCGAGGGTCGGCGCCGCGCCGTCGCGCTGAACAACATGCTCTTCTCCGCCAGCCTCTCCCGGCGGGTGATCGACGGATCGGAGGAGGTTCGCCGCGAACTGCCGCTCGTCGATCCGAACGACGGATCCGATCGCCTCTTCGAGATGATGAGCACGATCATCCAGACGCACGACGGCCCGGGCATCGTCTCGGTCATGCGCAACGTGACCGACCTTCAGCTCGCGATGCTGCAAGTCGAGGAGAATTACTGCAAGCTCCGGGTCGCCGAGACGGCCATACGTGCGGAGCGCGATCGGCTCGACCTCATCATCGACGCCGCCGCCGATCCGATCGTCGTGAGCGACGCCAACGGCGCCATCACGCTGATGAACACGCCGGCCGAGCGCCTCTTCACGGCGGCCGAGAACGAGTCGCCCTCGGAGCTGCAGCGCGTGCGGGCCAACGACGCCCACCTCTCCTCCCACGTCGCGAACGTGTTCCTCGCGCCCGGCGCTCGGTTCCGCGGCGAGCTGGGGCTCGTGGACCCCCGAGACGGCCAACCGGTGCCTGTCGAAGCGATCAGCGGGACGATCGAGAACGAGCACGGCGAGCTGACCGCGGTCGTGACGGTCCTTCACGACCGGACCGAAGAGCTCGAAAAGGCGCGCCTCTACGAACAGCTCGAACGAGCGAGCAAGGAGCTGGAGGAGAAGGTGCAGACGGCGACGTCGGAGCTCGTCCGTCAGAACGAGCTGCTCCGCCGCCAGCAGATCGAGCTCGAGCAAGCGTCGAACCTGAAGAGCCAGTTCCTCGCGAACATGAGCCACGAGTTCCGGACGCCGCTCAACGCGATCCTCGGTTACACGAGCATGCTGCTGCAGGGCGTGAGCGGCCCGCTCGGGGAACCGCAGCGCCGGAACCTCGAGCGGGTCGACTCCAACGCCAGGCACCTTCTGGCGATCATCAACGACATCCTCGACATTTCCCGCATCGAGGCCGGGCGCATGCCCGTCCACCTCTCGCGCTTCGAGGTGCCGATGCTCGTGTCCGAAGTCCTGGCCGAAGTGGACCCGCTCATCGCGCGCTCCAAGCTGACCGTACGGCGCGAGCTCGAAAAATCGCTCCCCGTCTTGAACAGCGACCGCCCGAAGGTAAAGCAGATCCTCGTGAACCTGCTCTCCAACGCGCTCAAGTTCACCCCGTCGGGCTCGGTGCGGATCGCGGCGTCGCCCAAGCCCCGGCAGGACGAGGTATGGATCTCGGTGAGCGACACCGGGATCGGAATCGCCGAGGCCGATCAGGAGCGCATCTTCGGGGATTTCCAGCAAGTAGACGGCTCGACGACCCGCCAGTACGGCGGCGCGGGTCTCGGCCTCTCGATTTGTCGGCGGCTGGCCGAAGTGCTCGGCGGCCGGTTGGTGTTGAGGAGCAAGGTCGGTCAGGGTTCGACGTTCACGCTCGTCCTGCCCACAAAGCGGAGGCGCAAATGAGACACGAGGGGAGCAGCACGGGCAAAAAATCGGGCGCGCAGCGGAAGGTTCTCGTCGTCGACGATTTCGAAGACAATCGCGCGATGTACGCGGAGTTTCTTCGTTACTCGGGCTTCGAGGTCCTCGAGGCGGCGAACGGGGCCGAGGCCATCGAGCGCGCGACCGCGAGCACACCGGACGTGGTCGTCATGGACCTGTCGCTTCCCGTGCTGGACGGATGGGAGGCGACGCGCAGGCTCAAGGCAGACCCGCGAACGAAGCACATCCCCGTGATCGCCCTCACGGGGCACGCCCTCGAGGGGCACTCTCAAGGCGCCCGCGAGGCGGGGTGCGACTGGTTTCTCGCGAAGCCCTGCCTGCCGGAGACGCTGCTGGCGACGCTCAACGAGCTCCTGTCGGACGATCCGCGCCCGACTCGAGGATCGGCCAGCCTGAAGGCCGCGCGACGCGCCGGGAACGGGGTCTAGACGATGCGCAAGGAGTCACACGGCGCCAAGCGTGAAGGCTCGAGCAAACGGCCTGCCTCGCGCAAGGCGGCGCCCAGGCCCGTCTCGCAGCGGAGAGCGCGAGCGGCGGAACCCTCCGTTCCCGAGCGGAGCGACGTGCGCGAGACGCCGCTGTCGCAGAATGGCGCGCCCGGGATGAACGGCGGCAGTCCCGCGCGCGTCGCCCCGGGTCAGCGCGGCAAGTACGTCTACTGCGTCATCCACAGCGACAAGCCGATGACGTTCGGTCCCATCGGAATCGGAGTCGACCCGACCGAGGTGCACACCGTCAACTTCCGCGACGTGGCGGCGGTCGTGAGCGATACGCCCATCGAGCTCTACGAGCCCACGCGCCAGAACGTGCTCGCCCACGAGCGCGTGAACGAGACGGTCATGCGGGCGCACACGGTCATTCCCATGTCGTTCGGGACCGTCTTCAAGACGCGCGAAGACATCCATCAGCTCTTGCGCTCCGCGTACGACGCCTTCAGGGACGTGCTCGTGAAGATGGAGGACAAGCTCGAGTACGGGCTCAAGATCCTCTGGGATCGCGACCGGATCGTCGAGGAGCTAGAAGTCGAGAACGAGGACATCCGCCGGCTGAAAGCCGAGATCTCGTCGCGCAACGGGTCCACCTACTTCGCCCGGATGCAGTACGGAAGGCTCGTCGATGCCGCTCTGCAGACGCGCAGCGAGCGTTACGTGCAGGAGATCTTCGACGAGCTGCGCCCCGTCGCCGTCGCCTCGCGGGCGAATCGGCCGATCGGCGACCGGATGATCATGAACGCCGCCTTCCTGGTGAGGCGCGACAAGGAGCCCGACTTCGACGCGGCGGTCAAGGCCATCGGGGCCAAGAACGAGCACCTGACGTTCAAGTACACGGGGCCCTGGCCGCCGTACAATTTCGTCAACATCCGACTGAAGCTCGAGCGCGCGTGATCGTCGTCGACCGGTTGCTCGCGAGCGGGATCGGCTGGGTGCTCCGGCGCGTGAGCGACGCGGTATTCCACGAGCTCTACGACGAGTCTTCGTTGCGAGAGGAGCTGCTCGCCGCCGAGATGCGCCTCGAGCTCGGCGAGATCGACGAGGAGGAGTTCCGCCAGCTGGAAAGAGGGCTGCTCGAACGCATGCGGGAGGCCCGCGGCGATGCAGGCCCCCTGCAGACGCCCGAGTCGGGGACGCGCTACGCGATCGACTCCATCGAGGCCGACGTCGGCGACGAACGATCCGCCGACGAAGCGCCGCCCTTCCGAGGCGTGCGGCGCTCGCGCAAGCGCGCTGCCCAACCACGAAAACGCTCGGCCGGGCGGGCGCGATAGGCTCCGCTGCGTAGGGTAGCCTCGGGGCCGTGGCGTTCCTCTTCTTCGGGGGCAAGGGCGGCGTCGGCAAGACGACGTGCGCCGCAGCCCATGCCGTCAAGGCATGCGAGGGCGGGGCGCGCGTCCTCGTCGTGTCGACGGACCCTGCGCACTCCCTCGCGGATGCCCTGGTGACGCCCCTGGGGCCAGCTCCGTCCGCCGTGCGCGTGGGGCGCCGGACGATGCACGCCCTCGAACTCGACGCCGACGAGGCGCTGCGCCGCTGGATGAAGAAGCGACGCGAGTCCTTCCGGATCATCGCGGAGCGCGGGACGTACCTGGACGACGCCGACGTCGACCGTCTGATGGGCCTGAGCATCCCCGGCACCGACGAGCTCATCGGGCTGCTCGAGCTCCGAGGCATCGCGCGCGCCGGCCGCTGGGACACCGTGGTCGTCGACACCGCGCCCACCGGCCACGCGCTGCGCTTGCTGGAGACTCCCCTGGCCCTCGCGCGCATCGCGCAGGTACTCGACGAGATGCAGGCCAAGCACCGGCTGCTGGCCGAGAGCATCGCCGGCCGCTACTTGCCCGACGAGGCGGACGCCGCGATTCTCGAGATCGCGAGCGAGGCGGCGGCGCTGCGAGAGATGCTCGGCGATGGCGCGCAGTCCCGGGCGACATGGGTCCTCTTGCCGGAGCGACTCTCGGTGGATGAGACCGAAGACGCCCTGCGCGAGCTCGATGCGCTCGGGGTGCACGTGGGCTCTCTGCTCGTCAATCGCGTCACTCCGCGGCCGCTCGGTAGCTGCCCGCAATGCACGCCGCGCGTCCGGGCGGAGACCGCGGCGATCGAACGCGCGCGCCGGCGTCTTCGGGAGCGGTCGATCGAGCTGATCGACGCGGCGACGATCGAGCCTCGCGGGGTCGACGCGCTGCGCAGCCTCCGCGAAGCGGACAGGGGCGCGCCGCGACACCGGCCGAAGAAGGCGGGCGACATGCAGCCCCCGCCAGTCGCCCGGACCGTCGCCTCCTCCCGTCGCGTCACCTCGCCGGGTCCCGGCGCTCGCCCCGAGCTGTCGCTCGGCAGGACGTTCGGGGGCCGACGGCTCCTCCTCTTCGGCGGCAAGGGCGGCGTCGGCAAGACGACTTGCGCGGCGGCGACGGCCATCGCGCTCGCGCGCGCGTCCAGGCGCGTGCTCTTGCTGTCGACGGACCCGGCGCATTCCGTCGCCGACGTGCTCGGAATACGCGTCGGGGACGCAGAGCGCCGGGTGCCCGGAGTCGACGGGCTCTACGCGAGGGAGCTCGACGCACCGGCGGCCTTCGCGGCGGAGCGCGATCGCTACCGAGAGGGGATCGACGCGATGTTCCGGGCGCTGGTGCGCAGCCCGCGGTTCGATGCGACCTACGACCGCGTCGTGATGGAGGACCTCCTCGATCTGGCCCCGCCGGGCATCGATGAGGTGTTCGCGATCGTGACGCTCGTGGAGGCCCTCGACCCCGGCGCGACAGGGCGAGCGCGGTGGGACGCCGTCGTCGTCGACACGGCGCCGACCGGCCATACGCTGCGCTTGCTGGCCATGCCGTCGGTCGTGCGCGAGTGGACGCACGCGCTCCTCGCCGTCCTGCTCAAGTACCGGCGCGTGCTCGGGCTGGGAGAGCTCGCGAGCGACATCCTCGCGTTCGCGCGACGTCTTCGCGCCCTGGAGATGCTCCTGCGGGACGAAAGGGCGGCCGCCTTCGTGGTCGTCACCCGTGCGGCCGAGCTGCCGCGCCTCGAGACCGGGCGCCTCATGGGCGCGCTCGCGCGTCTGCGGGTACCCTGCCCGGTCGTCGTCGCCAACGCGGCCACTCGCGGGACGTGCGACCGGTGCCGCGAGGCCGCAAGGGCGGAGTCGCATCAGCTGTCCTCGCTCGCGCGAGACGTGGCCCGGCGGCCTCGCTCGTCCTCGCGCCTCGAGCGCGCTATCCTCATCGCCCCCGCGGTCTATCCCCCGCCGCGCGGCGCCGCGCCGCTCGCGCAGTGGAGCGCCCGCTGGACGCGGCTCGAGACGCGGCGGAAGACGCGGCACGGGTCGCGGCACGAGACCGAATGAAGAGTCCGTGACGGCCATGAAAAAGCGCACAATCCGGTCGGCGAGCTACGTGTACTGTGTGACGCAGGCTGACGAGACCCCCTCGCTGAAGCGCTCCCCGCGCGGGCTGCCAGGCCTCGGCCGGCCACGCGCGCTGCAGGTGAGTCCCACCTTGTGGCTCGTCGTCGCCGACGCGCCGCTCGACGAGTACGGCGACGCCGCCATCCACGCGCGCCTTCAGGATCTCGAGTGGGTGGGGGCCTGCGCCGCCGGACACGAGCGAATGATCGAACACGTCACGACCGCCGGCACGACCGTCCCGATGAAGCTCTTCACGCTGTTCGACAGCGACGAGCGCGCCGTGGCCAACGCGCGGGAGATGGCGCCGAAGATCGCGCGTGTCGCCCGCCGCATCGGCGGCTGCGCCGAATGGGGCGTCCGGGTGCACATCGACGAGCGCCGAGCCCGCGCCGCTGCGCGAAATCGCGCCGCGAATGCCCTGCCCGCGCGCGCCGAGGGAATGAGCTTCCTCCTGATGAAGAAGGCGGAGCACTCCGGAGTGCACCAGACTCTCCGCGAAGCCCGTCGCGACGCCGACCGTGCGTTCTCGGACATCGCCGAGAGCGCGCGCGAATCGGTGCGGCGTCCGCCGGTGACGCGCGAGGTCGCCGCCCGCGTCTTGCTCGACGCCGTGTTCCTCGTTTCGTCCGGGAGCGCTCGCCAGTTCGAGTCCGCGGTCCGTCGCGCGAAGACGTCGCTCTCGAGGAACGGATGCGAGGTGACGTTGACCGGGCCGTGGCCGCCGTACCACTTCGTCGACGGCGGGAGGCGCGCGACGCGATGAGCCGCCGCTCGCTCCAGACCGGGCCGACCACGAAACGCCACGCGTCCGCGCGACGGACCCGGACGCGCGACGAGGACGAAGACCTTCTGGCGCAGGCGGACGCGTCCCTGCTCGAGCTCGTCGACCACGTCCTGAACCGAGGGGTCATGATCACCGGAGATCTCGTCCTCGGGCTGGCCGACGTGGACCTCGTCTACGTCCGCCTCTCCGCGCTCCTGTGCGCCGCCGACCGCGTGCTCGGTCCGGGGGCGAAGCGATGACGGGTCTGTACGTCTACGCGCTCGTCCCGGCGTCGGTGGACGCGCCGCTGGGAACGGGGCTCCTGGAAGAGGAGTTGCGCGTCGTGTCGCTCGGGCCTATCGCCGCCGTGGTCGGCGAGGTGGACGACACGCCCTCGATCGCCCCCGCCTCGCTCCGTCTCCACGACGAGGTCGTGCGACGCATCGCGCGCTCGAGCGACGCGATCTTGCCGTTTCGCTTCGGCGCGACGGTCACGAGCGAAGCCGAGCTGGCCGAGGGACTCGCTCCGCGCGTGGAAGCGCTCGCAACGACTCTCCACCGCACGCGAGGTTGCGATCAGATGACGCTGCGCCTCTACGCCGAAGGGGGCGCGCCTCCGCCGACGCCACAGACGGCGGCCGGACCGGGGACGCGCTGGTTGCGCCAGCGCTCGGCAGAGCAGGCCTCGTCGGTCCCCGAGCTGGCGCGCGTGCGCGCCGCCCTTGCGCTCTGCACGCGCGCGGAGTCCGTCGAACTTCACGACTCCCCTCCCCTGCGCGCGAGCATCTTCCACCTCGTCGAGCGCGCCCGCCTGACCGAGTACCGCTCTCAGGTCGACGCGCTCGCCGCGGCGATCGCTCCCGCACGCGTCGCGCCGACCGGACCGTGGCCGCCTTACGCCTTCACGGAGCTCGAATGACCCGCGCCCGACGGGGCCCGCAGAAGCGCGTCGTCCCGATGAAGCGCGCGGAGCTCGATGCGCTGCGCACCGAGGTTCGTCGCAAGAAGGGCGCAGCGGCGCGCTGGAACGCCGATCCCGACGAGGTACAGAAGAGCGTCGCCCAGCTCGTCCTTTCGCTGGTGGAGTTCCTGCGAAAGCTCCTCGAGCGGCAGGCCATCCGCCGGATGGACGCCGGGACGCTGACGGAGGATCAGGTCGAAGCGATCGGCCTCGCTCTGATGAAGCTGGAGGAGGCCGTCCGCGATCTCGCGACGCGCTTCGGCGTGCGTCCCGAGGATCTGAACCTCGACCTGGGTCCGCTGGGAAGGCTGCACTGACTCGTGATCGTCGTCCGCGACCTCCGCAAGCATTACCGCGTCCACGAGCGTCCACCCGGCGTGGCCGCCGCCTTTCGCTCGCTCTTCCGGAGGGCCTACAAGGATGTAGCGGCGGTCGACGGCATAAGCTTCGCGATTGCATCGGGCGAGCGCGTCGGCTTCCTCGGCCCGAACGGCGCCGGCAAGACGACCACGCTCAAGGTCCTCGCGGGCCTCCTCCATCCGACGAGCGGCGAGGTCGACGTCGACGGACACGACCCGCGTCGCCGCGAGGACGCGTTCCTGAAGAAGATCATGCTCGTCCTTGGGCAGAAGCAGCAGCTCCTGTGGGACCTGCCGCCGAGCGAGACGTTCGAGCTCAATCGGGCCGTGTACGACGTCCCGCGGGCGCAGTTCGCCGAGACCATGGGCGAGCTCTCGGAGTTGCTCGAGCTCGGGGATCTCGTGAAGAAGCCCGCGCGCACGCTCTCTCTCGGCGAGCGAATGAAGTGCGAGCTCGCGGCGGCGCTCGTCCATCGTCCGAAGGTGCTCTTCCTGGACGAACCGACCATCGGTCTCGACGTCTCGATGCAGGCGACCGTGCGCGACTTCGTCGAGCGGTACAACCAGCGCTACGGCGCTACGCTCATCCTCACGAGTCACTACATGGAAGACGTGGCGCGCCTGTGCCCCAGGGTCATCGTCATCGACCACGGCAAGCTCGCGTACGACGGGACGCTCGAGGAGCTCGTCGCCCGCATCCGTCCTGACAAGCGAATCGTCCTGCGGTTCGCGCGCCCGGTCGACGCGAGCGACCTCGCGGCGTTCGGGCGCGTCGTCCGTCACGGCGCTGGCGAGAGCGTCCTCGACGTGCACAAGGAGGACGTCAATCGCGTGGTCGGTCAGGCGCTTGCGCAACTCCCCGTGAGCGATCTGACCGTGGAGAATCCGCCGCTCGAGGAGGTCATGAGCGAGCTCTTCGCGCGCGGTAGAACCGCCGCGGCGCGCACCGAGTCGCGCTCGCCGGGCCCGCTCGAGGCCGCCGAGGGCTCCACGCGGTGAGCCTTCGAGCGAGCGTGCGCGCGTTCCCCACCCTCCTGCGCGTGGGCTTCGCGGACGCCGTCGCCTACCGCGCGGAGATGCTCGTGTGGGTGCTCGCCACGACGATGCCGCTCGTGCAGCTCGCGCTCTGGACGGCGGTCGCGGCCGACGGTCCGGTCGGGCGGTACGGTCAGCGCGAGTTCACGGCGTACTTTCTCGCGACGTTCATCGTGCGCCAGATCACGGGCTCGTGGATCTTCTACGAGATCAGCTTCGAAGTGAGAAACGGGACGCTCTCGATGCGCCTCCTCCGGCCCGTTCATCCGCTGCTCGCCTACGCCGCCGAGGGCGTTGCCGCGATGCCCATGCGCTTCGCCGTCTCGATCCCCGTCGCGATCGTCGCCTTCGTCGCCGTCGGCCGCTCGGCGATGACCCGCGATCCGGTGACCTGGTGCCTCTGGACGGCTTCGATCGCCGGCGCGTGGCTGATCACGCTCCTCGTCAATCTGATCATCGGCTGCATGTCGTTCTTCGTCGAGAGCAGCACCAAGCTCATGGACGCGTGGCTGGTTTTCTACTTCGTCCTGAGCGGGTACCTCATTCCGGTAGACTTGTTCCCGCGCGGGCTGCATGCCCTCGTCGAGTGGCTGCCGTTCCGCTACCAGATCGGCCTCTCGGTGGAGCTCGTGACGGGCGCGTACGACCACGATCGAGGGAGGGCGCTCGCCCTCCTCGCGCGGCAATGGGGCTGGGTCCTGGTGGCGCTCGCCGCCACGGGCGCCGTCTGGAGGCGGGGACTGCGCCAGTTCGCCGCGTACGGGGGGTGATCGGTGCGGTACCTGCGCCTGTTCGGGATGCAGATTCGCGCCTCATTGCTCCTCTCGATGCAATACCGCCTCGAGTTCGTGCTCGACGGCTTCGTCGAGGTCTTCTGGATGGCGACGGCCGTCGTGCCCCTCTACGTGGTCTACGAGCGACGTCAGGACATCGCCGGCTGGAGCTTCGGCGAAGCGTTGATGGTGATGGGCTGGTTCACGTTTCTTCAGGGCGTCCTCGAGGGCGCCATCAACCCGAGCCTGGTGACAGTCGTCGACCACATCCGCAAGGGCACCCTCGACCTTTTGCTCATGAAGCCTGCCGATGCGCAATTTCTCGTGTCCACGGCGCGCTTGCAGCCCTGGCGGACCGTGAACGTCGCCACCGCGATTGCCATCTTCGGCTGGGGCTTTCACCTGCTCCGGCGGGTGCCCAGCGCGGCCGCGGTGGCGACCGCGTCGCTGGCCGCCGTCGCGGCGATCGCGATCCTCTATTCGCTCTGGATCGTAACGGTGAGCGCCGCCTTCTATCTCGTACGGATCGACAACTTGACGCAGCTCTTCAACGCCGTATTCGACGCCGCTCGATGGCCGGCTCAAGTCTTCCGTGGCGTCGTGCGCGTCATCTTGACCTTCGTCATCCCACTGGCGCTCATGACGACCTGCCCCGCCGAGGCGCTGCTCGGCCGCCTCCCGCTGCACGTCCTCGCCGGATGCCTGCTGGCGGGCGGTCTCTCGCTAGCGGTCGCGCGGCGTGTCTGGCAAACCTCCATCGCCCGATACACGAGCGCGGGGGGTTAGTCCTGGACTCGCGAGCTTTACCAGCGCTGCCGAGTCAAGAAGCTGAGCACACCGACGAACAGCGCCGACCCCGCTATGGACCAGACGACGGGAAACGCCTCACGACCGATGTGCCAGACGAACACTTCGGGCAGGTGGAGGTGCCGCGAGATCCACGCGCCCAGAAGCGCACCGATGAAGCCGAGCGCGATCGAACCGAGGCAGCCGACATGACCATGCCCGGCCAGGACGCTTCCCACCGATCCGCAGAGGCCCGCGACGGCCAGCAAGAGGAGCCACGAGAGAGGAGTCATGGCGCCGAAGTACCATAGAGAGGGACGGCCGCCGCGCCAAGTCCCGTCGAACACGGCCCCCGAACCGCTGGAAGTCGTTCAGGGCGTCCGCGCCGGGCTGGCCGTCCTCGCGCGCCGCCGCGCCGATGTCGTACGCGTCGCCTTCACCCACGGGGTCCGTGGCGAGATCGCAGCCGCGATGCGCGCTCCGGAGGCGCGCGGCGTGCGCTGGGACGAGGTCGGCGAACCGGAGCTGAATCGCCTCGCCGATTCGTCGCATCACGAGGGACTCTGCGTCCTGGCGCGTCCGCGCAAGTGGCTGCCGGCTCAGGAGCTCGCCGAGGCCCTCACCCGCGCGCGCGGCACGGCGATCGCGCTGGATCGCGTGCGCAACCCCTACAACGTGGGCGCCATACTCCGCAGCGCGGCGTTCTTCGGCGTGGACGCCGCCCTGCTCGGCGCGCCCGCGCCGCATCCGGGCCTTCCTCCCACCGCGGTTCGTGTCGCCGAGGGGGGCGCCGAGCAGCTCCTGCTCTCGCGTACGACGGATCTCGCCGATACGCTCGGCCGCCTCCGCGGGCGCGGAGTGCGTGTCGTCGGGGCGGATGCCCGCGGCCCGACGCGCGTGTTCGACTTCTCTTTCCCGCGCCCGAGTCTCCTCGTCGTCGGCAACGAGCGCGAAGGCCTCGGCGATCGCGTTCGCTCCCAGTGCGACGCCCTCGTGAGCGTCCCGGGCAGCGGCGCGGTCGAGTCGCTCAACGTCGCGGTAGCCGCCGGCGTTCTGCTGGGACAGATGGTAAGGGGCGGGTGACGTCGGAGGAGACCGGCCGCGCCGAGCGAAGCGAGAGGTCAGTTGCACACATTCGACGCGGCGTTGCAGGCGCCCGCGCTGCAGAAGGCGCCCGCGCAGCACGGTTGCCCGCTGCCGCCGCATGCGACGCAGCTCGCCCCCGCGTTGTCGCAGACCAGCGGCGCTCCGCAGTACTTGCCGCCGCTCGCGCCAACGCAGCACGGTTGCCCGGCGCCGCCGCACGCCACGCACGCCCGGCCCGCGCACAGCGTGTACGCCCCCGTGCAGCCCACCCCTCCGCCGCAGCAGGCTTGCCCGAGCTTGCCGCAGGTCCCGCCGCTGCAGCCACCGGTGCTGCAGGCACCCTGTCCCCCGGAGCACCGGCCGCCGCTCGCAACGCACTGGTTCGCGTTCGCGTCGCAGCAGCCGCCGCCCGAGCACCACCCATTGTCGCAGCACGGTTGACCCGGGCCGCCGCACGTCCTGCACGTCAGGTTCGCGTTGCACGCACGTCCGGAGCCCGTGCAGAAGTCTCCGGCGGACCCGTGCCCCGTCGGGTTCCCGTTGCAGCACGGTTGCCCACCACCGCCACCTCCGCAGTTTCCGAGCGAACCTCCCCGGCAAGTCCCGTCGGTGCACGTTCCGAACGAACCGCCGCACGCGCCCCCGTTCGCGACGCACGTGTCGTTCACGCAGCAGGAGCCGGCCGTGGTGCACGTCGAGTTCTGGCAGCAAGGCTGACCCGTCCCTCCGCACGCCGTCAGCGAACCGCTGCGGCAGACGCTCCCCGAAGCGGCGTTCTCCCCCGTCCCGATGCAGGTGCTCTCGCAGCAGCCGCCTCCGGCACACGCGTTCGATGCGCAGCACACCTGGCTGGCCTCTCCGCACGCGACGCAGGCACCGCCGGAGCAGACGGTCCCCCCGCCGCAGCCACCCCCGGCGCAGCATGGTTGTCCTTGCCCGCCGCAGGCGACGCAGACCCCTCCGGTACAGACCGACGTCGAACCGCACGAGGATCCCGCGCAGCACGCCTGTCCGGCAGCGCCGCACGATGCTCCGCACGTCCCTCCCACGCAGGCTCCCACGCTGCACGCGTTGCCCGAGCAGCACGGTTCTCCCGAACCACCGCAGGCGAGGCACATCCCTGAGGAGCAGATCATCGAGACGCCGCAGGCGCTGCCGGCGCAGCACGGTTCGCCCGCGGCGCCGCAAGCAGCGCATGTCCCCGCGAAGCACGTGGCGTTCACCGAACATGCATCGCCCGCGCAGCACGGTTCGCCGGGTCCCCCGCAGGCGGCGCACGTGCCAGGGCTCGACCCGATGCAGACGGCGCTCGCCGTGCAGGTGCCCCCCGAACAGCAAGGCTGCGCGAGTCCACCGCACGGTTCCACGGGGGCGTCGCTCGTGCCGGCGTCCGGCTCGCCGGTGGGCGCGTCGAACACGTCCCCGGACGAATCGAACCCGCCTTTCTGCGGAGAGTCCTCGACCGAGTCAAGCGACGCGTCTCCCGGTGCGTCCAGCGACGCGTCTCCCGACGTATCGTCGGTCGCGTCAGCGCCCGCTTCGGCGGGAGCGGTGACGTCGCCCGAATCTGCCGTCGCGGAGGCGTCGTCCCCGGGGCCCAGGTACGGCTGCGAGAACGTCGAGAAGTCTTGCGTACAACCGACGACCCACAGGGCACCGATCGCGCACAGCCAGCCGGCGCTCGCGGCGAACGAAGTTCTCTTCGTGTGACCCATCGCCCCCGTCGGTCGCCTGCTCAAGCGAGACTCCTCCCTCGCGGAGCTACGGCCACAAGCCGGGTTCACCTTAGAGCCGGTCCGAAAACGGAGTCACGCCTGATTGAGGGCGATGAGCGCACA
>CALKVG010000413.1 GCA_937998045.1 uncultured Myxococcales bacterium
CGCTTCCGCCGCTCGACGCGCCCTCGTTGGGCCCCGACGCGCCGAAGTCGCCGGCGCTGTCCGACGAGGAGCCGCACGCCCCGTCGAGGAGAGCCGCGACGGCCAGCGCTCCCGCGAGGCAGACCGCTTTCGTCGCCCTCCGCCTCGGTGTTTTCTTCATCGCTCGCACCACCCTCCTGAAGCACCAGGGGCGCTGAGCAACGCGGATGCCACGTGGTTTTCGCCGCGCCGCTCGCTACGAGCGCTGTGCCACTCGCGCGCATGGCTGACACGCGCGTCGCGGTCACCGTCACCGCGCGGACACGTGCAGGTGGTGCTCCGACACGAGGACCGTCACTTCTCGGGGACGACGACGATCCCGTCACCGAATGCCGCGCGCAAGCGCGCCAGCAGCCGCGGACACCCATCGACCCTCACCAGCACCGAGCCGTCCGCACGAAGCCCACGCGCGAGAAGTTCGCTGAGGATGTCGACGTGGACGCAGTGCGCGCCGCAGCGCCCCGGACGGCGCGCGAGCTCGCGAACCGCTCCGTCCGCATCGATTGCCCAGGCTCGCGTGGCCGTCCCGTCGGCCGTCCCCTCGAACGCGAGGGCAGCGACGGCGAGCCCTGCGAGGTCTCCGGAGGGCCCGACGGGCCGGCTCGCATCCCGGGCCGCTGACGCGTCGGAGGGCGGCGATTCCCGATCGCCGGGTTCCTTCGGAGGGCCCGCGAGATTCAAGACGCGCGCTCCGGACGGACTCATGACGGCTCGCCACCTACCCCTGACAGCATGGCCCCTAGTTCGCCGGGCGGGGTGCGGAAATTTCGCCGAGGACGTTGCTGCACTCGCAAGGGAGCGTACCCGCCGCGTCATGGTCCGTCCCTTTCGCGGCGGGTTCGATCCGACGGACCGTCAGGACTGGACCACGGATCCCTTCTCCCCGACGACGATCGGCCACGGCGTGCTGCGGAACCCCGCCTGCCAGTTGTTGCGTCGCCCGTCCCAGTACGAGATCTTCGTCTGCGAGAGGTCCACGTCGTCGAGGCAGTTGAGGTTCGCGCTGACGTAGTCGCCGCCGAGCTCCGCCAAGTGACCCCTGCCGAAGCAATGGACGCCGCAGTGCTTGCAAAAGAAGCGCTTCGAGATCTTGGCCCCCCACTCGTACGTGCTCAGGCTCTCCGCGCCGGCGAGCAGCTTGAACGCCTCGGGCTTCGCTAGGCCGCCCGTCGGCGCCACCTTCGTGCAGATCGAGCAGTTGCAGCGGCTCCCGCTCCCCGCGTCGAGCTCCACCTCGAAGCGTACGGCGCCGCAGTGACAGCTCCCGACGTGCTTGCGGACCCCGCTTGCCTTCGAACTCTTCGCGCCGTCGTGATTCGCGTCCATGTGCTTGGCTCCTTCCGATTGCCAGACACGCTAGCCGACCGCGTTGACAGCTCTCTGTCAGTTATTCCCCGCCCTCCTCCAAAAAGGGAAAGACGACGCCAAGGCCGCCACGCCGCCACGAGGAAGACAAAAAAAGGAGAGAGGAGGAAAATCCTCCTCTCTCCTGGTGTCTCGGGTTCGTGGGGTCCCGCGGCTAGCCCTGGGTCTCCTCGAACTCGGCGTCGATCACGCCGCCCTCTTTGCCGCCTTTCTTCTCGGCTCCCGCGCCCGCGCCGCCTTCGCCCGCGGAGGGTCCGCCGTTGCCGCCCGGACCGCCGGGAGGAGCCGCGGCGCCGTACATGACGCCTGCGAGGCGATGGGCCTCCTTCTCGAGGCGGGCCGTGACGTCCTGCACCTGCGCGTCGTCCTGCTTCTCGACGGCCTCGCGGCCTTCCTTGATGAGGCCCTCGAGCGTCGCCAGGTCTTGCCCTGCGAGCTTCTCCTTGTTCTCGCCGATGGTCTTCTCGAGCGTGTAGCAGAGGTTGTCGAGCTTGTTTCTGCGCTCGATCTGCTCGCGGCGCTCCTGGTCCTCGCGCTCGTGCTCCTGCGCCTCCTTGACCATCTTCTGGATCTCGGCCTCGTTGAGGCCGGAGTTCGCGGTGATCGTGATCTTCTGGTCCTTGCCGGTGGCGGTGTCCTTGGCGTGGACGCTCAGGATGCCGTTCGCGTCGATGTCGAAGGTCACCTCGATCTTGGGCACGCCTCGAGGTGCAGGGAGGATGCCCTCGAGGTGGAACTTGCCGAGCGTGCGATTGTACTTCGCGTCCGTGCGCTCGCCCTGGAGGACGTGAATCTCGACGCTGGGCTGACTGTCCGTCGCCGTCGAGAAGATCTCCTTCTTCTGCGTCGGGATTGTCGTGTTGCGCGGGATCATGGCGGTCATCACGCCGCCCAGCGTCTCGACGCCCAGGCTGAGCGGGGTCACGTCGAGGAGCACCAGGTCCTTGACCTCGCCCGAGAGGACGCCCGCCTGCACGGCGGCGCCGACGGCCACGACCTCGTCCGGATTTACGCCCTTGTGCGGCTCCTTGCCGAAGAACTTCTTCACCGTCTCCTGCACGAGGGGCACGCGCGTCGAGCCGCCCACGAGGACGACCTCGTCGATGTCCTTGGGGCTCTTCTTCGCGTCGGCCAGCGCCTTGCGCACCGGCTCCATCGAGCGCTCGACGAGGGGCGCGATCATCTGCTCGAGCTTCGCGCGCGACAGGCGCATGTCGAGGTGCATCGGGCCGCCCGCGCCGACCGTGACGTAGGGCAGGTTGATGCCCGTCTCCTGGACGCTCGAGAGCTCGATCTTCGCCTTCTCGGCGGCTTCCTTGAGGCGCTGCAGCGCCATCTTGTCGTTGCGCAGGTCGACCGCGTTCGACTTTTTGAACTCGGCCAGCATCCAGTCGATGATGAGGTTGTCGATATCGTCGCCGCCGAGGTGCGTGTCGCCGTTGGTCGAGATGACCTGCACGACGTTGTCGCCGACCTCGAGGATCGAGATGTCGAACGTGCCGCCGCCGAAGTCGTAGACGGCGATGACCTCGTC
Source organism: uncultured Myxococcales bacterium (assembly GCA_937998045.1). Lineage (GTDB taxonomy): Bacteria > Myxococcota_A > Polyangia > Polyangiales > Polyangiaceae > Palsa-1150. The sequence goes on from CALKVG010000413.1 coordinate 2,939, forward strand.
CTTCTTCTTGTCGAGGCCGTACGCGAGGGCGGCCGCCGTCGGCTCGTTGACGATGCGCTTCACCTCGAGCCCGGCGATGCGTCCGGCGTCCTTCGTCGCCTGGCGCTGCGCGTCGTTGAAGTACGCCGGCACCGTGATGACCGCCTCGCTCACCTTCTCGCCGAGGTAATCCTCCGCCGCCTTCTTCAGCTTCATCAGGATGCGAGCGCTCACCTCGGGCGGCGTCGTCTGCTTGCCGCGAACGACGAAGACGCTGTCGCCGTTGGACGCACGCACCACCTTGTACGGCACGCGCTTGGTCTCCTCCTGCACCTCTTCGAAGCGGCGACCGATGAAGCGCTTCGCGCTGAAGATCGTGTTCTCCGGGTTGGTCACCGCCTGACGCTTGGCGATCTGCCCGACCAGAACCTCGCTCTTCTCGTCCCACGCGACGACGCTGGGCGTCGTTCGGGACCCCTCTTCATTGACGATCACCTTGGGCTCGCGCCCCTCCATGATCGCGACGACACTGTTCGTCGTGCCGAGGTCGATGCCGATGATCTTGCCCATGGTGAACGTACCTCCGAAATCCTGTGGGTTCCGCGGGGAAGAGCGCGCCTGCCTCTCGGGTCTCCCGGCGAGCGAGCTGCGAGCTCAGGGGTCTTGACTTGCTCCACGACGCGCCACCGCGCCTGAGGCCGAGGCCTCAGACGACAACCGGGGGAAATAACGCCGGGAATCCCCAGCGTCCACGGATGTTTCCGGTCAACGCGAGGCCAACGTAACCACCGGCCCACCCGCGTCAACGGCATGAAAGTTGAGTCGTAAGCCCGTTGAATCTCGCGGCCTGGTCGCGTGCCCGCGGGCGGGTCAAGTGTCGGCGGGCGGGTCCTGGCTCGGTTGGGCGGCTGCGATCGAGCTGTCGGTCGGCCGCCGGAAGTCCGGGTCGGTCTCCCCGTCTTCGTCCGGAAAGCGAACGGCCACTCGCAACGTCGCGCTCGGCGAGAGCGCGCCAGCGCCCGGCGTTTGGGCGACGGACTCGGCCAGGGTGTTCACCCACTCGTCCTCGTCGAACGTCACGTCGATTTCGACCCCGGGCGCCTCGCGCTCGAGGGCCGCGCCGCCCCGCCACCAGGCCTCGAGCATCTGGCTCGCGCTCGCGAAGCGGTTCTCGGGGTCGCGCTCCAGAGCTCGCGCGACGAGCGCGTCCAGCGGCTCGCTGCGGATCGCGCCGGCCACCGATGACACGGGCGGCGCGGTGCCTTCGCACTTCAGCCGCGTGAACGCGAGGAGGCTCCGGCTGACGAAGGGCAGCCGGCCGGTGAGGCACCGGAAAATGACGACGCCGACCGCATAGACGTCCGCCGCCGGCCCGACGTTCCGCGCCGACTCGAACTGTTCGGGCGCCATGTACCCGACGCTCCCGAGAATGTGGTGCGTGTTCGTCAAGGCAGAGCCCTCGCTCACGAGGTCGGCAATGCGCGCGACGCCGAAGTCGATCAGTTTCACCGCGGGTTCGCCGCGGCCACCGCTCCCGCCCCCGGCATCGGCGGCCGCGAGGAAGATGTTCGCCGGCTTGATGTCGCGGTGGATGATGTTGGCCCGGTGGCAGTCGCGCACCCCGATGAGGAGCTGCTCGATCCAGTCCCTCAGGCGCGCGGTGCTGACCCGTCCCTCCCGTCGCAGCAGCTCGGCGAGAGTCTCGCCCTCGAGGCGCTCGAGCACGAGAAACGGCTGGTCGCCATCCCAGCCGTGCCCGAGAAGACGGCTCACGTGCGGGCTCTCCAAGCTGGACAAGAGCCTCGCCTCCCGCGTCATGCGCTCGCGCAGCTCGCTCGAATTGCGCGCCGAGTCGTCCAGCACCTTGATCGCGACGGACCGACCCGTTTTCCGCTCCACGGCCTCGTAGACGCGCGCTATGGCGCCCGACCCGAGCGGTGCCCCCAGGTCGAAATGCTCGAGGAGCACCGGGTCTTGCGGGGATGGCGGCGGAAGCGGGGGCACGGGTCCGCGGTAGAGGTTACCAGAGGAAGGGTCCACGAGCCTGGAGCCAGGCTTCTTCGCGTGTTACAGTCGACTTGTAGCCTCTCCAGCCGCCGTTTTGCACGGCCCCTCTCAGCGCCCAGCCTCGTGGCGCGCGCGACAACCGCGCCAGGCTTGCCGGCTTTATGACAACTCCCGACGATCACCTGCCTGCGCCGCCCGACCTCCCGTCGTATACGGTGGAGGACGCGGTTGACGCCCCCGACGGCGCTTCGCCGGACGGTCTCGCTGCCGGCGCGGTTACGCCGGAAGGACGGCGCCCCCGCGATGTCCTCGAGCGACACGCCGGGACCGGCCTCGTCCGGCACGACGTCGTCTTCAGCGACGACCGCATCGATCCCGACGCCGGCAAGGTCGTGCGCCGGCTCGAGCGCAGCGGCTACCAGGCCTACCTGGTGGGCGGGTGCGTGCGCGATCTCCTCCTCGGGGGCAAGCCGAAGGACTTCGACGTCGCCACGAACGCCCGCCCCGAGGACGTACGCGCTCTCTTTCGGAACTGCCGCATCATCGGGCGTCGCTTCCGCCTCGCGCACATCCTCTTCGGAGGCGGCAAGGTCATCGAGGTCGCCACCTTCCGCCGCAACCCGGCGATGGAGGCGCCCGAGGAGGAGGCCAGCGAGGTCTTCGACGACCTCCTCATCCGCAGCGACAACGTGTTCGGCGAGGCCCACGAGGACGCCCTGCGCCGCGACTTCACGATGAACGCCCTCTTTTACGACCTCGATCGCCGCCAGGTGCTCGACTGGTGCGGGGGCATCGACGACGTCCGCCGCCGCACGATCCACACCATTGGCGATCCCATGGTCCGCTTCCGCGAGGACCCCATCCGGATCCTCCGAGCCATCAAGTTCGCGGCGCGCCTCGACCTCGGGATCGCGCCGGACGTCTACGACGCGATGGTGTGGGTGCGCGACGATCTCGCCAAGGCTGCGCGGCCGCGCGTCTTCGAGGAGATCCTGCGCCTCCTTCGCGGCGGCGCGGCCCACCGGTCGGCGTGGCTCATGTGGGAGACCGGCGCGATGTCCGTGCTCCTGCCGGAGCTCGCCGCCTTCCTCGACGACGAGGAAGCGACCAGCGGCGGCGCCAACCGGTTCTTCCGCAAGATGAACGCGGTGGACGCGATGATGCGCGCGCGCGGCCGTGCGCTCGACGACGTCGTCCTCTGGACCGTGCTGCTCAAGGAGCCGCTCGACGAGGCGTGCGCCGGCGAACGAGACAAGATCCGCGCTGCCGGCGAGTTCCTCGATCCCATCATCGAGCGGGTCGCCGTCCCGCGACGCATCGCCGACGGCGTCAGACGGATCATCGCGATCTTGCCGCGGCTCGCGGCGGGGCGCGCCGGGCGCTTCGCGCGCACCGACCTCATGGGCCCGGCGCTCGATGTCCTCGAGGCCGAGCTCCTCGCCGCGGGACGGCCGACCGAGGCCGTGCACAAGATGCGCGCCACCGACGTCGTCGTCTCGGGGCGCGTCCCTTCGGCGCGCGCGAGCGTCCACCGCGACGTGCGCGGACACCGGGAGCGCCGCGGCGCCGAGTGACTCGGCGCACACCCTGACGCTCACGCGCGCTCGCCCCGCTCCGCTGCGAGCGCGTCGGCGAGCTCCGCAGGGTCGGTGACGGGCAGCGAGCACGTGTTGCCGCGGCACACGTACGCGGCGGGTTCGCCGTGCGGCGCTTTGCCTTCGGCGAGAACGCGGCTCGCGTCGACGCTCAGCGGGTCGGCAGCGTCGAGCCACGCGACGACACGGTCGCGCAGGTTCGCGCGGAAGGGTGCGGCGGCGAGCGCCTGCGTCGCCGCGCTCGATCGCGGGCCGACGACGACGACGTCGACGGTGCCGCGGACCAGGCGATCGACCAGGCTCACGACGCTGCTCATGCCCATCGGCTGAGCGGCGGCCGCGGGGGCGAGCCCCTCGATCGCGCGCGTGGCCAGCTCGGCGTACTTCGGGTCGACGAGCGCGCCCAGGCGGAGCAGCATCCGGCACGCCACCGACGCGGCGCTCGGCACCGCGTGATCGTACGGATCCTTTGCGCGGACGAGGATCTTCTCGCCGTCGTCGGCGACGAAGAAGAACGACTGCGAGGCGGGGTCGTAGAAGTGCGCGATCGTCGCGTCGGCGATGGCGCGCGCCAGAAGCACCCAGTGAGGCGACCCGGTCGCTTCGTACACGTCGAGCGCCGCGTCGGCCATGTACGCGTGGTCGTCGAGGAAGCCCGCGCCGCGCGCCACCCCGTCTTTGGCCATGCGCAGAACGCGCGCTCGGCCGCCCTCCTCGCGCACGACGAGGACGCGCTCGACGAACGCGAGCGCGCGCTCGGCCGCCTCGAGCATCCCCGGCCCGAGCGCCGCCCCCGCGTCGGCCATCGCGCCGATCATCAACCCGTTCCAGCTCGCCAGCACCTTCTCGTCGCGGAACGGCTTCGGACGCTTCTCGCGCGCCTTCCACATCGCCAGACGCGCGCGCTCGAGCGCCAGCCGCTCCGTCTCGTCGCGTGCGGGCTCGACGACGCTGAGGACCGTGGCGCCCGATTCTTCGAAGTTGCCGTGAGCCGTCACGCCCCAGACGCGTTTCGCGACGCTCGCAGCCTCCGCATCCGCGCCGCACGCCTCATCCACCTGGTCCGGCGTCCACACGAAGAAGCGGCCCTCCGCTCCCTCGCTGTCGGCGTCCTGCGTCGCATAGAAGCCGCCCTCGGGCGCCTGCATCTCGCCGATGACGTAATCCCCGATCCTGCGCGCCGCCTCGGCGTAGCGCGTCTCGCCAAACGCGCGCCAGCCGTCGACGTACAGGCGAAGCAGCAGCGCGTTGTCGTAGAGCATCTTCTCGAAGTGCGGAACGAGCCACCGCTCGTCGGTCGAGTATCGGTGGAAGCCGCCGCCGAGCTGATCGAAGATTCCCCCGGCGAGCATCGCGTCGAGCGCCTTCGCGACCCGCTGCGTCTCGCCCGCGCGCAAGAGAACGTCGAGCGACATCGTGCTCGGAAACTTCGGCCGGTGCCCGAACCCGCCGCAGCGGTCGTCGAACCGCGCGACGAGCTTCTCGCGCGCGCTCGCGAGGAGGCCGCTGGTGAGCGGCCCGGCGGCTTCGAGGTTTCGACCACGCCCGGGCGCATCGTCCACGCCGCCTCGCAAGCGAGACGGGGGCGGAGACGTGCCGTCCCCTCCCGCGATGGCCTCCGCGATCGCGCTCGTCAGCTCGGCCGACTGCGCGTCCACTTCGTCGCGCCTGGCCTGGTACGCCTCCCAGACCGCCTGCAGGATCTTCGGAAAACCCGGCATTCCGTAGCGATCCACCGGCGGAAAGTACGTGCCGCCGAAGAACGGCTTCTGATCCGGCGTGAGGAACACCGTCAGCGGCCACCCGCCGCTGCGCCCCATCAGCTGGACGACCAGCTGATAAACTTGATCCAAATCAGGTCGCTCCTCGCGATCCACTTTCACGTTCACGAACCACTCGTTCATGACGCGCGCGATGTCTTCGTTCTCGAAGCTCTCGCGCTCCATGACGTGACACCAGTGGCACGCGGAGTAGCCGATGCTCAGCAAAATCGGCTTGTTTTCGCGCTTGGCGCGCTCGAGCGCCTCGGGCCCCCAGGGGTACCAGTCGACCGGGTTGTGGGCGTGCTGCAAGAGGTAGGGCGACGCTTCCCCGCCGAGACGGTTGGTCATACGCCCTACTGACTCGGTCTGCTTGCGGAGGCAAGAGGCCCCTGCACTGCTAGGCTGCCGCCCGCCCGCGATGCGCCGCCTCTCCTCTTCGCTAGGCCTGGCCTCTTCGCTAGGCCTGGCCATGGCTCTCCTGCCAGCCGTAGCGTCGGCGCAAGTCAGCCCGACGTCGCCGCTGGCTCCGGAGCGGAACGACTTCGTCGCAGCCGAGGCCACGCCCCCGCCCCCGCAGCCCTCGGCGTGGGACCGCGTGGGCCTGAGCGGCCTCGAGCTGCAGGTTCGCGCCGGGGTGGCCCTGCCCGAGAGCTCGTCTCCGGTGCGCGCCCCGAAGCTCTACATGCCCATCACGGGAGACGCGACCGGCGACATCCTCGAGGGCAAAGAGTCGCCGTATGGACTCGATTTTCTCGGGCTGACGGTCGCCGTCGGGTATCGCATCGCCCCGTGGCTGAGCGTCGGGGCGTCGTTCTCGTACGCGACCTTCAACGCGCTCGACGGGACCGACACCGGCGACTACCCGGACACGACCTCGCAGCTGGAGCGGCAGTACTGGTCGCTGTCCGCGTACGGCCGCTACTACTTCGTGGGCCTGAGTCGACGCCTTCAGCCGTGGGTCGAGCTCGGACTCGGCTATTCGGACGACAACGCGAACTACGAGCGGG
>CALKVG010000414.1 GCA_937998045.1 uncultured Myxococcales bacterium
AGATTTCTGCCTGTCTCGTGGGCTCGGAGATGTGTATAAGAGACAGCGATTGTTGCTGGGCGCGGCCAGGAGCAGCACACGGGAGGTCTGCCTTGATCCAACGAACTGGCTTCCGCCGTCTCTGCGTTCCCGCGCTCGTCTTCGCGGGCTCGCTGGTCCTCATCGGATGCGGGACGAGCGACTCGCCTCCCGCGCGCTCGTCGCCGGGCGCCTCGTCGGGTGGCCCGCCGGCCGGTAGCAACGGAGGCTCCTCCGGCACGAGCGGTAGCGGCAGCTCCTCGAACGGCAGCGGCGGTTCGTCCGGGAGCGGCGCCGGGAGCGACGCCGGCACCGGCGGCGGCGACGCGACGGTCGGCGGAAGCGACGCGACCGCCGGCGGCGAAGGGGGCGGCGCCTGCGTCCCCAACACGTCGAACGGCTGGATGAGCAACGACGCCGGCTACGGCTGCAACGACAAGGGCACCGAGCCGAACAACCCGCCCGGTTTCTGCGACAACGGGATCCGGATGATGCCGCCGACGTGCAACCCGCTCGTCGACCCGATCCTCGCGCGGACGCCCCTCGCCGACGCGACCCACCCGTGCAAGGTGCCCACGAACGGCAAGTCGTACGTCCTCGACGACACTCCAGGCGATCCCGATACGGGCAAGACGGCGCAGATGTGCAAACTGAACGGGGCGGTGTACTGGGTCGCCGACCAGGACGTCGACTGCGACGGGAGGCGGACGGCCACGTGCCCGGGTACGCCGCCCAACATGGATTGCTGCTTTCAGAATCAGGACACCTTCGGGGTCAACGCCGACGGCAGCATCAATCCGACCGACGGCAAGACGAATCCGTTCAGTTCGGCGGACGACCAGTACGTGGTGATCCCGGACGACAACTGGCAAGGCCTGGTCCCGCCCGGCACGATCGTGGCTGTCGTTTACGGGAACAAGGTAACCTTCGCGATCTTCGCGGACACCGGCCCGACGAACATCATCGGCGAGGGTTCGGTCGCCCTGGCGAAAGCGCTCGGCTATCCGTCGAGTCCCGCGAACGGCGGCGTGGAGGGCAACACCGTGACCTATATCGCGTTCACCGGCACGGGGACGGTCCCGTCGAACGTCGAGGACCGGCCCACGATCGAGGCGCTCGGCAACCAGCTTTTGCAGCAGTTCCTCGCAAACAACTAAATCAACGCGCCCCAACGCGCACGAGTGGGAGAAATCGAGCTGCGCAATTCTCGTTCGAGAATCCTGCTCTCTTTCGACTTCGCGCCAGCGAAGTCGTTCGCCGCAAGGCGATACGGGGGAGGCTCGGCGCGAAGCGCCGAGGGGGCGAAGCCCCACGTAGCCGTCCCCTCCGCCGTCGTCGTCATGCCGCAGGCATGACGACGAGGGGCGGAGGTAGTGTCCCGAGTATCGGGTCCACCAGGTCCGCGACTCGGGACACTACGGCGTCCGGCTGTCGGTGCGTGGCGAGCTGTAGTTGTGCCCGTGCATCGCCGCCATCAGCTCCTGCAAGAGATCGCGAGCTTCGGGCTTCGACTTGAGATGATTCAGGAGCAAGGTCGACACGTCGCTGAACGCCTTCTCGTAAGAGACGCCCTCGCGCGTGCGCGCGGCCACCTTCTCGCGTCCGCTCGCGAGGTCCTCCTCGAGCGCCTCGGCGTACCGCGCGAGCTGGGCGCGCAGCTCCTCGATTTGCCGGCGCAGGTCGCGCGCTTGCGCGTCCTTGAGCCCGGCCTTCTGCTCGTGCTCCTTCAGCTGCTCGCGCTTCGCCTCGACCAGCGCCGCCGCCGCCCCCGCGCGCTCGAACACCGTGCGTATCTGCGCCGCCGAGCCGCTCGCCTGATCGGCCGCATGCTTGGCCTGCGTCGCCGCGCGATCCGCCTGCTGCAGCCCCTCGCGCAGCCGTGCGACCTCCGCTTGCTCGGACGACAGGTCGCGCAGCGAGCGAGACTCCTCGTGGGCCAGCTCCTCGACCTTGCGCCCTATCTCGGCGCGCAGCGCGCGACCGCGCCGCTCCAGGGCCTCGAGCTTGCGCTGGTGGCTCGCTACCTCCCCCTCGAGTCGGCTCGCGCGGGACGCGAGGTCCCACGCCTGCGACACCGCGCTCTGCACCTCCGGCGGCGAGTTCGCCTGCGGGTACGCGCGCGACACCATCCGCGAGAAGAGCGCGGCGCGGCTCGCCCACTCGATGACGCCGGGCGACTGCGGCGGCGGCGGGGGAGGAGGCACGGCGTTCTCCCCGGTGGCGGCGACTTCCCACGGCGTGCTCGGCAGGCTGCGCTGGAGCGACTTCAGCTCTTCGTGCAGGTGGTGAGCGTCCTGAAAGCGCTTGCGCCGATCCTTCTCGAGCAGCTTGATGACGATCGTCTCGGCCGCGGGCAAGACGTCGGGCTTGATCGAGCGCGGCCGCGGCGCCACCGCCGTCCGCTGCATCTCGAGCAGCGTCTCGCGGTCGTCGCTGCGGAAGGGGAGCTGGCCCGTCAGCATCTCGAAGAAGAGGACGCCCAGCGCGTAGAGGTCGCTCTGCGCCGTCGCCTCTTCTCCGCGCGCCTGTTCCGGAGCCATGTACTCCGGCGTTCCGAAGACGGCGCCCTTCGGCGCGAGGCGCGGATCCATCGCCAGGTGAGCGAGGCCGAAGTCCAGGATCTTCACGAAGTCCTTCCGGCCGCCGCGCGTCGTCAAAAGGATGTTGTCGCTCTTGAGGTCGCGGTGCACGACGCCGAGGTCGTGCGCGCGCGCGAGAGCCGCGCACATCTGCTCGAGGATGTCGACGCCACGCGCGAGCGCCATCGAACCGCGCGCGAGCTCGCTCGAGAGGGACGTCCCGACGAGGTACTCCATGACGAGGTAGAGCTCGCCCTCCTCGGTCTCGCCGATGTCGTGAATGTCGATGATGTGCGCGTGGTCGACGCGGTTCGCCGCGCGCGCCTCGCGCAGCATCCACGCGCGCAAGTGCGTCTCGCCGCGGAGGTCGGGCCGGATCAACTTCACGGCGACGACCCGATCGATGAGCACGTGCCGCGCTCGATAGACGACGCCCATTCCACCTTCGCCGATGCGGGCTTCGAGTCGGTAACGGCCCGCGATGACGCGGCCGAGCATCGGATCCGTCGGTTTGGACGGTTGAGGAAGTCGCTGTGCCATTTCGCTCCGCTCCGCTGTAGCCCCCGGCCTGCGGCTTGGACGCATCAATGCATCAACGCAAAGATGCTATCAGCGGTCGCGGCCTTCCGGAACGGCGATCGACGGGCTTCTTCAAAAGGTCACGTGCAGCACCGGCATACGTAGCTCCGTGTCGTTCTTCATGCCGTATTGGCGTAGCTCGGCGACTGTGAAGACCGGCACAACGTTCGGAAGGGGCACTCCCAGTCGGAAGGTACCCCGGTGAAGGTCGAGGAGAGACTGCGGAGGGGGGGGCGGCGTGGGCGCAGCTCCTCCTCCGCTCGGCGCCGGCGCGGGCGCGGGCGCGGGACCGGCCGGTGCCGCCGCACCACCCGGAGTCGCAGCATTCGACGGTGCGGGCGCGGCGCCAGGCGTTCCGATGCCACCACCCGGGACGCCGGGCTCGGCGGCCGGGCCGATGGGCGCTCGGTCTTCGGTAGCGCCTTCTTCGGGCATGTACCGCGTGGCGTTCAACGTGAGCACGATCGCCGGGATGATGAGCGCGAGCCCCCCTGCGAGCATGTACGTCGGCACCTTGCCGTCCGTGCTGGAGTGTTCCACCGCATAGCCGCCCGCGCCGCCGGCTCCGGCTCCCAGGACGCCGCCGATCACGTACGCCCACCCCGACCGAACGCCGGCAATCCCTTCCACCATCGTGACGACTTCGGCGCCAAGCAGCGCGCCGCCGGCAATTCCCTTACCGTGGGGCGACACCTCGTCGGCTCGTGCCTCGCGGAGCGGCGTTGCAAGCGCAGTCAGGCCGAACGCCGCGGCCGTGACGAACGCGACCGGCCGCGAGGTGCTCGCCGGGCGGGCGCGCGCGAAGGTTAGGTCGGCGGGGGCTCCGGCGACGACGGCTCTGGGGGCAGACCGGGGGAACATGGGCGTCACCTCGTACGGTTTGCTACGGTTCGCTACGGTTTGCTAGGGGTTTGCTGCGCTTGGTGGCCGCACGGTAACACGACGTTCATCGCGCCGGTTTGTCGATCGCGGGCCCCAAATCGCGGGCCGGTGTCGCGCGCGCGCGGCGAAAGTGCCCGAGAGCGCCCGCTTGCCCCTGGCATCGTTCTTGGCGGGCGTCGGGCCGCAAAGGCACGCGAACAGAGATGCAACCGGCGCAGAGGGCAGGTACCGTGGCACGTCTCGTGACCTCGTTACCGGTCCTTCTCGTCGCGGCGCACGTGCTCGCCAACGTCGTTTGGATCGGGGCGCTCCTCTCGGTGGCCACGCTCACTTCGCGCGCGCCGTTCGTCGCGGATCCCTCCGAGGTCGGCGCCCTCGCGCGCCGCGTGTACTGGCGGCTCGCCGTTCCCGGCTTCCTCGCGAGCTTCGCAGCCGGCGCGGCACGCATCTCTCTGGCTCCGCAGATGTACGCGCACCTGCCCTGGTTTCACGCCAAACTGGGGCTCGCGCTCGTCGTCATCGTGCTTCATCACATCATCGGCGGCCGCGCTCGCCGCGTCGCCAATGGCAAGGCCGAGGCCGGGGCCGGCATCGGCACCCTCGCGGCGGTCACCTTCCTCTGCGTCGCCGGCGTCGTCCTGCTCGGCGTCGCCAAGTCGCTTCGCTGACGCGCCGCCGACGCCTACGCGACGCCGACGCGCCGCCGACGCGCCGACGCGCAGAGCCGGGAGAACGAGATGCACACGCTCGAGATTTTCTGGGACTTCTCGTCGCCGTTCGCGTACCTCGGGAGCACGCAAGCCGAGAAGCTCGCGGCGCGCACGGGCGCGACGCTCGCATGGCGTCCCATGCTCCTCGGCGGTCTCTTCAAGGCCATCGGGCAGGTGGACGTCCGTTGGCGGCGTGGAGCGAGGCGAAGCGCCGTTACGCGCTCGAGGACATGAAGCGGTACGCGGAGTACTGGGGGGTGCCCTTCCGGTTCGCCAGCCGTTTCCCCATCGCCAGCCTCAAGGCCCTGCGCGTCTACCTCGCCTTGCCCGAGGACCGACGCGCTTCCTTCCGCGAGCGAGCGTTCGCCGCGGCGTGGGCCTACGACCGGGATATTGCCGACGAGGGCGTCCTTCGAGACCTCGTCGGCGAGGGGGCCGACGACGTCCTCGCGCGGGCGCAGACGCCCGACGTGAAGAACGCGCTCATGGACGCCACGAAGCGCGCGGTGGACGCCGGAGTCTTCGGCGCGCCCACGTGGATCGTCGACGGCAAGGACCTCTTCTGGGGGCAGGACCGGATCCCCCTGGTCGAGCGGGCGCTGCGGGCCTGACCGCGCGGTTCGCGGCTACGCGCCTGTGTCGAATAACACAGGCACACAGGCTCGCTCACGCCCGGCTAGTACTCGCAGGCGTCGCGCAGGTTCGCGACGGCGAGCACGAGCTCGTTCGGGTCCACCGGCTTGGCCAGGTGCGTCTGGAATCCGGCCGCCAGGGCGGAGACGCGGTCCTTCGGGCGCGCGAGCGCCGTCAGCGCGACGGCGGGAGTGCGCCCGCCGTGCTCCGGAGGAAGCGAGCGGACCCGCCGGATGAAGACGTACCCGTCCTCCTCGGGCATCGCGATGTCCGACACGATGACGTCCGGACGCCACGACGTGACGCTCTCGAAGGCCGCGCGCGCCGTGGAGGCGCCTCGCATCTGAGCGCCCGCCGTCCCCAGCGCCGCCGCCAGGAAGTCGCGGGTGTCGTCGTCGTCGTCGACCAGAAGGACGCGCGCGCCGAAGAGGCGCCCGCCCAGCGGCTCCACCTCGGTCGCCGGAAGGGACGGCACGCTCTCGGTCTGCAGGGCCGGCAGCTCCACGACGATCTCGGCGCCCTCTCCCTCGCCCTTGCTCATCGCGTAGACGCTCCCTCCGTGCGCCTCCACCACGTGGCGCACGATCGAGAGGCCGAGCCCGAGGCCGCCGTGCCGTCGCGTCGCGCTTCCGTCGGCCTGCTTGAAGCGCTCGAAGACGTACGGGAGGACCTCCGCCGGAATCCCGATCCCGTTGTCGCGCACCGACAGGCGCACGGAACGGCCGCTGCGCGCCACCACCAGATCGATGCACCCCCCGGCGCCGGTGAACTTGGTCGCGTTCGTCAGCAAGTTCCACACGACCTGCTGCAGCCGCCGCGGGTCGCCCAGCACCGTCGCGCCGTCGTGCGCCATCGACAGCCGCACCTCGAGCCCCTTGGCGAGGAGCGTCGGGCGCACCGAGTCGAGCGCCTGCTCGACGATCGCCGCGAGGTCCACGTTCGACGTCTCGAGCTCGAGCTTCCCGCTCACGATCCGCGACACGTCGAGGAGGTCGTCCACCAGGCGCGCCTGCAGCGTCGCGTTGCGCTCGATGGCTTCGAGCGCCCGCTCGCGCGCCGGGCCGCTGCTCACGATGCCGCGCTTCAACATGCGCGCCCAGCCGAGGATGGCCGACAGCGGCGTCCGCAGCTCGTGCGACACGATGCCGAGGAAGTCGTCCTTCATCCGGTTGCTGCGTTCGAGCTCCTCGCGGCGGATCTGCTCGATCGCGTAGAGGGACGCCCGCTCGAGCGCCTGCGCGCACTGGTCGGCGGCCGCGTCGAGCAGCGCGCGCGCCTCGTCGTCCAGCGGCTCGTCGGTGGGGAAGTGCAGCTCGAGCGCGCCGATGGCCTGCCCGCGGATGAGGAGAGGAATGCACACGCCGTTCGGATCGCACCCGAGCTGCCGGGCGCTGCGCACGCACCTCGCGATGGGAGCGTCGGCCTCCAGCGTCAGGCGCGAGACGCGTGACGTTCCCGAGTCCCGGTCGCACGTGCGCGCCAGGACCACGTATTCGCGGTGCTCCTCGTCGATCGTGAGGAGTGCCCCGGCGCAAGCGCCGATGGCGGGCAGGCCGAAGTGCATGACCACGTTCGCGACCTGGTCGGGCGTCATCGTCCGTGACAGCGCGGCTGTCACGTCCAACAGTCTCCGCATCCGCTCGAGCGCGGAAAGTTGCATGCACAGGGCCCCCTTAAAGCCAAGTGTCGCCCCCGCGCGAGCACGGTCAAGCGCACGGGTCAGGAGCGCTTCGCGTCCAAGCGGCGCCGTCCGACCGCCGTGAGCATCGCCACGACCGCAAGGAAAGCGAACCCGACGATGCCCGGGCTCAGCGACTCGGAGATGCCCTGGCAGATGATGCGCGTCCGCGTCTCGCTGTCGGCGAGCTGGCCGGCGATGCCCTCTTCGAGCAAGCGCTGCTGGCTCTCCCCCATCCTCTGGCTCCCGACCGACATCACCGTTCCAATGTCGCTGCAGATGCCCGTGAGGATCGCCCAGAGCAGGGTGCGCGACATCCACTTGAGAAAGCCCTCGTGGGTCGCGCTCGGGCGGCTCGCGAAGTGCGCCGCCTGCGCGAGCGCCACGAACCCGAACCCCACGACGAAGTACATCGACCAGCCGCCGTTTCGAAATAGCGTCATCATGAAGAGGAGAACGCATGACCGCGCGCGGCGTGACGCTCGTTGGGACGCTCCCCGTGTCACGCACGCGGGGCTCGCGCGTTCCTGAGAGCGTGTTGAAAAACTTGGCCCAGAGCTCGCGAGTGCGGTTCCTGGGGCG
>CALKVG010000415.1 GCA_937998045.1 uncultured Myxococcales bacterium
CTCGCCATCTCCACCGCGCGCGCGACGACTTCCGCGAGGTCCACGGGCGCTCGACGGAGCTCGATCTTGCCGCGCGTGATCCGCGAGACGTCGAGGAGGTCGTCGACGAGCCGCGTAAGGTGGTCGACCTGGCGCTCGAGCACCTCCTGCTCGCGCGAAGTGCTGCCGCGCAAGCGAAGGAGCTGGAGCGCAGTGAGCATCGGCGAGAGAGGATTTCGGAGCTCATGGCCGAGCATTGCGAGAAACTCGTCCTTGGTGCGGCTCGCCGTTTCGGCTGTGCGACGTGCGCTTTCGAGCTGGTCGCGGGCGAGGACCTGATCGGTCACGTCGAGCGCCATCGTCACGTGCCCCTGGGGTTCGCCGTGTTCGTCGGTCAGCGGCTGCAGGACGACGTGGAAGTAATGCTGCGAGCGAACGCCGTTCGTCACGAGCGCGAGCGGCACATCACGGGCGACAATCGATTCGCCGGCGAGCGCACGGTCGTGCCAATCGAGGATGCCTTGCTCGCGGAGCTCGGGGACCGCGTCGGCGAGGCGTTGGCCTGCCGGCAACGGGCGCCCCACGAGCGCTTCCCACTTCTCATTCGCGAGGACGATACGATGCTCCGGGCCTTCGAAGACGCCGATGGGGAATGGCGCCTGCCGGAAGATCGTTTGCAGCTTCGCGCGCTCCGCCTCCGCTTGCGCGCGGAGCTCCGCGAGCTGGAGGTGGAGCGCCACGCGCGCGACGAGCTCGCGGGCCGAGAATGGCTTGACGATGTAATCATCGGCGCCGGCCTCCACGCCATGGACGCGCGCCTCCTCACCCGCCCGTGCGGACAACATGATGACGGGAATGGTCCGCGTGCGCGGATCGGCACGGAGATGCTCGAGGAGCCCGAATCCGTCGAGCTCCGGCATCATCACGTCGGTGAGCACGAGGTCGGGCGACGTCTCCAGGGCCGCTGCGAGAGCCTGTCGTCCGTTGGCGACCGAGCGCACCGTCCATCGGGGAGAGAGCAGGCGCGCGACGTACTCGCGCATGTCGGCGTTGTCGTCCGCGAGGAGAATCGTGCGCGCGCGGGCTCCGTCGGCAGGTGCGGCATCCCTCGGACCCGCGGTGTCCAACATCCAACGCCCTGCTTCGGTCACATACGCGGCGCTCGTCGTCCCGTTCGATCTGACCTGGGACGTCGACAGGACGCGGTCCTTCGGCAGATGGTCGCGCCCGCGCGGCACCGTCACGGTGAAGGTTGTTCCCTTCCCGACAACGCTGGTGACAGCCACGTTGCCGCCGTGCATCTTCACGAGCTCGTTCACGAGGGCAAGCCCGATTCCGGAGCCCTCGAAGCTGCGTGCGCGGCTCCCCTGGACGCGATGAAACCGATCGAAGATGCGCGGCAGCTCCTCGGCAGGGATTCCGACGCCGGTGTCGCTCACCTCGAGAACGACCGCGGCCGCCTCGGCCCGTAGGCGGACGACGATACTCCCCTCGAACGTGAATTTGAACGCGTTCGAGAGCAGATTGAAGACGATCTTCTCCCAAATCTCCGGGTCGACGAAGACCGGTTCGCCGAGCGCGGAGCAGTCGACTTCGAAGCGCAGCCCCGCGCGCTCGATGGCGGAGCGAAAGGTGCTGGCGAGATCGCCCGTCAACGCAGCGACGTCCGTGGGCTCGAATGACGCCCGAGCGCGGCCTGCTTCCATACGCGCGAAGTCGAGCAGCGTGTTGACGAGCTTCAAAAGGCGTAGCTCGTTCCGGTAGACCGACTCGAGCGCCTCGCCCGCGAGGGCGCGGTCCGGCGAGCGAAGTGCATCCTCCGTCTGCCCCAGCATGAGCGTCAGAGGCGTTCGAAACTCGTGGCTGACGTTGCTGAAGAACGCGGTTTTCGCTCGATCGATCTCGGCGAGCGCCTCGGCGCGTCTGCGCTCCTCCTCGTGCGCGACGGCGTTAGAGACGTTGTTGCCAACATGGTGCGCGAGCATGACCAGGAACTGGCGATACGACGCGTCGAGTTCGAGGCGGGGGCTCGCGCCGATGACGAGGAATCCGTGCGGGCGCGATGGGTCCGCGCTCGGAAGCGCGAGCACGACCGCCGTATGGACGGCATCGGGCCAGACGCCGCTCTGGATGGCCGGATAGCGCTGTTCGAGGCCCGGCACCACGCAACCGTCGGGCGAGCCGATCGCTTCGGCGAACGGCCACCCTCCCGAGGCAAGCGGACACTGCATCGGCGCCGCCGGGTGCCCCTCGGGGAGACCCCAAGAAGCCATGAGCGTCGCCTCGTCCCCGCATGCGGAATAGAGCGCTCCGAAGGGCACATCGTGACGGTTGGCGCCGGCGATCTGCGCGGACAACATGAACGCCTCCCGCACGTGGGCGGCCCGGCTCGACGCCTCCGCGAGCTCGCGCAAGGTCTTCAGGCGCCGCTCGCCCACCACGCGTGCGGTCGTCTCGATGACCGACGTGAACACGCCGCCGACACCGCCGCTCTCGTCGGTGATCGGGCTGTACGACCACGTCAGGTATGTCTCTTCTGCGAATCCCTTGCGCCGCAGGATAAGGAGCTCGTCGTTCGACCACGTCGTCTCGCCGCGCGTGGTGACGGCGTCGAACATGGGCCCAATGACGTCCCAAACCTCGCCCCACGCCTCGAACCCAGTCTTGCCGAGTACGTCGGGGTGCTTGTTCGCAAAGATGGGGACGTACGCGTCGTTGTATAGGACGCACAGCTCGGGTCCCCAGAAGATGATCATCGGGAAGCGCGACGACAGGACGATGCTGAGAGCCGTCTTCAAGCTTTGCGGCCAGTCGCTACGCGGACCAAGCCGCGTCTGCGACCAGTCCTTGGCGCGTATGAGCGCCTCCATCTCGCCTCCGGTCGCCGGGTACACGATCGTCGCGGCGCGATCGGCCACCGCGCCCGCAGGATCCGGACGGGCTCCACGGGGGCCTGAATTCGTCACGTCCGTCGTGGCTTGACCACCGACTCGTGATGCCGTCACGAGACCGACCCTCCCGGCGTCGCCGCGGAGCGACAGCACAGCTTCGAGACCGTATCGACGATGTTGTCCAGCCGGAGTGGCTTGCGAAACGTCGTCCGGCCGGCGGGCGCCCGGGTCGTATCCGACGTCACGATGACGACGGGAATCGTGGCCAATCGAGCCTCCGCCCCCATGGCCTCGAGCAGCTCCTGGCCGCTCATCTCCGGCATGATGAGGTCGAGGATGATCGCGCACACGTGGCCGATCTTCGCGAGCTGGTCCAGCGCCTCACGACCGTTCGAAGCCACTTCGACGGCGAACCCTTCGTCTTCGAGCACGTCCCTGAGAGTGTCGCGAGTGGCAATTTCGTCGTCGACGATGAGGACTTTCATGGAACCGCTTTCAACCGTCGTCCCGATGATCGGGGGAGCACGACGGCGAAGCGCGTCTCTCCGTCCCGCGACGATGCGTGAATCGCGCCACCGTGCGCGACGACGATTTGCTTCGAGATGAAGAGCCCGAGGCCGAGGCCGTTCGCGTTGGTCCGCTTGTTCTCCGTGCCGCGGAAAGGTTCGAAGAGATTCGGCAGGAGGCTCTCGGTAATCTGACCTTCGTTCGAGAACTCGATCGTGATCGCCTCCGCGTCGCGCCCATCGACGTGAACGCGAACCGGTCTTGCCTTGGCGCCGTGTTGGGCCGCGTTACCGGCCAGGTTCGAGAACACCTGCGAGAGCCTGTCGGCGTCCCATTCGCCTTCCGTATCGCCCGTCGACTTGAGCTGGAACTTGGACCGATCCGCGCCTGCCTCCACCTCGGCAACCACGCGCCGTACGAGCTCCGCCGCGTCGACGAGGCGGCGTTCGAGGGTCAATCCGCCACCGATGCGGATGCGAGTGAAGTCGAGGAGCTGCTCGATCATGCGCGACATGCGCTCGCCGCTCTCGAGAATGCGCGTCGCGGGGGTTGCGAATCTCTCGTCGCTTGCTCGGCGGAGCACGAGCTGCGCCGCGGTCATGATCGAGCCGAGCGGGTTTCGGAGATCGTGCCCGAGGATGCCCGCGAACATCTCGTTGTAACGGAGCGTCCGAGACATCTCGTCTCGAGCGCGGACCTCGTCGGTCACGTCGAAGGCAACGACGAGGACTCCGTCGACTCGCCCCGACGCATCGCGAAGTGGTGCATAGACGAAGTTGAAGTAGACGCTCCTTCGATGCCCGTTTGAGCCGAGCTCCGCGCGGACTTCTTTTCCGATATGCGGGTCGCCCGTCGACAACACGCCGCCCAAAAGCTCGTTGAAGACCTGGGACTCGACTTCTGGGAGCGCTTCGAAGAGGGGCCGGGCGATGACGTCTTCATGTCGACGTCCCCAGACCTCGCAGCAAAGGTGGTTGGCGAGCTCGATCACGTACCTTGGCCCTCGCAAGATGCAGATCGGCGTCGGCGCCTGCATGAAGAGCGAGTGCAGATGCTCACGCTGAAGATCTGCCTCCTTCCGGGCGAGCTGCTCTCGTTCGAGCAAGGCGGAGCGTTCAAGCTCGGCGTTCTTCTGGACCGTGACGTCGACGACGACGACGCCGACGCGTTTGACCTCGCCTTCGGGATCGAGGACCGGGTAGTAGGTTGCGAGCCAATGGCGCAGCTCGCCGGGGCAGCGCGGGGCGGGCGCTGAGAGCTCGATGGGACCGACCGACGTGCGCGACTCGAGAACGCGACGAATGTTCTTCTCGGCGATCGCTGCCAGGTCCGGCGGCAGGATCTCCGCGGCGGTGCGACGCAAGGTTTGCTCGACAGACACCCCGTTGAGCTGCGCCAAATTCTCGTTGATGCGTGTGTACCTGAGGTCGCGATCCCAGAACGCGAGCCCGACGGGGACGGTCGCGAGGATCGTGTCGAGCTGCGCGACGGTCTGCTGAAGATCGGCGGCGATCGTCTCGATCTCTCGGCGGGCACGCACTTGCGCCGTCACGTCGTAGCTGAAACTCATCACGCAGTCGGTACGCCCACGCTCGTCGGGCAACGGCGTCAGCACGAGGTTCCAGTACGTCGTCTCCTTCACGCCGTCGTGATCGAGATCAAACGCCAGCGGTACTTCCTTGCCGACGAACGGTCGACCGCTGCGCATGACGCTGAGGATCATCTCCTCGAACCCTTGGCCACGAAGCTCGGGGAATACCTCGAAGGCGGGTCGGCCGATTAGCTCGTGGGGCTGCGTGTCGGCGAGCGCGAGAGACTGGTCGTTCGCCATCTCGTAAACGAAGTCGCTCCCGCGTATGACCGAAATCGACGCCGGAATGTGTTTGAAGACGGTGTAGAGCGTCGAGCGCTGTTCCTCGATAGCTCGCCGCGCCGTCGCGAGCGCGAGTTGAGAGTTCACGCGCGCCACGAGCTCCCGGGCGCTGAATGGCTTGACGAGGTAGTCGTCCGCGCCGGCATCGAGACCTTCGATGCGCGCCTCTTCGCCGGCGCGCGCCGACAGCATGACGACGGGAACGCTGCGGGTACGCTCGCCAGCTCGTAGCTCGCGTAGCAGGCCGAAACCGTCGAGCCCCGGCATCATCACGTCCGCCAACACGAGATCGGGGGGATCGCGACGGGCGGACTCGAGCGCGACCTGCCCGTCGGCTACGGCTTCGACGCGCCAATGCGCGCCGAGAATGCGACGTAGGTAGTTGCGCATATCGGCGTTGTCGTCCGCCACGAGGATGCGGGCACCGGCCGCGATCCCACGTGGCGCCTCGTCGCGCTCGCCTGCGTCCGGCACGTGCTCGAAATGGGAGCTCTCCGGAAGCCACCGAAGCGCTTCCGCGACGAAGGCCTCCGACCGCGCCACCGACGACGTCTCCGAGTGAGGAACCCCAATCTGATCGCCGGGGAGGTGCGCGCTTCCCGTGCGGATGGTCGCTGTGAAAACGCTGCCGCGACCGGGTTCGCTCTCGCACCGAATGTCTCCGCCATGGAGGCGAAGAAGATCCAGAACCAAGGCGAGCCCGATGCCGGTCCCTTCATGCGTTCTCGATTTCGTCCCTTGGATTCGGTGAAATCGCTTGAACAGGTTGGGGAGCTCGGACTGCGGTATGCCGCTCCCCGTGTCCCGCACTTCGAGCTCGACGAGCTCCCCATTGCGGCGAAGATGGACGGCGATCTCCCCCTCGAACGTGAACTTCAGCGCGTTCGAGAGAAGGTTCAGCACGATCTTCTCCCACATCTCCACGTCGACGTAGACGGGCTCGGGGAGGCGCACGCAGTCTACGGAGAATCGCAGTCCCGCGCGTTCAACAGCGGAGCGGAAGGAGCTCGCGATGTCGGTGGTCACCGCCGCCAGATCGATCGGCTGATACAGCGCCCGCATGCGACCGGCCTCGATGCGCGCGAAGTCGAGCAGGCTGTTGACGAGCTTCAGGAGTCTGAGTGCGTTTCGATGCGTGAGATCGAGCTGCTCGCGAACCGGCGAACGCAGCTCGCCATGAGCGCCCGCAAGCAGATCTTCGATCGGGGCGAGCATGAGCGTCAGAGGCGTCCGAAACTCGTGGCTCACGTTGCTGAAGAACGTCGTCTTGGCCCGATCGAGCTCAGCGAGCGCCTCGTTCCGCTTGCGCTCCTCTTCGCGTGCGCGCGCGTTCGCGACTGCGGTGGCGATGTGATCGGCGACGAGCTCGAGGTATCCCCGATACGCATCGTCGAGCGCGCGGCGCGGGCTCACGCCGGCGACGAGGAACCCGTAGGGATGAACTTGGCCAGGGCGCGCAATGGGGAGAACGACTGCCTGCGAAGTCGGCTCGGGCCATGGCCCGCCGGGCAGGGGGCCGAAGCGATCGCCGAGCGCCTCCACGATCTGCGGTATTCGCGTCGACGCGCACTCTCGCAATGGCCAGGGCGTTGCGGAGTCGCCGAGATCCACCGTAGCCAGGCATGCGGGTGACTCCGCAGGGATTCCGCACGTGGAAACGAGACGCGCAGAGCCAGCGCTCGCGTCGACGAGGTACAGGAGCGCAAAGGGCGTATCGGCGGGATCCAGGGTTTTCGCGGCGCGGTCGAATGCATCCTCGGCGCTCTGCGCGTGCACGGCCCCTTCCGCGAGGGCCCGGAGGGTGCGAAGACGACGCTCCCCGATCACGCGTGCCGTGGTCTCGGTGCAGGTCGTGAGCACGCCGCCGACGCGACCGCTCTCGTCTCGGATTGGGCTGTAGGAGAAGACGAAGTAGGTCTCCTCGGGATAGCCGTGGCGCTCGATCGGAAACATCATGTCGTTGGCGCCTATGGGCTCTCCTGACTCCATGACGCCGCCGAACATCTTGCCGAGGAGCTCTCGGATCTCGGCGAAGCATTCGAGGAGCGGCTGTGCGAGCGCCTGCGGATGCTTCTTGCTCCCGAGGACGGGGAGATACCCGTCGTTGTAGAGCATGTGGAGCTCGGAGCCCCACGCGATCATCATCGGAAATGACGTGCCGAGACAGATGCTCACGGACGTGCGAAGGCTCTGCGGCCACTTCGTTACGGGCCCGAGCGGCGTACGCGCCCAATCCATCGATCGCATGAGCGCCCCCATCTGCCCGCCGCCGGCCAGGCATTCGGCGGGGTCCAGACCGGCGCGGGTTACACGCCGCGCCGTCTCGACGCGCTCGGCATCGGCGGTGCCGGCTTCGCTCATCGTTTCTCCAGGAGCGTCAGGAGGTCATCGAGCCGGACCGGCTTGACCAAGTGAGCCTCGAAGCCCGCCTCCGACGACCTCGTCCTGTTCGTGCGGTCGCCATAACCACTTACGGCTACGAGGCGGATCGAGGCGTCCTGCGCGTGCAGCCGCTTCGCGAGCTCATAACCATCGACGACAGGAAGGCCGATGTCTAGGAGCGCGAGCTCCGGGGCGAACCTACGAGCGGCGTCCAGCGCCTCGTCGGCGCTGTGCGCGACCTCCGCGACGTGGCCGCACTCGACCAAGAGCTCCGCCAGCATCTCCGCCGCGTCCTTGTTGTCATCCACGACGAGGACGCGCCGCCTCGACTCCGATGGTGTCGGCTCCCCGCGCGATGCAGGCGCGTTACGGGACGTGACCTCGCAGGTCGAACGAGGGAGCGTGACAATGAACTCGCTACCAGTGCCGAGCCCGGCACTCCGCGCGGCGACGGTCCCTCCGTGCAGTTCGACGATGTTCCGGGCGATCGCGAGCCCGATACCGAGGCCGCCGCGCGAACGATCGAGCGGTTGCGGGTGCTGCACGAACAGATCGAAGACGCGGGGGAGGAGCTCGGCAGGAATTCCCGCGCCACTATCCTTGACCGTGATCGTGACGCTATCGGCGGACGCTTCGGCGCCGAGTTGGATCTTCGATCCTGGCGCGCTGTTTTGGGCGGCATTGCGCAAGAGGTTCGATAGCCCCTGCGCCATTCTCTCGAGGTCGACCGTGAGCGTGACATCGCCAGCGTGCACAAGAAGGTCCAGGTCTTCGCGGCGGTCGTCGAGCGCCTCCGTCGCGAGGGCGAGCGAGCGATCGACGATCTGCGCGACGTTGATCGGACGACGTTCGAGCTGGACCTTCCCGCGAAGTAGCCGGCCAACGTCGAGGAGATCCTCCACGAGGTGGTGGAGATGTCGAACCTGACGCGCGATGATCGCGTGCTCGCGCGAATCGACGCCGCGCGCGCGAAGGAGCTCAATCGCGGTCAGGATGGGAGCCAACGGGTTGCGAAGCTCGTGACCGAGAAGGGCGAGGATCTCATCCTTCGCTTGCAATGCCTCGCCGAGCTGCTGGCTATAGCGATCGAGATCCTGCTTCGCCTTGCGGAGAGCCTGCTCGGTCCGATCGCGCTCGGCGAGCTCGTTCTCGAGAGCGGAGGCTCGTTGTTGGAGGCGCGCGATCTCGCGGTGACGGTGGTCGATGCCCCCCTCCTGATGGAAGGATTCGGCAGGAACCACCCGCGTGTGCGCTTCACAGATTCGGTCGAAGAGCTCTCCGTCGTGGGCGTCGGGGAAGTTCGACATCGAGTAGGCACACAACAGCGAGAACGGCTGGATTGCGGCGAGACGATTCCATATCTCCTCGAGCTCGATCGCGGCCTCGCGCTGCCCGTCCTTCCAGAGGAGATCGACCATCTCCCCGTACGCTCGGAGACGACCTCGCGGCCACCCCGCTCGCGATCGTTCGATGAGGCTACCGACGTGCTCTCGGAACCGCTGCTCGTCGGGCCAGCCCTCTATCATGAACGTCGCCAGCGTCTCTCGGGCATCGAGCAAGAGCAGCTGGCCAGAGTTGATCGCCTCGTCTAGCGCGATGTCGTGCGTCCTCAATCGCTCGACGAAGGCCTGCCGATGGGCCTCCGTCGCAATGACGATCCCGGGTGCCCCTACGCGGAGAGTATCGACGAGGACGCCGGCAACGACACGCGCGAGGTGCTCGTCGCCTTCGTAGAACTGAACGGAGTGATGGCGAACGATCCGACCCGCGCGCGTTGCGGCGAGCTCCTCGACGTCATCGCGCCGAAACAGACGGGCGCCGCGGGTGGTCTTCGCGGCGGTGGGCAGCTGTCCATTGGTCGCGAGGATGCGAACCATGTCGACGGAGAGGCCCAAAATCCGAGCCGCATCGGCAGGCGTGAGGAGATCAACGTCGACTTGCGGTGATGGCATTCGGCAGTCCCTGAGTACCGATCGCCATTTGTGACATGCTTCGGCCTTTGCTGCAAGAGACGGTGCAAGCCAACGTATTCATTCATAAATTGCTGTTCGTAACGCGGTCTACGCGTCGAGCGCCGGCGAGCCTCGGCTTCGAACAAGACGCACGGGCCCCCTGCGTCACCGAGAGAATCTGCGAGGCCCCCGTGCGCCTGATGACCTGAGGAGGGCGGGCCGAAGTCCCAGCGGAGTGTTTCGGACGGCGGCAGTCGCGCCTTCGAAGATGCCATCTCTCAAGGGGTCCGGGGCATGTCGATCCGCCTCCTCGATGCCAAAGAGATCTTGGCGTCCCTGGTTCCGTTCCCAGGAGGAGAATCGTCGACCGCGGGATGCCCGCGAACAAAGTCGCTTCTGAGCGTGGAACGACGGGAACGAATTCGGAACCGTCGCGACAGCTTCTTCTCCGTGCTCACGTGCGATCCGGAACGACGGGCACGACTCGGGAACGGCTATGCGGTCCCCTCGGAGACTCACTTGTTTTTGGGAAAACGCGCTCAACGCTCACGTCGTAGGCATAGAGGCTCCTCGTGTACCGGGCCGGGATGACCGGGATGGATGCCTTCAAAGAGCGCGTGCTCCGGGATGCCCTTTCGTTCGCGTGTTCTCCTGACGCCTCGACGCGCGAGCGTGGCATGGCGGCTCGGATCGCGGCCGAAGTCGTCGACCACGTGGCTCCCTGGACGGAGGCCCGCGCGGCAGATGTCGCGCGCGCCCTGCAGCATGCCGTGACCGTTCGGTTTGACGCGTGCTCCGCCGTGGAGACCCTCGTCCATGTCCTCCGAAGGAAGGAGGGAGATCGTGTGGAGCGGATCGCCGGCGCAATCGCACGCACCGCGCAGCTCGCGTTCGACCGCCGGAAGTTCATGTCGCTCCGCGAGCTACTGCTCGTCATGCTCGACGACGACGAACTGAGCAAGCACGTCGAGGCCAGCTGGGTTGCGGCTGCCGTTCGGCATCACGCGGTGCGTCCGATCGCAGCGGATCGCTACGCCGGCGCGCTGCTGCACCTCTACGTCGAGAGATTCGGCACCGGGCATGCGTGGATCGCCGACGTCGTTCGGGAGCACGCCGGAGACATCCTCGCGAGCCACTGGCTGGACTTCGACGCGAAGCAATCCTTGCACTACGTCGCGCCGACCGGCGAGGGTTGGGCTTACTTCGTCGAGTTCGCGACGGAAGATGTCCTCGCCCCCTGGGACGCCGCTCGTTTCGGAGAGCGCCTCCCGACCGCCGTCGAAACGCTCCAAGCGGTGCTCGGAAATGCCGGCGAGCGCGACGCTGCGAAGGCGGTCGTGCTCGCGGAATGGTTGTCACGCCTCCTGGTCTTGGCATAGGACGAAGCCGTGTCCCGATTCGGGGTCATCTCCGACGTTCATGCCGACGTTCACGCCCTCGAGGACGCGCTCCGTCATCTCGCCGCGCGCGAATGCGACGGAATCGTGTGCTGCGGGGACCTCGTCGACTTCGGTTTGTTCCCGGATGAAACGCTAGCGTTGCTTGCACTGCGGAAGATCCCCACGATCAGCGGCAACCACGATCGTTGGGCTGTCGAAGGCGGCGGGAGCGGCGGAGGGTGGGACCTCTCGAGGGAGTCGCGGAAGTTCCTCGCGTCGCTGCCGGGCTCCCATGTGTTCGAACGAGACGGCGTGCGCGTCGCGGTTCACCACGGATCACCGCGCGGGGACATGGACGGCATCTACCCAGAGGAGATCGGTTTTGAACTGGCGCGCCAGCATCTTCAGCGCGCCGCCGCCGATGTCATGATCGTCGGTCACACACACATTCCGTTTCGGCTCGAGGTCGAGGGCGTCGGCGTGATCGTCAACCCAGCTGCCGTTCTCCGGTCGCCAGCGGAAGGCGCGGAAAATCCTCCGGCGACCGGAGCCTTCGGCGTCCTTGAGCTTCCGAGCCGCGCGTTCTCCGTGCATCGAACGACGGATGGAGTCGAGGTCGAGATCCTCCGGAAGCGTCTCGCGCCATAGCTCTCGAAGACTGTCACCGGCGGCGCGTACCGGTGTCGGTGCGCCGCATCCTCTCGACTATTGTCGTCGCCGCCGCTGGGGTAACCAGCGGTTCCGCAGCCTTCCCGGTATCGCCCCCTGGAGTCGCGGGGTCGGCCCGGGAGCCACCGGGGACGTCCGCTGCGCCAGGCGGGTGCGCGCCGGCGCCAACTTATCAAGCCGCAACCGTTGCGGCTCGATGGCCTTCCCTGATCGGACAGCGCATCGCAATCGACGGGGTTTCGATCGAACGCGCGATCGACTTCACGGAGGTCCTCGTCGCGGCCGGTGGTCACCGGTTTGCAGTCGTGATGTCGCCGGCCGCGGAACGGTGGACCGGGCGTGCCCGGCGCGTTTTCCGGGTCCTCGGATCGACTCGCGTATCCCTATTTGGTCGGACGGTCCTTCCGGAGCTGTTGCTTGAGGATCGAGGCTGTCCGAAATGAACGGCGAGGGAACGACCGCGATCGGCAGGTGCATCGGTTGCGACCGAGTTCGCGTGCTCGATAACGGCGTCTGCGAGATCTGCTCGCGTCCTCCACGCGGAAGGTGGTGGGCAGAGATGTCCTCGCGGGTTCGGCGAGATCCGTCTTTCGCCCCCGCCGTCTTTCGCCGCATTTCAACGCGTCGCGGGCGCGCCCTCTTCGTCCGGACCTACGGCCTGCCGAGCGGCGCCGTCTGGGAGGACGTGGATGGTTGAGCATCGCCGAAGTGGGCCGCGCCTCCTCGATGCGCCGATCGTCTTCGCGGTCGATGGGACGGTACTTCTCAACGTGACTCATGCCGCCGATGTGGAGCTCCATCGAAGCGACACCGTCGCTCGCTTGATCGAGTACGCGACCAACCAAGGAGAAGAGGTCTTCATCGGTGTGCCGCTTCACGGGCGCGACCGCGCCGAAGCCCTTCGTCGCGTCGCGAACGGTGCCGCCGATTCAGCCGGGCATGTCGTGGGTCAGCGCCGCCGGCGAGAGAGGGTTCGTAGGAGAGGCAGGAGCGACTCTTGAACGTCCGCCGGCATCGTGTCGAAGAGGCGTGCGGCTTCTATTCCTGCGGGGCTGAGGCTCTTGATGCCGCCGAGGAGTTCGCCCGGCGCGGCGCCAAGCGCGTCCGCGATCTTCTCGACGGTCGAGAGCGACGGATCGCGCCTGCCGTTCTCGATGGTGCCCAGGTAGTTCGGCGAAAGGTCAGCGCGCTCGGCGAGCTTCTCGAGCGAGAGGCCGAGAGCTTTGCGCCGGCGCCTGACTGTCCCTCCGAACGACACGATGACGAGGTTCGCGGAATCATGCCAAGAAGGACCACCATTGACGGTGTTGACAATCAACACTGTCGTGTTGATCTCGTAGACGGTCGGCTTCATGCATTCGGGCCGCGTCGAGGGTGCGGAGGGGCGTCATGAGGTATCGAACACGGGCGGAGATCGCGGCCGAGAACCGCAACGTCGTCATCATCACGATCGCGATCGTCGTCGTGCTGTTCTCGGTGTTCTTCATCTCGCCCGGGATGGTGGTCGTGACCTTCGCGATCCGACCGTTCGTCCACCTGGATCGCGCCCAGATGTGGATCTTCAGCGTCGTCGCCGCCGTCGCGACGTACGGCGGGCTGCGGGTCGGGCTCGGAAACGAGCGGAGCCCGAGCAAGTATTACCTGGGCGCGTGCACGCTCGCCGTCTTCGCGTTCGTGCTCGCGAAGTTCGGATTCCACGCCACGTGGCCCGACCGAATGTGGGACTTCTTCGCGCGGGGCGACGTACCGTGACGGCAGCCGCCGACTCGCGATGCCCGACCTGCGGTGCGGACCTCCTGATCGCAGAGGACCGATCGAGCGCGAGGTGCAAGTACTGCCGCAAGGACGTGCCCCTCGCACCGCTGGAGGGGACGACGCCCGGTCTCGAGAACCTTGTGACCCTCGCGCGCGCGGCGACGGAAGCGGGGAATGACGAGGAGGCGGCCTCCCTCTGGTCGTGCGTCCTCGAGCGTGACCCGAAGAACGCGGAGGCGTGGTTCGGAAAAGCGAAGGCCGTCTCGATGACGCTCGCCACGATGGGCAGCGCCTACGCGCAGGCAGTCTCCTATTGCCAACGAGGAATCGAGGCGGCTCGCGACAAGGACGACGCCACCAGCGAGGCGTTTGCGATCTTGAGCGGGTATCTCGCTTCGATGGCCAGCGCCGCCGAAGAGCACTTCGACGAGTTCAGCGAGGTGGATAGCGCGTCCGGCGAGTTCCTCGAACGCATCTTCGGAATCCTCGACGCGTACCACGCGCTCGCGGGTATGACGTCGACCAAGACGGCGCATCTGTTCGCCGTGCAGCTTTGCGACAAGTTCCTCGAGCGGCTGAAGGCGCTGCACATGGAGAGCAGCGACCTCGCGAACGAGATCCAGCGACGTCGAAAGGAGCACCTCGACAAAGG
>CALKVG010000416.1 GCA_937998045.1 uncultured Myxococcales bacterium
TCCTCGCGGCGAAACGGCTGCTGGGAGGCGTGGCCATCGCGAGCTGCGTCGGCGGCGCGCTGGCTGCATTCGCCTGCGGGGGCACGACCGGGCGCGAGGGGCTCCCGATGCCCGAGGGCGACGACGGCAGCGCGGACGCGACGATCGACGCGGGGCTGGACGTATCGCCGATCATGTACGCCGATCGCGTCCTGCCGGAGGTGGGCGCGCCCCCAAGCGCGAGCGACGGGGGCGAGGCCGGTTATCCCTGGCCAAGCTGTCCGCCGTTCATCCCCGTTCCGTTCGGCCCCGACGGAGCCCCCGCGGAGCTGGGGATGGAAATCGACCAGATCCCGGCGGTTTACAACGACGCCGGCACCGTCGTACCGGCGCCCGACGCGAGCGCCTGCGCCACCTACGGCTGGCTGGGCACGACGACGATCGATTCGTGCGTGACTTCGCAGTCGGCCGGTTCGCCGGGCGGAATGGACTACCTCTTTTTCCCGCCCTGCAACTGGTGCGTCGACGCAGGCATCGCCAAGCAGGGCCCGAACGTCGGAGTCGGGCGATACGACAATTGCATCGCCCTTTACGAGTGCCTCATGAGCACCGGCTGCGGGACGACCGGAAGCGCGACGTGTCTGTGCGGGGACGGCTCCGTCGCGACGTGCGACGCGTCGGGCCCCTGCGGCACGCAGGAGCTCGCAGCTCTCGAGCGCAACTCCGACTCGATCCAGGACGCCCTGAAGAACTACGGGAACCTCGATCCGATGTCGCTCGGGTACTGCGGCGCGGCGCTCAATCAGCTGTTTCAGAACGCGCGATCGGACAATTGCTTCCCCGCCGACGCGGGCCACTGAGGAGCGGTGACCACGTGCGACGAGAAGCCTCCAGGAACGGGGTGAAGTCGATCGCGGGCTCCCTCGCCGTCCTCGCGGCGATGGCGGCCGTGACAGCCGGTTGCTCGGACGTCGGCGACAGCAGCGCCGTCCCTCAAGCCGACGCGAGCGCGCTCGACGCGCCGCTGCAAGGCGATGCCGGCGGAGGCGGCGACGATTCGAGCGGGGACGACAGCGCCGGCGGCGACGACTCTTCCACGGGAGACGACTCGTCCTCAGGCGACGATACGACCACCCCCTTGGGCGACGACGCGAACGTCGGTATCGACATGGGCGTCGGCGACGGAGAGGTGGACGCGTCCGTCGGCGACGGGACCACCGCCGACGCAGAGGACGCCGGCGCGAGCGACGCTCCGTCCGGAGCGGACGCGCCCGAAGCCGCCGGCGACGATGCGGGCGCCGATTCGAGCGCGGACACCGGGGCGGCCGATACCGGAACTGCGGATACCGGCGCCGCGGACACGGGAGCGAAGGACAGCGGCGCGATCGACAGCGGCGCGCGCGACGCCGAGGGCGCCGACGCGACGATCGACTCGAGCGCGCCGGAGGCCGGCGGCGACGCGACCGAAGCCGGAGGCGCTCTCGTGCCCTGCACGACCGCCGGGCAGACGAACTGCGTAAAGTGCGACGGGTGGTCGAACGGCGTCTGCACCGCGACCGAGGCGGTGCTCGTCCAGCACGACATCGATAAGCATTTCGTGACCGGGCCTGGCGTTGAGTCCTACACTCCCGGCTCGCCGAGCCCCTGCTACGAGTGCCTGCTGACCGGCGGTTGCCTCGACGACTCGACGTTCGGAGACATGGGGAACGAGTGCGGCGACTCGCTGACGGTCGGAACAGCCGGGGACTGCATCACGACCCTGACCTGCCTCGTGCACTCCGGATGCGCGGTCAGCGCCGTCAGCACCTGCTATTGCGGGACTGCCGGCGTGGCCACCGCATGCCAGGGCAACCCCGCTCCGGGACCCATCAACGGCGCGTGCGCGAGCGAGATCGCGGCGGGCATCGGCTTCCCGGAGACCGACGGCACCGACATCACGAAGAACCTCACCGACAAGACGAGAGCCTCCGGGATCGGCGACCAGGTCATGCAGTGCGCCAACTCGAACGGGTGCACGGGGTGCTTGCAATGACGCGGATCGCCTTCGCCGCGCTCGTCGTGACCGCATGCGCCCTGGCGGCGTGCGCGCGGCCCGGAAGGGGCGGAACGACCCCGCAAGACTCGGCGGACGCGCAGGAGCTGCAAGCGATGCGGGGCCGTCAGCCGCACGCCGCGGAGCTCGTCGCCCGCGGCGAGTCGCTCGTGGCGACGGGCGCGTTGCGCGAGGGCGACGCGCTCTTCCGGCAGGCGGAGGCCGAAGACCCGAACGGCGCCCTGCCTTGGCGTCGCGACTGCGAGGCACGAACGGCGCTCGGCGAGCGAGACGAAGCCGTTCTCGCCTGCTCGAACGCCCTCCAGCGCGACCGCTCCGGGACCAACGTCCGCGCGCTGGTGCGCGCCCTGGTCGACGGGCCGAACCCGCCGACGACCGCGCAGCTCGTGCAAGCGCTCATGCTCACGGGCACCCAGCACGAACGGTCGCCGGGCTCGCCGGCGGCCGCGGCGGCCGCGTGCACGATCGCGGAGAGGACAGGAAACGAGATCATGCTGCAACGATGCGCCGAGGAGCTCCAGGCAATCGCCCCCGACGATCCGGATACGCGAAAGGCGATCGCCGCGCTGTCGTCGCAGTGCCCGCCGTGGCGGTTCTGGGCGGGGTGGATCGCCATTTTGTCCGCGGTCGTGCTCACCGCCGCACACGCCGTCCGTGGTCTCCTACGCAGAGTTCCCAAGCGCGCAGGCGTCGCGACCGTGACGGCCGTCTTTGCCGTGATCTCGTCGTTCTCGGCGACCGCTCACGCGCAGCAGTTCGGCCCCAAGCAGCCGAGGGAGAACCTGGGAACGAGGTTCCCCATCGACGACGAGCACCCCGAGCAGAGCGTCCCGAGCGAGAAGGACCGGAACGCCGACCCGCTGGAGTTCGGGTACTGGATCCAGGACGTCGCGTCGAAAGCCGACCGAGCGTCCAAGAAGGGCGACCACCTCAAGTCGGCGCGTTTGTACGAGGCGCTGGCCCTCGCCGTGCCCGACCGAGCCGTCGGATCGATCCATGCTTGCCAGGAATACGAGGCGGCCGGCGATCGCGACAAGGCGATCGCGACGTGCGCGCAGGCCCTCACCCGCGACGGCTTGACCGTGAGCGACTACACGCGCTTCGTTCATCTGATTCTCGGGAAGCCCGGACGCCTCGCGCCGAACGAGGTCGCCGCGCTGGGCGAGGTGCTCTCGCACATGCGGGAGGACCCGGGCGGTCTGGACTTCGTCGACGAGCTCGAATGCGAAGTGGGGACGCGCACGTCGAACGTGGCGCAGCTCAAGGAGTGCACGGCGAACCTCGCGGCGCGCAATCCCGACGACCCGAAGACGATCTCCTACGAGTGGGCGCTCGCCATCCAGGAGGGGAATTTCTCTCGCGCCGAGCAGCTCATCGAGCGCGCGCGCGAGCGGGGGATGGCCAGCGACAGTCTCGACAACATGCGGCACGAGACCGCGGCCAGCGCACGACGGCATCGCATTCAGGTGGCGCTCGCCCTTCTCGCGATCGCCCTCCTCCTGGGCGGTGTCGGCGTGGCGGCACGCGCTGTCGCGCGGCGCCGCGTCGCGGCGCCGGCCATCGCGCCGAAAGAGGCGTAGAGCCCGACTCGGAACTGAACGCCCACGCGGGCGGAGACCTCGTGAAGCGTGTGGCTGTTGTCGCGGGCGTCGTTGTCGACGATATCCGCGCCACCGAGCCATCCTCCGCTCCGCTCGGTGGTCCTCGCTCCCAAACGCTGCGCGCCCTGCTGGTCGAGCGGCGGGATCGCGTGCAGAGGCGGAGCGTCCTCCGAGCGACACGCATCGGCGAGCCAGCCGGAGAACCGGACCCGCACCGTCGACACGCACGCTCGAACGACCGCGCGACGAACTCCGCAGCGCCGGTCGGTTCCTGCAGAGCGCGCGCGGCGGCGTTGGTTATGGCTTCAGCGAAACGCCGCTCCTCGCCGGATGAGACCGGGCCGGCCGCGACGAGTGCCGGCCGCGAAGGACGCAAACCAACGAAAAAGGCGCGCCCCGTCGCCGGGACGCGCCTTTTCGAAGGCAAGACGGAGAGGCTAGCGAATCAGTTGCAGGCGCCGGTCCCGCTATTGAAGTCCGCCACGCAGCGGCACGTCGGCGAGCACTTGTCGCCGGTGGTGCCGTTGTTCACGCCGTCGTCGCACTCCTCGTAGGCTTCCTTCGTGCCGTTGCCGCACACGGTGCTGGCCGTCGGAACGCCGGACGGGTTGGCGGTGCAGCCGTTGACGTTTGCCGGCAGCGAGGACGGGGTCTTCGGTGTCGGGTTGCACACCACCTGCTCGTTGAAGTCCTCGCAGAACTGCGTATCGGCGCCGGACGGGCTCTGCGAGCCGAGCGTGAAGAAGCCGTTGCCGGTGATGATCGAGTTCATGTTGGCGGGGTTCGACTCGAAGACGGCGAGCTTGAGCTCGTCGGCCGCGCCGGGGTCACCCGTGCTGGCCGCGATGTTCTCGAAGCCCGGGAGCGACACGAAGTAGAGCTTGCGCGAGAGCTGGTACTCGCCCGGGTTGCCGAGGAGCTGCACCGTCGCGGTGCTCGGCGAGATTTGCGCGACGCGCAGAGAGGCGATCGCGCCCGGGGTCGTGCCGCCGGGAGCCGGATTCGCGCGCTTGCTGAAGTCGGACGCGCCGGCGCCGGCGTAGCCGATGCTGCACGCGTCCGCCTGCGTAAGGCAGCCGATCTGATCGGTCATGTCGACGAGCTGGCAGGCCGCGTTGGTCGACGTGGTCCCGAAGATCGTCTCGACCTGGTGAATGCGGCTGAATCCGCCCGCGAAGTCGGTCGTCACGCCGAGCGACGGGATCGAGTACTGTGCGTAACCGATCGAGGGCTCGACCGTCGTGCCGTCACGCATCTGCAGGTTGTAGATACGGCCGTCGGGGCTGCCGAGGTTGCGGTTCTGGAGCGCGGCGACCGTCGACTTCGTGGCGACGCACTGCGAGGTGTTGTTGACCGAGTCGATCGGAACGAGACAGCCGCCGGCGATGAGCGCGTCGCCGTTGGGGCACTCGGCGCTGTGCTTCGTACCCGTGCCGCGGGTGGCGCAGGTGAAGACCGTCGCCGGCTTGCCGAACGCGAATGTGTTGCACACATTCGTCGGGTACTGCTTGAGCGGCGTAGGCAGCGTGAGCATCCAGTCGCTGTCCGGCATCGGGACCACGAGGCCGAGGGCGCCGTCGAGGTTGCAGACCTCCTCGCCCGGACGCGCGTGCACGTTCGTCGCGCCGCCGAGGCAGGTGCGCCGGATGGGGTCGTTGTCCTGGAACTGGGTCGGCAGGACGTCGGCGCCGAGCGCGCCCTGCGTCGGGTCGGGGTTGTCGCCCCAGGTGCCGGGCGGCGGGCGGCGGTGCGAGCCGTCGCTGGCGGTCGTGTCGAGCACGCCGCCGGGGCCGATCCACTGCTTGTGCGCGCCGAGAGCGCAGTTCGCGTTCGCCGCGCTCGTGTCCCAGTTGAGCGCGTTGCAGTAGGGGCTGGCGCCGAAGCCGTTGCCGCTGCTGTTCGACGTGCCCGGCGTGATGCCGAGGATCGACGCGAAGACGTCCGACGTTCCGGACGTGTCGTCGCGGCGGTACGCGTGCCAGAGCGCGCCGTTCACCGGGGCGGCGCCGCACTGGCTCACGGGGTTCGTACAGCCCTCGCCCTGCATCAGCTTGCCCCAGTTGGCGACGAGCGCCTGGCGAGCAGCGCTGTTGCAATCGGCGGTGGCGCTCGGGTTCGAGAGGTCCAGGCCTCCGTAAATGAGGGCGAGGATCCACTTCCAGTTCTGCGCCGCGTTGCTCGTGAAGACGCCGGTCGTGCCGCTGGCGGCGAGACCGCTGCCGCTGTTGTCCGAGGAGCCGTTGCACGCGGCGGTCGACTGACCGGCCGACAACGCCGAGGCCCAGATGCCGACGGCGTCGAGGCCGACGACGATGGACGACGCGTTGGTGGCGCCCGAGCCGTTCGTCCCGTTGTTGAACGCGCAGACGTGCGCTTCGTTCTTCATCATGCGCGACATCGGGCCGCTTTGCTGCTTCGAGTTCGCAGCGAGGAACGGCGACGTCGACCCGGACATCGCGGAAGCCGCGTTGCCGGAGCCGCCGCCCACGTACGCGTTCGCCGGCGTGATACCAGCGGCCGAAATGGCCTGCGTGGTCACGTTGAACAGCGTGTCCGAGCCCTGGTACGGGCTCACTATGGCGGCCGCACCGGCCGCCCCTGCACCGATCACCAAGAACGTGGCGATCGCTATGGTTTTTTTCATCGCAGATCCTCCGGTTGCGGCTTTCGGGCACCGCATGGTCGCTGCGCGCGAACCGACCAAAGGCCGCGCGAGCGGGCGCCCCCTAGTACAAGGTCCGGACCATCCGGGGCGCCTTCCGCCCACCTGCTTTGCAAGCACGTAGAAACAGGAGCGAAATCCCAAAATGTCGGGTTGGAGCGGGCGGGTAGTTCGCGAGGTCGTAACGGAGAAGGGCGATGGGTGTCATCAAACCCTACGATTCCCGGAAATCGGAGTTCGGTTTTCGGATGTGCACTTTCCGTCCTGCGCGCACGTCCGTGCCGTCGGCGAAGTCCGGCAAAGGCGAAGCGATACGCCGCCGCGAGCAGCAGCCGTGCTCTCGTCGCGCCCGCACCCGGCACCGCGCGCGGGGGTTCGGTTCCAGCTACGGGGCCGGCGGCGTCGTGTCCTTCGGGCGATTCGCGAGACACCGCGCGACGCCCTGCCGGAGATCCGCGGCCATCGACGGCAGCGGTTCGCGCACTTCCAGGTCGTCCAGCGGGCGCAGGAACCGGCCTAAGTCGGCCCGACCGCTCGGCTGCGTTCCGGCGAGGAACGACGCCGTCCGCGCGTCGACGGCGTTCAGCGGAACGCCCCCTCCGTGGCCTCCGTTGTAAGCCCGCGAGTCGACGCTGTTCCCGCGGTTGTCCCCGAGAACGAATATCTCTCCCGGCGTTACGGCGTACGTGTCCTCGAATGGCAAGCCCATTGCGTAAACCGCCAGATACGCCCGATCTTCGAGAAATTCGACGCGCAGACGACCGTGCACGCCTCGTCCCGTCGTATCGGGGACGACGTAGAGGTACTCGCCGGCGTCGCAGCTCGGGACGGGCCAGCCGTTGATCACCGGCGTCCCGCCTCGCATGGAGATGCGGTCGCCCGGGAGACCGATGACGCGCTTTACTACCGTATCGGGCAGGCGCAGCGCGCCGGTGACGTCGACGACTGCGGAACCGCGAAATACGACGATGTCGCCGCGCCGCGGCCCGAGCGCTCCTCCGTACGGATGCATCCGGCCGAAGACGAGATCGTCCGGCTCGAGCGTCGGCACCATCGACGCGCTGAGCACGCGGTACGGCCGGGCCATCGAACGCACCGCGACCGCAGCGCCTGCCGCTACGGCGATCAGGAGGACCAGGCTCGCGGTTTCCCATAGCGGTCGACTCTTCCGCGCGATCGCAGCGGTGTTCGCGGGCCGCGCGACGACC
The DNA here is from genome assembly GCA_937998045.1 of uncultured Myxococcales bacterium. Lineage (GTDB taxonomy): Bacteria > Myxococcota_A > Polyangia > Polyangiales > Polyangiaceae > Palsa-1150. The sequence continues at coordinate 7,504 of CALKVG010000416.1, forward strand.
GGCAAGTACGCCCGCCAGTAGTGCGCCAATCCGGAGAACACCACGAACAGCGCGACGCCGAAGGGCAACGGGTAACGATGGCCGAGGGAGGACACGACGCCCGGAAACCCGGCTCCGACGGCGGGGACGAAGTACCGCACCACTGCGATGGCCAGCGCGCCGGGCAACACCACGAGGACGAGCGCGCCGATGACGCGGTGAGAAGCGGCCCGCCACGACGGAAGGTCGGACGACGACGGCAAGGCGCTGGTCCCAGCCGCCGTCACTTGAGGAGCTCGCACTGGTTATAGTCCGGCGCTGGCCCGGTGCCCTCGATCGATTTGACGTAAAGGAAAACGGAGAAACCGGCGTTGATGGCGCCGCGGACGGCCCACGTATTGGCTGCCTCGTTTCCGAAGCATGCGGCCCCGGGGGGATCGACGGGGGGACTCATCATGCAGCCGTGGCTCGCGCTCTTGACCGCGGCGGGACATACGGGAAGCTGCGCGCTCTGGAACCAGGCTTTCTGAGCGGGACCGGCGTTCGAGTCGTCGATGCACCAGGGCCACTTGTTGCACGTGTCGATCGTGGTCGTGTCGCACGTCACGAGGGTCGGCGCGACTGTGCCCATCTCGTTTCCGATCGGCGCCCCCTGCGGATAGACCGACGCGGGGACGACCGTTCCCTGCGCTTGCCCGGAGGCGCCGTCGATCGCCAGATCGAAGCTCGAGTTCTCGATCGGCTGAACGTTCAGGGCCAGTCGATCCATGTCCGCCGGCGTGACGACGTGTATCGGCGCGGGATTCGCGATCGCGCAGAGACGCATCCAGAGCTCCGCGTCGCCGTTCTCGAAGATGAGGCGATTGTTCAGGCCCGTCGTCGCCCCGTCGAAGTACCCGTGTCCGGCGCCGGGGACCAGCGTCGGCTGCTTCCCCGTGAACGGCGGCCCCACGAGACCCAGACAGAGCGCCTTCGCCTGCGACAGCATGTTCGCCGAGAGCTGGGATCCCTCTAGGAACCGTTGGTGATCGAGCACCTTCGTGACGGCGACGATTTCTAGAATCGCCACGGGGATGTTCACGCTGGTGCCGCCGAGTCCCATCCAAGCCATGTAGCGGGCGGCCCGATCGTCGGGAGTCACGCCCGTCCAGCTCGAGCTCGCGTCCGATGGCAAGTTCGCGTTGCCGTAGACCCGCTGGATATCGCTGTCGGGCGAGTCGGCCGGGCCGAACAGACCGTCGCGGAAATCGGCCACCTGGGCGAGACCGCCGCTCATCGTGGCCAGGTTCTGCGCGAGGCGCCCGTTCGAGTCCGCCTTCGGTCCGTGGCAGTTGATGCAGATCATCTTGAAGACGGTGGCCCCGGGCGTCTGCATGTACACAGGGGCGTCGCCGGGGGGGCTCGTCACGTCCATCCAGTGCGGGCGCTGATCGGCGGTGAACGAGCTGACGGTCGGAACCGAGGAGAAATTGCAGCCGGTGTGCTCTTGCCACAGGCCGAACGGGATCGGCTTCGTCACGAAGTCCCGCACCTGATCCAGCGTCGCGTCCTGCACGAGGTGCACGGCCCGAACCTGATCTGCGTAGGCGGCGTCCTGGCTCGCCGGCGCCATGCACCCGGAGTTCTCCGGCGGGATCATCTGCTCCACGAGCACGGTCGGCCAGTTCGGCTGCCTCGGTTGCCAGGGGCCGGGAGGATCGGTGAGATCGGTTGCAACCCAGTGGGGGTGCTCGGCGAAGGGATAGGGGAACGTCCCTCCCTTCGGGCCGGGGATCGGGTGGCATATCGGATCGAGCAAGACGTCCGGATCGAGGATGTCGTCGGTCTCGCCGAGGTCGGAATACCGAGAATAGATCTCGCCACCGGGGTCGATGGGCAGCGCGGGGTTCTTGCCGGAGTGCAGGATCGACAGCCGCTGCTGCGCGACGGCGACGGCGGCGTCGTAACCGAGGTCCCCAGGCGCGACCTCGGAGTACGGCTGCGACTCCGTGTCCACCACCGGTCCTCCGAGGTTGTTTGCGGGCTGATTGTCCACGCGGTAAGCGTACTCCGGGATGTCCGGATGCTTCCGGATGGCCGGGATACTCACCATCCAGTCGCTGAGGATCTGCTTCGCACGCGGGTCGTATCCCGGCGTGTTGAACGGCATGTGCGGGTACAGCGCCAGGTCGTCCGTGTACGCGAACGTCGACTCCACGTTCCGGTAAATGAGGCTCCGCCAGGGCGCGTAGATGACCCAGAACGGAGTCGACGATCCGTTCCCCTTCACGAAGATATCGGCCGCCTGCTCGGTGGGGGCGTCCCGCGGCAAGTCGACGAGCGACGGCGTGACGTAGGGAATCGGCGTCGACCCCGACAGCCCACGACCGATGCGCGGGCTGTAGCGCTCCAGGGGGAACTGGAAGATGCCGCCGTCGGTCGCGCTCGGGAGGAAGTTGAGTACGTCCTTGAGGACGGGGCTCTGCACCGTCGGGAAGCCGCGCGGATTGTGGCAATGCGCGCAATTTCCCAGCATGTATCCCTGCGCGACGAGCTCGTAGTCGTTGCGCGGCGTGCGGCTGCCCTGCGACTGCTCGAGGGGCAAGACGTCGGCGGTGGAGTCGATGCCGGTGATGATCCCCGCGTCGATGAACCGCTGAAGCTGCGTGAGCTCGTCGGCGCCTGTCGCTTCGATCACCCCTCCGATGCCGGTCGGACGGCGGTTGATCTGGAGGGGCGTGAAGCCGAGGACGAAGCTCTGGCTCGGGCTGCCCATGTGGCACTGGATGCAGCGCTGGCTCGAAGGAATCGCGTAGTGGCGGGCGGCATTGGCCGTGAGAAGGTGCTGCTCCGGAGCCGGGGGGTTGGCGCCGAGGATGTCTGCGGCCAGCGGCTCGTCGATGTTGTAGAGGAAGAGGGTGTCGGCGAACGGCTTTCCGTCGTTCAGCGGAGTCTCGACGAGGATGGCGTCGGACTCGTCGTCGTTCCACTTGTACGTGCCGAACAGCGCCGTCTGCGTGGCACTCCCGTCGGGGTTGTTGATATCGGGGCGCGCCACGATGAGGCGCGTCTCGATCTTTCGATACCGGTAGCTGCCGTCGGTATCGATGATCTGCTTCATGAAGGTCTTGTAGAAGCGCGTGTCCGGAGGAATCACGAACTGCTGCGTCGCCTTGTCGAACTGAATCGACTGCCCGCGCGGCACGCGTACGTGGCGAAGCTTGCCGGCATTGTCCGACCACAGCGGGTAGCCGGGGGCGTAGGCGAGCACGCCGTACTGGGCCAGGACTGCGCTGTCGAAGGTGAAGAGGTCGGTCTCCGCCAGATGCTCGGGAAGACCGATCATCTGGACGGCGGTTCCGCTCGATCGCGCTTTTAGACCGGCGAACTTCGCGTCTAGGGCCAAGGCCTTCGCCTCCTCGATCCCCATCAGCTCGCGCGCGGGCACGCAATTTCCAATGTTCGTGAGCCCGTCGCCGAGATCCGGCGTCATCACGTAGGGACTCGCAGGCGCACCGCCATCCGCGCCGCCGTCCGACGGAGACGGGCCCTTCGCGCCGGAGGGAGTGAACGACGACGGACGACCCGCGGCGATCCAAGCCTGCACGAGGTCGGCGAACTGGCGCACGGGATCGCTCTCCGAACGCTGGGCGTACGTCTGGCCGTTGGGGCTACTGCACGGCGGCATCGGATCGCTCGGATTCGCAGCGTTCGGCGCTTGCGGGCACGTCGCGTTGAGCACGTGCGCGATGACGCTCGCCGTCATCAGCGTGGGAAAGTCTGTCGCCGTCGTGATCTGGAAGCCGCCCTGACCGGGAGGGTCGACGGCCGGTCCGTGGCACGAGCCGCAAACCTGCGCGAAGCGCTGGAAAAGATCCGAGACGAGGACGACGCTGCTCGAGCCGCCGCTCGCGGACATCGCGACGAGGCGCGCGGGGAGGGCCTGCGCCCTCGCCGGGAGGCACGTGCTGTTCGGGGTGCTACTGCCGGCGTCGTTCGAAGCGTGCTGCCGCTCCCAGACGTCGAGCGGGTAATTCTCTTCGGCGCAGCTCGCGAGGACGGCCGCGACGGCGAGAACAAGCAACAACGCGCCGGTGCGCCGAGGCAGCATCGCTTTGGGGGCAGCTGATACCACCGGGGACCGCGGCAGGGCGTAACAAGATCGTGAACTTCGACGTAGCTGGACGCGTCGGCCACGAAACGTCACGCACCATTCGAAAATCGGAGGCCCGCTCCGGGAATCGAAGGTCGGCCGAGTCTCGCGAGTTTCCCGCGGCCGTGGACGCAACGCGGGAAAGCGGCGCACGTTTTCGCCGAAATCGAAGCATCGGGGTCGGCTGGCGCGGGTCTTGACTATGGGGCGTCCGCGAAACTCCCCGCTTCACCCGGGAGCGACGAATTTCAAGGACAAACGCGGACTCGAGAAGCCGTCCCCCCACCCGCAAAAACTCCGATTCGCATGGGCGAAAAAGGGCACGGCGAGTTCGCCCAACCGTTGCAGCACTTCGTGTAACAGAGCAATCCCCCTGGAGGACATCAGCGATGAAACTCATTGGTAAGGCAATTGCGCTCGGCTTCGCCGTGGCGACCGCGTCGGTCGTCGCGTGCTCGACCGGGCCGCACCAGTCGACCGGCTCCAACGTTCCCCCCGCCACGACCGACGACGGAACGGGCAGCGTCGGACTGCAGTACACCCTTCCGGGCGGTGAACACCTCAGCACCGTCACGTACACGCTGTCGAACGGCGTGAACTCGTACAACGGGACGATCAACGTCGCGGGCTCGAGCTCGATCAGCTTCGTCGTAGGCGGCGTCGCGTCGGGCGGCGGCTACAGCATCACGCTGAGCGCGATCTCCGACGACGGAACGGTGACCTGCACCGGCAGCGCCGGGCCGTTCAGCGTCGCCGACCGCGCGACCACCACGGTCAACGTCGCCCTCATCTGCACCAACAACACGGCGACGGACGCCGGCTCGGTCCTCGTCAACACGACGACGAGCAACTGCCCGATCTGGAACACGATCGTCGCGAACCCGAGCCTGGCCCTCACGACGGCGCCGGGCAACACGGCCACCCTGAGCGCGGCCGCCCAGGCGCCCAACCCCGGTGCGATCACCTTCACCTGGACGGTCGTCAGCGGCACGGGCACGATCAGCAACAACGTCACCGCCGTTCAGGCGGGCGACGCGGGCGCCACGGACACGGCGACCTTCACCTGCCCGGCGACCGGCGAGGTCGACACGATCCAGCTCGTCGTCAGCGACGGCCCGGTTCCCGACGGCGGCGCTTGCCCGACGGCCGACACGACGGGCAGCGTGCAGGTCACCTGCGGCACGGCTCCCTGCCTGAACCCGACGGTCGGGACGGGCGTCGAGGCCAACCCGAACACCGCGACGGGCACCTGCCCGGCGGGCAGCGTCAACAGCGGCACGCTCAAGGACGCGAACGGCAACTTCTGCTGCAGCCTGCCGGCGTGCCAGGGCGTCGGTACCGGAGTCGAGGCCACCCCGGACACGGCGGCCGGCACTTGCCCCGCGGGCTCGACGAACACGCTCAAGGACCCGGCGGGCAACTTCTGCTGCGCGCCGATCCAGCCGTGCACGGCGGCCGGCCAGACGGGCTGCGTCCAGTGCCAGGGCAACTCCAACGGCGTCTGCTCGGCCACCGAGGCGCTCCTCGTCGCGCAGGACGTCAAAAAGGGCCTCGCGACCGCCGCCGGTCCGGATCCCGCGAGCAGCTGCTACAGCTGCCTCCTCAACGGCGGCTGCCTCGACGACACGACCTTCATGGACACGGGCCACGAGTGCGGGGATCTCCCGGCGGCCCAGCAGTCGGCCTGCTCGGGCGTCATCTCCTGCATCCTCGGCAGCTCGTGCGCGTCGGCCGCGGTTTCCACCTGCTACTGCGGTACCGCCCCCGTCGGCGGCTCCTGCCAGGGCAACCCGGCTGCGGGCCCCATCAACGGCGCCTGCGACACGCAGATCGCCGCGGGGCTCGGCTTCCCGGTCACCGACGGTACGGACAACACGAAGAACCTGACCGACACGACCCGCCCGGCGGGTATGGCGGACCAGATCTTCCAGTGCGCGCACTCGAACAACTGCGCGGCGTGCCTGCAGTAAGCATCTGAATCGCGGCGGGTAGTCGCGAAAGAACGGAGGGCACCGGGAAACCGGTGCCCTTCTTCTTTTTGTGGAGACGACGAAGCCCTCGGGGGAGAGCGATCCAGATCTTCCGGTGTGCTCGATCGAACACCGTAGCGTGCGCTGGCAATAGGATCCGAGCGCCTCGTCGGACTCGGATGCCTCAGCGCGATACCCTCCGGCCGACGAGTGCGCGTTCATCTCGAGCGCGCCGACGACGCCTCACCTCGGCTCGATCGGGCTTCGGGCGGCTCCGCGTCGATGGACCGTCCCGTGGTCCGCCGGGGCGAGCGGCTATCGCCCGCTCTTCGGCGAGCCGCCCGGCGAGATCGTGACCCGCCTCGGCCCCGCAATCGGCTGACCCCAGCGTCGCCGGGCGCATCGCGGCGTTCGATGCGGCGTTCGATGACCTCGGGAATCCGTGGC
>CALKVG010000417.1 GCA_937998045.1 uncultured Myxococcales bacterium
CTACGGGCGCGGCGCGGTCGCGCCGATCCTCCCGAACGACCCGACGCTTTTCTTCCGGGCGGGCACCGAGAACATCTGCGAGGGGATCGCCGCGCAGGTCGTCGACGCCACGTCCGGCAGCCAGCCCGCGGGCCTCAAGCAGTGGTCGAGTGCGCAGCCGGACGCCGCGATCTCGGACTTCGTCGGCACGGTGATGGCGCTCACGCCGTCCGATCCGCGGTACGCGCCCGCGCAGCAGCTCCTGAAGTCGCATTTCACGGCGGCTTCGGCGCTGTCGGGGATCACCCCGACCGCGGCGCTGCGCTCGACGTTCGTCGTGGCGTGCCTCGCGCCCTCGGCGGTGGGGATTGGCCTATGAGGTCCGCTCGAGCGCTCTTCGTTTGCGACGCGGCGAGCCGAGCTCCCCGCGCTGAAGTCGAAACCCGGAGTGAATGCCGATGATGACGCGACGCGATGCTCTCCTGTCCACCCTGTTCGGCGCGGGATGCGTCGGCGTGCGAGCGCTCGCCACCGGCCTGCCTGCCTCGTTCCTGCTGAGTCCTCGTGAGGTGCTGGCCGACCCGATGGGGCCGATGTGCGTGGCCCAGGCGAAGGCCCAGTACATCATCTTCAACACGTCGGGCAGCGGCGATCCGATCAACGCGAGCGTGCCGGGAACGTACGAGGACCCGAAAATCGTCCACAGCGCCGATCCGACGATGGCGCCGACACCGCTCACGATCCAGGGCCAGACGCACACGGCGGCCGCGCCGTGGTCGATGCTTCCGCAAAACGTCCTCGACCGCACCGTCTTCTGGCACCTCATGACGAGCACCCCCGTCCATCCGAAGGAGCCACAGGTGCTCGAGTTGATGGGCGCGACGCAGGCGGGCGAGATGCTCCCGTCGCTTCTGTCCAGGCAGCTTGCGCCATGCCTGGGCACCATCCAGCCGCAGCCGATCAGCGTCGGTGCGCTGTCGCCTTCGGAGGCGCTCACGTACGGCGGGGCCGCGCTCCCCGTCGTTCCCGCGCTGGCCCTCAAGGCGACGCTGACGAACCCGGCCGGGCCGCTCACGACGCTGCAGTCGTTGCGCGACCAGACGCTGAACCAGATGTACGACCTCTACAAGAACACGGCGACGCCCGCGCAACGTCGGTACATCGACTCGCTCGTGACGTCGCAGCAGCAGGTGCGCAACATCAACCAGAACCTCCTTAACGCCCTCGCGTCGATCAAGGACAACACCGCAGAGTCGCAGATCCTCGCGGCGATCACGCTCATCCAGATGAACGTCAGCCCGGTCGTCGCGATCCACATCCCCTTCGGCGGGGATAACCACAGGGACATCGCCCTCGCGACCGAGTCGGCGCAGACCGTCTCCGGCGTCGCGACGATCGCGTCGCTCATGCAGCAGCTCGCGGCCGCCGGTCTACAGGACAAGGTAACGTTCATGACCCTCAACGTGTTCGGGCGGACCCTGGGGCCGGGGAATACCGACGGGCGCCAGCACAACGGCAACCACCAGGTCTCGATCACGATCGGCAAGCCGTTCCGCGGCGGCGTTCTTGGTGGCGTCGGACCCGTCGGGAGCGACTACGGCGCCCTCGCGATGGATTCGACGACGGGCGCGGCCAACGGCGACATCCGCGCCCTCGATACGCTCGCGGCCTTCGGCCAGACGATGCTGGCGGCCGTCGGTGCGGACCCGAGCGGGATCACGTCGCCGAACGGCACCGCGAAAGTGGTCGCTGCGGCGCTCGCCTAGGACTGCGACGCAGACGCCCCCTGCCTGTCGGGTTCGTGATGCCCCATCACGAACCCTGAACTACGCTGCGGGTCGAATGACGGTGTCCCTCCTTCCGGCGCGGCCCGCAGACGCGGTCCTGATGCGGAACCTCTTTCAGTTCTACGCCTACGACTTCGCCGAGATCCTGGGCGGCAACGTCCGGCCGGACGGGACGTTCCAGACGCCACCTCTCGAGAGCTACTGGCAGGACTCGTGGAAGCACCCCTTCGTCCTCCATGTGGAGGGCAACCCAGCGGGGTTCGCGCTCGTGCACGAGCGAAGCCGGATCACCGGCGACGCGGGCGTCTGGGACGTCGCCGAGTTCTTCGTGATGCGACCGCACCGGCGCAGAGGCGTCGGGTCTCGGGCGGCGGTGGAGCTCTTCGACCGATTCCGCGGACGCTGGGAAGTGCGGCAGGTTGGTGCCAACCAGTCTGCGACGAGCTTCTGGCGGGCGACGATCGAGCGCTACACGGGCGGGCGTTTCGCAGAAGCCATCTACGACGACGAGCGCTGGCGCGGACCGGTGCAGACGTTCGACAGCGCGCGTTCGTGAGGACGGGGGGCTGACCGGCGCCACGCCGCGGGAGGTGCCCTCAATGGCACGTCGACGGGTCGGGCAGCTTGCACACCCCCCCGGAGCACTGCGCCGGCGGGAGGCAGTGGCTGGCCGCGGTGCAGCTCGCTCCGTCCGCGACGGCGGCGTCGCAGGTCCCGGCGGCGCTGCACGTGCCGTTCGCCGCGCACGCCGTGAGGACCCCGTTCTTGACGCCACACGGCTGACCGGCGGAGGCGAACGCGATGGCCTGGCAGGTCTTGGTGAGGCCGCAGTACAGCCCCTTGAGCGAGTCGCAGCTCCCGAACACGTTGTTCGCGTTGCCGATCACGCACGTCCCTCCGGCTTCGTCGGGCGCAGCGCACGCGCCGCCCTTGCAGGCGAGCGTCTTGTTGCAGGGGTGGTTGTCGTCGCAGCTCGCGCCGGACATGCCGGGAGCCACGCACGTCTTCGGAGTCCCCACGCACAGCTGGCCGTAGTTGCAGTCCGCGTCGCGGACGCATGTCGCGCCGGCGCGCGTTCCGCACGCGCCGCAGGTCCCGTCCGTTCCCGTGTTGCAGTACTGGCTCTGGCACTGCGACGGATCGCCGCACGGCATGCCGTTCGCGAGCTGACCCGCGACGGCGTTGCAGGCGCCCGGCGGGTTGTTCGACACGACGTTCGCGCACGAGTCGCCGGAGAGCGCCTTCGCGCAGGCCTCCATCGTGTCGGGCGTCATTCCGGTACCGTTCGCCCCGAGCGCGGTCGAGCACGTCGTTTGTGCGCGCATCTGGCACGTGGAGATGCCGCCGTATTGCAGCTGAACGAGGGCTGGCGAACACGCGTCGACCGCGCCGCAGACCGCCGACCCGAAATCGGTGCACGCTTGCTGGGCGCTGACGTTGCTGACGGTGCCCGTGGATCCTCCGCAGGCGATGACAACGACGGCGAGGACGACCGTGCTCGCCACGCTCCCCGTTTTCATGGATGGTCCTCCCTGCCCGCGGCACGACCCAGGGCGTGTGCGCGCGCTTACACCTGGATGTCTTCTTCGTAGACGCGCAGGGCCCGAAGGAGGCCGCTCTCGCCTCGCTCGTACACTGCGAGTCCGGCCTGCGGCGGCACGTCCTTGCCGTGCACGCGGACGACCGTGTACTCGAGCGCACACGTGCGACCGTCGTCGGCGCGAGCTCCCTTGAGGATGTCGACCCCCGCTCCGCGGCCGTCTGCCGCAGGGCCGCGGAAGACATTCGCGTAGTACGCGCGCAGCGCTCCACCCGCATCGCCGCGCGAGTGCGTCGCGCCGGCGGGGTCGCGAACCGTGCCGCCGTGCTGGAACGACGCCACGGCGGCCTCGAGGTCGCCGCGCGCGAGGGCGTCGAGGTGTGCAGCGACCGGCGGCGGCACCGCCACTTCGTCGTCCTGCGGCAGCAGCGGAGCGCGCACGGCATGCGTGCCGTGGATCGGCGCCGTCGAATAGTAGAGGCGCAGCTCGACCTCGCGCTCCTTGCGAAGCTCGGCCACGACGGCGACCGGCACCGAAACGCGACGGCCGTCGAAGGAGAGCGCCAGGGTGCCCTCCGTGACGTCCCGGTCCGAGCCGAGCGTGAGTCCGAGTTTCTCGAAGGCCCCCTGGTGCTTGACGAGCCACTCGCCCATCTCGCGCAGGTAGCGCTCGAGCCCGGGTAGTCCGCTGGCTCTGCCGAAGATGGGGTCGTCGACCGTCGCGCGCTCACCGAGGCGTCGAGCGAGCTGATCGGCCTGTCCGTCGAGCAGTGCCGGTAGGTACACTTCCGATAGCCGTCCTCGTAGGTTCGAGGGGGCTTCTCGGTCCTGAGCGTCGCGCATCGCCTTCCAGGATACCACGCACTATGGTTTGGCTGTGGCCCTCTTCGACCGGACAGCCGACCAAGTCTCGGTGTACGAAGTATCGCTGCGAGACGGGCTCCAGAACGAGCGTGCGACCGTGCCGCTACGCGGGAAGCTTCGGTTGATAGACGCGCTCGTCCTTGCGGGGCTCCGCCGGATCGAGATCACGAGTTTCGTCTCTCCCAAGTGGATTCCGCAGCTTGCCGATGCGGACGAGCTGGGTGCACATGCCACACCGCCTCCGGGCGTGACCTTCAGCGCCCTCTGTCCCAACGCGAAGGGTCTCGAGCGCGCCCGGGCCGTGGGGATGCGCGAAATCGACGTGTTCATGAGCGCGCGCGAAACCAACAACCGGAAGAACGTGAACAA
>CALKVG010000418.1 GCA_937998045.1 uncultured Myxococcales bacterium
TCTTCGAGCAGTGGCTCGTCGAGCGGGACCTCTTCGAGCAGCGGCTCGTCGGGCGGAACCTCTTCGAGCGGCGGTTCCTCCGGCGGACTGAATCCGAACGTCGCCCCCGGTGGTAACTTCGACCTCTCGCTGTGGGAGCTCCAGGAACCCGTTGGCTCGCCCGGAATGCCAACGACCATCCTGCCAGCGCAGCTCATGGGCCCCAACGGTTTTCAGGACAGCTACTTCTTCTCCGACAAGACCGACGGGTCGATGACGTTCTGGGACCCCGAGAACGGAGTCACGACGCCGAATTCGAGTTATCCCCGGTCCGAGCTTCGCGAAATGACCGCGAGCGGAATGCCTGCGAATTGGGCGACGACCGGTACTCACAAGCTGAGCGCGACGCTCAAGGCGACTGTGATCCCCAGTAAGGTGGCGGTGGGTCAGATTCACCTGGGCACCGGGGTCCCGGCGTCGACGAAGCCGCTGCTCGAGCTGTTCTACTTCGCGACCGGCAAGATCCAGATGGCGATCGAGCAGACGCCCGCGGGCGGCAACGAGGTTACCTACACTGTCGGCAACGTGGCCGTCGGCACGCAGTGGAGCTACGTGATCGGCCTCTCGGGCAATGCGATCAGTCTGGTCGTCAATGGCGGCGCGCCGCAGACGTGGACGATGTCGTCGACGTTCGACCAGGAGAACATGTACTTCAAGGCGGGCGACTACGATCAGTCCGCAGGGAGTAGCAGCACGGTCGGCGCAAACGTGCAGTTTTATGCCCTGTCGATATTCCACGGTCCCTAAAACCAAGCGCAGCGTGCCGTACGCATTTACGATACCGCGGGCAACAAGCTTCCCCTGTCGGCCAGGGTCGGCCCGACGGTCTACGAGAGCGACGTCTCGTGAAAGCGCCGGCAGACGGCCGTTCAGCGATCTCGATCGCGGCGTCGACGCATATGTACGGAACGTATCGAAAGTCGCGGATCGTCGTCCTGAACGCGTCGTCGCCGTCTCGTAGTACCGGGGATCCGTGAGAGCCGACGCTGTCGGCCGTGCGCTCGCTGCCGCCCCTTCTGACCCTCGCCGCAGTCCTCGCAAGCTGCGGCGGTCGCACGGGCCTCGGCCTCGACGAGCTGCGCCATCGCGAGAGCGCCTCGCGCTGGGCTAGCGAGCGTCGCCCGGTCCGGCCGCGTCGCGGCCGGCAGCGATCGCGGCACGCAGATCGCTCACCTCTCGCGCGCGGTCTCCCTCCGGATCCAGCCGCGCTGCACGGTCGAGCGCCTCCTCGCACGCGTCCCACCGCTTCTCTTTGCAGGCAGCCGCGGCTTCACTCCGCCGCTCGTATGCGACCTCCCGCGGGTCGTCGTCGGGCGGGCGCCCGTGGGTCGAGTCGCCGGGCTGCTGAAAGGCCCCGAAGTAAAGCGCGACTCCCACGCTGAACACCGCGGCCATCCCCATCGCGACGGGGAGGCCCCTCTCTTTCATCCCGGCGAGCGCCTTCTCGCGGATCCGCTGCGTCCACTTGCGCATCGCGGGCTCGGACATGTTGTGCTCGGCGGCGAGCACCCTGTGCCGGACGCCGCCGCTCACGTCGGTCAGGACCTCCCTTTCCTTGTCCGTCAGCTTCTGCGCCGCCGCGCTCAACGCGCGGCTCGCGTCGACGGGGTCGCCGCCTTGCCGCTCCTGCGCGGCATGTTCGTCGGCGTCTCCCGTCGGGCCGACGTTGCGCTTGCTCCGCGCGACGCGCTTTTTCACGACTTCTTTGGCGTACTTGTCCGCAGCCGAGCGGGCGATCGGGACCGCTTCTTTGACGGTTTCGGGGGGCCGACCGGTCTCGCGGACGTGCCTTATGCACCTCAGGACCACCTCGTGGACGTCGCCCTCGAGGTCCTCGGTGACCCCCTTGGAGACGAGGATCGCGCGGATGACGTCCCGTACCGCCTCCTCGTAAAAGAGCTCCTCGCCCATCGCCGTTTTGCCGTACCGCACGCCCCCCCAAAAATCGACGCCCAAGGGCGTCACAAAAAACGCCGGTTGGCCAGTATGGGGGTGAGAGAGGCGAGCGGCAGGCAGTAACCGCGCGCGTCGCGCCGGTTCTTCTCTCGGTGAACGTCCGCCCCCCGTAGCGGGGCAGCGGGCGTGCCGCCCGAGTGTGACTTCGACCCGCAACGCAACCCGACCAAGACCCTGACCACCACGGAGACGAACGCCATGAACACCCACGAAGACAACACGAAGCCAGCCACGACCACCGCGCTGCCGCTCACGGCCTCGATCGACTCGGAGGGAGAAAGTGCCGGCGTGCTATCTGCACGCCGGCCGATCGGGGACACCGTGTCCGGCCTTGGTAACGACAACGCCTCGTCGGTCGAGGCCAACGACAACGCCGCGCGCGGCGCGACCCCGGACACGACGGCGCACGCCGCACGCCCGGAGATCGTGCGCGCCGTCCGGCGCACGCTTCGCCTCCACAGGGTCGCGCCGCAGGACCTGCCGGACACCGTCGCCGACGTCCAAACGGCCGCGATCGCGATCGCCCGCAAGCGCGCGATGCCGGGCACCCTCGCGGACTGGAAGGCGCTCGCGACGACCATCGCCACCCACATGGCGATCGATCGCCTGCGCCGAACGAAGCGTCGATCCCGGTACAACGCCGGGCTCTGCGAGGACCCCGACGCGTACCCGAGCCCCATGCTGCCGTGGGAGGGCCGCGATCCCGTCGACACGAAGCGGTACATCGCCATCCTGGAGGAGCTCTTCGACGCCGGCCAGATGCCGGAGCACGGCGAGGAGATCCTTCAAGGGGAGGCCGACGGCGTATCGCACAAGGAGCTCGCCACGGAGCTCGGCATCAGCACGACCGCCGTCGACAACCGTCTTTCGCGGATGCGCGCGAAGTTCCGCGCCAAGCTCGCGATGCTCGGGATGCTGACCCTCCTCTTGATCCTCTTCGCGCTGATGTCGCCCGTCGGCGAGGTGGCGGCGCCTCCGCCACAGCCGACCACCACGGAGCCGGCTCCGGCGCCGTCCGGCATCCCGGCGAACGACGGCGGGATTCTCCCGGATCAAGAAAATCGATTACGGTCGTCAGAGGAAATCGTGCCCTGAGCGCTTAAGAGGGTTAGGGACGAACGGGGACATTACCCCAGGGCGCTCCGCGAAGTCGCCGCGTCGCCTGTTCCTGAGCAACCGACGCTCGACCTGCTGGAAGAGACGCTCGGTTGCTCGGGAACGTCGCTTCTCCGAGCCGGCGCCCCGC
>CALKVG010000419.1 GCA_937998045.1 uncultured Myxococcales bacterium
GAGACGTGCCGTCGTCTCTGCCCGAGCGCGGTCGAGACCCGGGAGACCATCCGCCAACCCGCTCGCTCGCGCCGTCCGCTGCAGCAATCGGCGACACGCGACACCTGCACACGCGCGCGCGTTTGCTAAGGTCCACTGCGAAAGGACACACCGCGACACGATGATCGTCCGAAGCTTGGGTTCCCTTTCTTTTCTCCTCCTCGCCGCCTGCTTCGATTCGTCGCCGCCCGTCGCCGCGATCGACTCCGGCCCCGGCGACGGCCTCCCCACCGACGGCGCGTGCCCCGATCCCGCCGATCCGCTCGACGGAGGCCTGACGACGCCGACGGTGTCGTTCGCCGCCGACATCGTGCCCGTCTTCCAGTTCAGCTGCGCCTTCACCGGCTCCACGTGCCACGGCGCGCCCGGCGTCGGCCCGATGGGTCGCCCCTTCCTCGCCTACGCCGACGGCGGCACCGACGCCGCCGCAGTGCGCCAGTCCCTCGTCGGCGTCGCCTCCGCCGAGGACCCGAAGATGAACCTCGTCACCGCGGGCAACCTCGACGAGAGCTTCCTCTGGCAGAAGGTCGACAACACGATGTGCAAGTTCGCCGCCGAGTGCGCCGCCGGCGGCAGCGCGTACCCCAACTGCGGCCAGTCGATGCCCTTCGGCAACCAGGCGCTCGACCCCCCGACGTTGACGAAGATCGCCCGCTGGATCGCGCAGGGCGCGCCGAACAACTAGCGGCTCACCGGCGCTTGAAAGCGGCGCCGACGAGGACGGCGACGAGCGCGGCGCCGATGGAGAGCTCGACGCGGTTGAGCGAGAGCCACGTCTGCAGGCTGAAGGAGCGCGATCGCGCGTCGAAGCGGCCGTGCGCGCCGTGGTCTCCGGCGACGGGGGCCCACAGGTCGGTCGGGCGATCGTGCGGGTCGACGCCGTTGGTCTGCTGCTTCTCGTAACCGGTCCTGGCGAGGTAGCGGTCGATGAGCGGCGCCGCGACCTTGTTGCCGACGATGGCCTTCACGGTGGCTGCGCCGACGTAGAGCTCCTTCTTTCCGCCGTGATGGGCAGCCCACACGATGGCCTCGGCGGCGACTTCGGGCTGATAGATGGGCGGCACGGGCTGGGGTCGGCGCGGCAAGCGGGACTTCACCCAGTCGAACTGCGGCGTGTTCATCGCCGGCAGGTGCACGAGCGTGACGTGAACCCGGCTCTTGTCGTGCAAGAGCTCGCAGCGGAGCGATTCGGTGAAGCCCTCGACCGCGTGCTTGGCCGCGCAGTACGCCGACTGCAGCGGGACGCTCCGCTTGGCGAGCGCGCTGCCCACCTGCACGATGGTCCCGCGGTCGCGCGGGAGCATGCGCTTGAGCGCGGCCATCGTGCCGTGCACGACGCCGAGGTAGGTCACCTCGGTGACGCGACGGAATTCGAGCGCTGTCATCTCTTTGACAGGCGAAAAGACGCTCGTCATGGCGTTGTTGACCCACACGTCGATGGGGCCGAGGCGCTGCTCGATCCGTTCGGCGGCGGCTTCGACTTGATCCGGGTAGGCGACGTCGGCTTGCACGACGACCGCCTGGCTTCCGGCGGCTTCGACCTCGCGACGCGCGGCGTTCAGCCCGTCGATGCCGCGCGCGCGACCAGACCGACGTGAGCGCCTGTCTTCGCGAAAGCGCGCGCCGTGGCGCGACCGACGCCCGCCGAAGCGCCGGTCACGACGACCACCCGAGGTGAGCTTTGGGGCATCGCTTGGGCCTCCGACTTCGTCCCAGTCTCGACCACGCTCCGGCATAGCCGGAGACGTGCCGTCCCACGGTAGGCGACGCAAACGCGGGGCCATGCGGTGCCGCGGCGCGGCGCGGCGCAACAGACAACACGCGAATGCAACAGGACACGCTGCGTTGTCGCGGCCAGAGAGCGCGGCAGAGCCGCGGCTCAGTTCATGCACCTCATGCTCCCAGGTTCGGCAGAGACGCGCGGAGCAGTACCCCAGATGCGTGGATTGGCAGTGTGTGCGGTGGCAGCGGGTGTGGCCTTCGGACAGGCAGCCTGCGCTGCGCGAGGCGGGCCGGCGGCGGCGCCAACCGGTGGCCCGGTGACGAGCTGGCGATACGATGTCGTCGCGGACGGCGGGGCGCGTGAGCTGCGGATCGAGGCGTGGCTCCCCCCCGGATCGCTGGCGGACCTCGTGGTGCGCCGGGGGGCCGAGGCCTTCGTCCGCGACGCCGAAGTCGAGGACGACGAGGGCTGGCACGAGGGCGCCTGGCGCGCCGCAGCGCTCCACGTCCCGGAGTGCGCGCGCGGCTGCCATCTGAGGTACCGCTACGAGCTCGCCGAAGCGGCTGCCGCGCTGCGCGACACGGACATCGCGAACGCCTGGGGTGACGTCATCGAGGCCGCGCCGTCGGTCTGGCTGCTGCACCCGGCCCTCGCGCCCGCCAGAGCGCGCTACCGCTTCCGCGTTCACACCGACAACGACACCGGCTTCGCGACGGGCATCTTCGAGACGGACGACGGCCCTCCCGGCACGTACGAAGCGGACGCCGCGACGCTCGCCGTCGCACCGTACGCCGCGTTCGGGCCGATGCGGATGCGCCACGTGGAGGTCGTTCGAGGGGCGACCATCGACCTGGCCATCGCGCCGGCGAGCTACCGCGTGAGCGACGACGAGCTCGTGACGTGGGCGGCGCACAGCGCGCGCACGATGGCGCGGTTCCTCGGGTGCTTCCCGCTGGAGCGCGTGCTCGTGCTCGTCGTCCCCGCGCGGGGCGACGTCGTGCGTCATGGCGAGACGATGGGCGACGGGGGCGCGTCGATCGTGGTCGAAGTCGGCGAGAAGGCGGACGGCGCGGCGCTCGACAGCGACTGGGTCCTGCCGCACGAGATGGCTCACCTGGCGGTGCCGAGCGTGTCGCGGCGGCACCACTGGATCGAGGAGGGGCTCGCCGTGTACCTGCAGCCGATCGCGCGGGCGCGCGCGGGCGAGCTGCGACCCCAGCAGGTGTGGCGCGAGTTCGCGCTGGGGATGCCGAAGGGAGCGCTGGCGCGCGGCGACCACGGCCTGGACGGGACGCCGGACTGGGCGCGGACGTACTGGGGTGGCGCGACGTTCTGTCTCGTGGCGGACCTCGAGATACGGCGGCGGACGGGGAACCGTCTCGGGCTGGAGGACGCGCTTCGCGGGGTCCTCGCGTCGGGCGGGAGCATCGCGCAGATCTGGGACTTCGAGCGCCTGCTCGAGACGGCGGACGCGTCGGTCGGTGCGTCGGTCCTGCGCCCGCTGCACGACGCGATGGCGCGGACGCCGTGGAGCGTCGACCTGCCGCAGCTCTTCCAGGAGCTCGGCGTCGCCGTCTCCGACGGCGAAGTCACCCTCGTCGACGACGCGCCGCTGGCGGCCGCGCGCCGTTCCATCACGGAGCCTCTGCCCCTCGACGCGCCCGACCCCACCGCGTGCCCCTGGGCCGCGCCGGGGCGGATGGCGCAGCGCTGAAACGCTGTCCCGCGCGAACTCGCGGGTTCTGCTAGGGTGGCGCGCATGATCGGCCGGCTGACCGGCAAGGTCGTGGCTCAGGATGGGGATGGCGCCGTCGTCGTGGACGTGGGCGGGGTGGGGTACGAGGTCGCGGTCCCGCTGGGTACGTTGGGCCGCGCGCGGACGGACGACGGCGGCCGCGTGACCTTGTGGGTGCACACGCACGTGCGCGAGGACGCGCTGGCGCTCTTCGGGTTCTCGGACGAGGTCGAGCGCGCGGCGTTCCGCGCGCTGCTGGGTGTGTCGAACGTGGGACCGAAGATCGCGGTCGGCGTGCTGGGCGCGCTGCCCGCGGCGGAGCTCGCGCGCGCCGTCGCGCGGCAGGAGCTGGACGCGTTCAAGGGCGTGCCCGGCGTGGGGAAGAAGATCGCCGAGCGCCTCTTGCTCGAGCTGCGCGACAAGCTGCCGGACGCTCCCGCGCTCGGAGCGGCGGCGGCGACGACGACCGACCGCGCCCCCGCGAACGGAGACGAGCGGTTGCGCGGCGCGCTGACGGGCATGGGTTTTCGCCCGGCGGAGGCCGATCGCGCGATCGCGGCGCTCGGAGCGCGACCGCAGGGAGCGCCGCTCGAGGAGCTCTTGCGCGAAGCGCTGGCGCTGCTCGCGAAGTAACGTGCGCGAGCCCATCGGCGCTTCGTGATGTAGGCTCCTCGCCTCCCCGATGAAGGACGTCCTTTCGTTCATCGATTCGCACCGCGCGCGCTTCGTCGAAGAGCTCTTGGCCTGGGTGCGCATCCCCTCGGTATCGAGCGAACCGGCGCGGGCGCCGGACGTGAAGCGCAGCGCGGAGCATCTGGCCGAACACCTGCGCACGCTGCACGCCGATCGGGTCGCGGTGTGGCCCACGGCCGGGCATCCCGCCGTCTTTGCCGAGTGGATGCGGGCGCCGGGGAAGCCGACGCTCCTCGTGTACGGCCATCACGACGTGCAGCCGGTCGAGCCGCTCGCCGAGTGGATCTCTCCGCCGTTCGAGCCGGCCGTTCGCGACGGGCGGCTCTGGGGGCGAGGCGTCGTCGACGACAAGGGACAGGTCTACATCCACGCGAAGGCAGTCGAGGCGTTCATCGCGGCGACGGGCGCGTTGCCGCTGAACCTGAAGCTGCTCGTCGAGGGCGAGGAAGAGGTCGGCAGCATGAACCTCGACGCGCTCATGCGCGATCACGCGAGCGAGCTCGTGGCGGACTTCGTGTGCGTGAGCGACACGGCGATGTTCGGACGCGGCATCCCGTCCTTGTGCGTCGGCCTGCGCGGGCTCGCGTACGTCGAGGTGCGCGTCGAAGGGCCCGGCGTCGACCTGCACTCGGGTTCGTTCGGCGGCGGCGTGATGAACCCGGTGAACGCGCTCGCGAAGATGATCGCGACGCTGCACGACGACGACGGACGCGTCACCGTCGAGGGCTTCTACGACGCCGTGCGCCCGCTGGCGGACGGCGAGCGGCGCGAGATCGCGGCGCTGCCGTTCGACGAGAAGGAGTGGCTGCGCACGACGGGCAGTCCGGCGACGTGGGGAGAGGCCGGGTACTCGACGCTCGAGCGCGTCTGGGCGCGGCCGACGCTCGACTGCTGCGGCATCTCCGGCGGCTTCGAGGGCGAAGGCGCGAAGACGATCATCCCGGCGCGTGCGTCGGCGAAGGTGAGCTGTCGCCTCGTGCCGGACCAGGAGCCCGACGACATCATGCGCAAGCTTGCGGCGCACTTCGCGCGCGTGGCGCCGCCGGGAGTTCGCGTGCACACGCAGATCCTGCACGGGGGCAGGCCGTACCTCGCTCCGACGGATCACCCCGTGTACGAGCTGGCGAAGCGCGCGTTTTCGAAGGCGTTCGGCAAGCCCACGGTGTTCATGCGCGAGGGCGGGAGCATCCCGTTCGTCCGCACGATCGCCGACGCGACGGGCAAGCCGTGTCTGCTCATGGGCTTCGGCCAGCCCGACGAGAACGCCCACGCGCCGAACGAGTGGCTCGACCTGGAGAACTTCCACCTCGGCATCAAGAGCGCGGCGTATCTCTACGACGAGATCGGTCGGATGGGCTGAGGCCTCTGGTCAGGACGCGGATTCCAGGGTACTGACGGCTCGTCTCCGGCTTTGCCGGAGCGCGGGTCAAAACCTGGTAAGAGCCCCCATGGCCAAGGACAGCGCCAAGAAGAAGAAGTCGTCGAAGCAAGCAAAGCCGCGCGAGCGCCGCGAACGGCGGTTCGAGCCGCAGGCGAGCACGCGCCCGAGCCTGGTCTACGTGCTCGGCGCGCTCGGTGCGGCAGCGATGGGAGCCGGAGCGTGGGGCCAGTTCGGGTCGCTTCTTCGCGAGGGCGGGCCCGAGCCTTTGAAGGTGGGGCCGTACATCCTGGCGGCGGGCGCGCTGCTGGTCGGGGCGGCCATCTGGCTCGGCACGAGCGGCGAACCGGCGCTGCGGGTCGGCGACGGCGGCCTCGCGACGGAGAAGGGCGGCTTGAAGCGCATGGCGTGGTACGCGATCGAGAAGATCGAGTGGCGCGACAACGCGGTGCGCGCGTCCGGCAAGGACGACCTCGGGTCCCCGCTCACGGTCGTCGCGTCGCTGACGAGCCACCCCGCGGCGGCCGCGTGGATCGTGAAGGAAGCGCGGCAGCGCGTGCCGGCGGTGGTGAACGTGCCCGAGGACGTGGCGCTGCCCGAGGCGCGGTCGACGCTGGGCGAAGTGCGGGCGCTCGAGCCGCCGCAGGTGGTGGGCAAACACTGCGCGGCGAGCGGGAAGGTCATCGCGTACGAGCCGGACGCGCGCGTGTGCCCGAGCTGCGAGCGCGTGTACCACAAGGCGCACGTGCCGCCGTCGTGCGAGTGCGGGGCGTCGCTCTCCGAGCTGCAAGCGGGGGCGACGGCGTGATTAAAGACGGCACGTCTCCAGAGTCTCGACCACGCTCCGGCAAAGCCGGAGACGTGCCGTCGGCTTTGCCGGAGCGTGGTCGAATCTCGAAGGTGGCCGTCCTCGGGGCGGGCACCATGGGGCAAGGAATCGCGCAGGTGACGGCTTGCGCGGGCATGGCCACGCGTGTGTTCGACGCGGCGCCCGGCCGCGGCGAGGCGGCCCTGGTGGCGATCGCGGCGCAGCTCGCGAAGCTCGAGGGCAAGGGGAAGATCGTCGCGGAGCAGAGGGCGAGAGCCGAGGCGGCGCTCTCGGTCGCCGGCGACGTGGGCGCGGCGTGCGCGGGCGCGGACCTGGTGATCGAGGCGGCGCCGGAGAACCTCGAGGTGAAGGCGAAGCTCCTCGCGGAGGCCGTCGCGGCGGCGCCTGCCTCCGCGACGATCGGGTCGAACACCTCGTCGCTGTCGCTGACGGAGATCGGCGCGCGCATCGGGGCCGCCGAGCGGACGGTCGGGCTCCACTTCTTCAATCCGCCGCCGGTGATGGAGCTCCTGGAAGTGGTGCGCGGGATGGCGACGAGCGAAGGCACCGTCGAGGGGGCGCTCGCGTTCGCACGCGCGATCGGCAAGACGCCCATCGTCGTGCGCGACGTTCCCGGCTTCGCGACGAGCCGCCTCGGCGTGATCCTGGGTGCGGAAGCCATCCGAATGCTCGAGGGGGGCGTCGCCAGCGCCGTCGACATCGACCGCGCGATGGAGCTCGGTTACCGCCACCCGATGGGACCGCTGAAACTGACCGACCTGGTGGGCCTGGACGTTCGACTTGCCATCCTCGAGCACCTAGAGCGCGAGGTCGGCGAGCAGTTCCGCCCGCCGGTACTCCTTCGACAGATGGTGCGCGCCGGGAAGCTCGGCAAGAAGACCGGCGAGGGCTTCTACGTCTGGAAAGACGGCGCCCCGCACCCGCGCGTGTGACAGCCCACGCCCGGCGTGCCGCCCTGCCACGCAATTTCCGCATTGCCCGCAAGGAAACGTCGCTGCGCCGGGTCGAGGTACGGCCGTTGCTCCAGTCCTCGGCAGAGGTTCGACGACGCTCCGTCAAGCCGGAGACGTGCCGTCGGGGGCAGTGCACATGGCCAACGAGGATCGAAGCGAGACGGCGCCGGCGGGTCCATCCTTCGGGGCGCGCACGTACGCGCGCGCGTACCGGCATTGGATGTGGCCGGCTTGGGAGCGCCTGGTGCGGGGGCGCACGACGCCGAAGCACCTCGCGTTCGTCGACGCGATGCAGTGGCGCTCACCGGAAGAGGTGGACCTTTACCAGGTGGAGTCGCTGCGCGCGCTCCTCGTGCACGCGGGGGAGCGCATCCCCTACTGGCGGGAGGTGTTCGCGCGCGTGGGTTTCGACGCGCGGGCCGTAACGCGGAGAGAGGACCTGGCGGCGCTGCCCGTGCTCACGCGCGAGATCGTCCGCGAGCGATACGGTGACCTCGTCGACCCGGCCTATGCGGGCGTGAACCTGAAGAAGTCGACGAGCGGGTCGACCGGGGCGCCGCTGTGGTTCGAGTATTCGCCGGAGAGCGAGAGCTGGAGGCAAGCGATCCGCATTCGCGGCTACTCCTGGAGCGGCTACCGCCCCGGGCTGCCGGTCCTCTACTACTGGGCGATCGTGAGCTCGCCGACGAAGGGGTCGAGCGCGATGAAGGTGCGGCTCGATCGGGCGATCAAGCGCGAGACGTTCGTCGATTCGATGCGGCAAGACGAGGAGGCACGCTGCTGGGCGCTCGCGCTCCTGCGCAAGCGGCGGCCCGCGGTCATCATTTGCTACACGCAGTCCTGCGCGCAGTTCGCGCGGTGGATCGTCGACAACGGTCTGCGCGACTGGCCGGACGTGCCCGTCGTCTGCGGGGCGGAAGCGGTCCTCGCGTCGGATCGCGCCGTGATCGAGCGGGCGTTCGGGCCGCAGGTCTTCGAGACGTACGGCTCCCGCGAGACGATGCTCCTCGCGGCGGAGTGCGAGGCGCACGACGGGATGCACACGATGGACGAGAACGTCCTGGTCGAGATCGCGAGGAGCGGCAAGCCGGTGGGCCCGGGCGAGACGGGGGACGTCCTGGTCACCGACCTGCACAACTACGGGATGCCGCTCATCCGCTACCAGAACGGAGACCTCGCCCGGGCCGGGTCGCCGCAGCGCTGCGCTTGCGGTCGCGGTCTGCGCAAGCTCGACCGGGTCGAGGGCCGCCGCGCGGACATGCTGCGCGACCGCGAGGGAAACGCCGTGCCCGGCATCGTCTTCCACGTGCTCTTCAGCGACACGCGGCGGGACCTGGTAAAGCAGTTCCAGGCGGTGCAGCGCGCGAGCGGCGAGGTGGTCCTCCGGGTGGTGCGCGGACGCGACTGGACGCAGGAGGGGTTCGACGCGATCGTATCGCGGTTCGGGGAGTACCTGCGGGGCCTGCCCTTCACGGTCGAGTTCCGCGACGGGATCCCGCCGGCGGCGAACGGAAAGATGCGAACGGTCGTGGTGGAGCACGCTTGACGGAACGACGGCACGTCTCCCGAGTCATGACCACGCTCCGGCAAAGCCGGAGACGTGCCGTCGGCTCTGCCGGAGCGTGGTCGAACCCTGGCGCCGAGCGCTAAGCTCGCCCGCCAGATGACGACTCCGAGAGAGGCTTTTCTCGTCGACGCGGTGCGGACGCCGATCGCGCGCTTCCGGGGCGCGCTCTCGACGGTGCGGCCGGACGACCTCGCGGCGCACGTGGTGTCGGCCCTCGGCCAACGCAACCCGGCGCTGTACGCGAGGCTCGACCACGTCGTGTTCGGCGCGACGAACCAGGCCGGAGAGGACAACCGCAACGTGGCCCGCATGGCGGGGCTGCTGGCGGGGCTGCCGTACGAGGTGCCGGCCGTCACGGTGAACCGTCTGTGCGGCTCGGGGCTCGAGGCGGTGTGCGACGCCGTTCGTCGGGTGGTGACGGGAGAGGCAGACGTGGCGATCGCCGGCGGCGTGGAGAGCATGACGCGCGCGCCGTTCGCGTTCGCGAAGTCCGAGGAGGCGTTCGCACGCACGCCGCCGCGGGTCTACGACACGACGCTCGGGTGGCGTTTCGAGAACGCGCGCATGGAGGCGCGGTTCCCGCTGCTTTCGATGGGCGAGACGGCCGAGGAGGTCGCCGCGAAGTGGGGGATCTCGCGCGCGGAGCAAGACGAGTTCGCGGTCGGATCGCAGCGGAAAGCGGGCGCGGCGATCGCCGCGGGCGCGTTCGATCGCGAGATCGTGGCGGTCCCGGTGCCGCAAAAGAAGGGCGACGCGGCGCTCTTTGCGAAGGACGAGTCGCCGCGACCGGACACGACGATCGAGGCTCTCTCGAAGCTGGCGCCGGCGTTCCGCAAGGGCGGAAGCGTGACGGCGGGGAACAGCTCGCCGCTGAACGACGGGGCGGCCGCGGTGATGGTGGTGAGCGGCGAAGCGGTGCGGAAGGCTGGGGTGGATCCGCTGGCGCGAGTCGTTGCGCACGCGACGGCGGCGGTGCATCCGAACCTGATGGGCGAAGGGCCGATCCCCGCAGGGCGAAGGGCGCTCGAGCGCGCGGGCTGGAAGGCGGCGGAGCTCGACGTCGCCGAGCTGAACGAGGCGTTCGCGGCGCAGGCGATCGCGTGCGTGCGCGGGCTCGAGCTGGACCCGGCGCGCGTGAACGTGAACGGCGGCGCCATCGCGCTGGGCCACCCCATCGGCTCGAGCGGGGCGCGCGTCCTCGGGACGCTCCTCTGGGGGATGAGAGCTCGCGGGGCGCGGCGCGGAATGGCCGCGCTGTGCATCGGGGTGGGCCAGGGGATCGCCATGCTGGTCGAGCGGTGAGCCGGGTTGCGCTATCACCAGACCGAGATGGCGCGCCCCACCGCTGAACACCCGTACGCCTCGTTCGTGCATCTGGTGCAGAAGCCAGCCCGCTACCTGGGCGGGGAGCAGGGCGCGCGGCACAAGGACTGGGACGGCGTGGAGGCGCGCGTCTGTCTGGCGTTCCCCGATGTCTACGACATCGGGATGAGCCATCTGGGGTTCAAGATCCTCTACAAGCTGCTGAACGACGACCCGCGCACGCTCGCGGAGCGCGCGTACGCGCCGTGGGTGGACATGGAGGCGCAGCTGCGCGCCCGCGGGCTGCCGCTCGTGACGTGCGAGAGCGCGCGTCCGCTGCGCGACTTCGACGTGGTGGGCTTCTCGCTGCAGTTCGAGCTGACGTACACGAACGTGCTCCTCATGCTCGACCTCGGGGGCGTCCCGCTCCGGACCGACGCGCGCGGGGAGGCCGACCCGCTGGTCCTCGCCGGCGGGCCGACGGCGACCCATCCGGAGCCGCTGGCTCCGTTCGTCGACGCGATCGTCGTCGGAGACGGAGAGGAGCGAACGGGAGAAGTGGCCCTGACGTGGGCCCGGTTGAAGCGCGAAGGCGTACCGCGCGGCGAGCGTCTGCGCGCGCTCGCGAAGCTCGCGGGGGTCTACGTTCCGTCGGTCTACGCGACGCGCGTCGAGGCCGACACGGGGTTCACCGTCGTCGATCGGGCGCTCGCGCCCGAGGCGCCGCTGCCGGTCGTGCGGACGATCATCGACGACCTGAACCGGTTCCCGTTCCCCGACGACAGCCCCATCGGGGGACCGGAGGCCATCTTCGACCGCATGTCGATCGAGGTCGCGCGCGGCTGCACCGAGGGCTGCCGGTTCTGCCAGGCGGGGATGATCTATCGCCCGGTCCGCGAGCGCGATCCGCAGCAGATCGTCGACACCGTGGTCGGCGCCATCAAAAAGAGCGGCTACGACGAGGCGAGCCTGACGTCGCTGTCGACGGCGGACTACTCGTGCATCGCGCCGCTCGTGAAGAAGGTGGTCGACGAGCTCGCGCCGAAGAAGGTCTCGCTCGGTGTGTCGAGCCTTCGCGCGTACGGCCTCGAGGAGAACGTGCTCGACGACATGGCGCGCGTGCGCGCGACGGGTGTCACGTTCGCGCCGGAGGCCGGTACGCAGCGGATGCGCGACGTCATCAACAAGAACGTGACCGAGGAGCAGCTGCTACAGACCGCGGAGCGCGTCTTCTCGCGCGGCTGGTCGAGCATGAAGCTGTATTTCATGATCGGGCTGCCGACGGAGACCGAGGAGGACGTCCGCGAGATACCGCGGGTGGGCTCGCGAGCACGCGCGGTCGGCAGGCGCGCGAAGCGGGCCGCGGGAACGCCGGGCACGCCCCGCGTCACGGTGAGCGTGTCGACGCACGTGCCGAAGCCGCATACGCCGTTCCAGTGGTGCGCGATGGACGCGCCGGACGTCGTGCGCGCCAAGCATGCGTGGCTCGATCAAGAGGCGCGCGCCGGGGGCGTCGATCTGCGCACGCACGACTGCGATACGTCGTGGCTCGAGGCCGTGTTCGCCCGCGGCGACCGGTCGCTCGGTCCGGTCCTCGAGACGGCGTACCGCGGGGGGGCGCGCTTCGATTCGTGGGAGGACCAGAAGAAGATGGACGTCTGGGAGGCGGCCTTCCGGGCGCACCACATCGAGCCGGCGAAGTACCTCGGGACGATCCCGGTGACGGCGCGGCTTCCTTGGGACCACATCGACGTGGGGCTCGAGGACGGGTTTTTGCTGCGCGAGTACCGCAAGGCGGTGAAAAATCGCCTGTCCTTGCCGTGCGGCAAGGTCGCCGGGGCCTTCGTTCACGCGACGAACGTTCGCGAGGCGCTCGCCGACGACCGGAAGCTCGTTTGTTACGACTGCGGCATCGCGTGCGACCTTTCGGCGATGCGCGAGCAGCGGCTCGTGTACCTGCGCACGCTCGGGGCCGACGAGCGCCGGCCGCCGCCTCCTCCGCCGGCGAGGCGCGCGAACCCGCAAGCGCCGCCGGTCCGCCTCTCTCAAGGGGAGGCGCGCCGCTACCGGTTCGTCTACGAGAAGCTCGGGCCGGCGGCGTTCCTCTCGCACCTGGACGTCATTCGCGCGCTGCCGCGGAGCTTCCGGCGCCTCGAGCTGCCGCTCTACTACTCCAGCGGCTTCCACCCGAAGCCGGAGATGACGTTCGGCCCCGCGCTGTCGCTCGGCGTCGCGAGCCTGTGCGAGGCGGTCGACGTGAAGATCGCTGCAGACCTGGATCCGCAGTCCCTGCTGGCGGCGCTCTCCGAGGGTGCGCACTCCGGGCTGCGGTTCGTCGGCGCGGCGGCGCTCGGACCTCGAGACGCGGCGATCTCGCGGGTCGTCGATAGCGCTCGGTACGTGGTGGGAATTCCGCGCATCGTCGTCGAGGCGCGGGGCGGCCTCGCGTGGCTGCGCGATCGCGTGGAGTCGGCGCTGCGGGCGACGGAGCTCGTCGTGGTGCGTCGCATCGACGGGATCGGGAAGCGCGTCGAGGTGCGAGGGTTCCTGCGGTCGATCGCGGTCGCCGGCGGGACGTCTCCGGCTCTGCGGGAGCCGGGTCGAGAGTCGGACGAGCATGGCGCGTCCGCGCTGGCGCTCGCGGGGATCGCGGGCGATCTCGTCGCGGTGTCCGCCGAGGTGGAGGTGCGCGGCTCCGGCGGGGTGAAGATCGCGGAGGTGGTCGAGGCCGTGTTCGCGGACGCCGAGCTGCCGGCGCGCGCCGTTCGTGTGGCGCTCGGGACGCGCATGGCCGATGGAAGCGTGGCGTCCCCGCTCGCGCTCGACCTGCTTCGCGAATCGCGGGCGGCCTGACGGCACGTCTCCGGCTTTGCCGGAGCGTGGTCGAAACCTGGACGGCACGTCTC
>CALKVG010000420.1 GCA_937998045.1 uncultured Myxococcales bacterium
GTCATCGGACACCGCCGGGCTGACTGTCAGTTCAAGTCTCAGTTTCTACAGCTGACGCCGCCGGCGAGCACTCCGCGAAGAACCGCACGACGCGAAATCGTGTTTCGGCGAGTCATCTCGTTTCCTTATACTTGGGATCTACGAAGCGAAAAGAGTCGCTGGAGACCACGCTGACGAGCAGCTCGTCGACACGATTCCCCCCCGTGATCTCATGGCGCACACTCTGGTTGCTGCTCGTCCCGGGCGCTTGAAGGCGTTTCCCAAAGGTGCCGGCAAGCCGTAGACCTTCGCGAGCTCGTTATTCACAAACGTCGATTGGCTCTGGAAGAGCGAGAAGAAGTCGGCTTTCTGCGTGAGACGGTGCCGTCGACGCGGAGCTCGACCTCCTGCTGTCTCCGATGCTGCCGACGCACGCCGAGGTCACGACGGTCGCGGCGGCCAGCCAACGTGCGCTTGCTCGCTTGGTGTTCATGTTGCCGGCTGCATTCTGGTGAGTTGTGGTGCACTCACCCGCCGAGTTGTCGTCTTCGCCGGCGCGCGACTTTGTGCGCCCGGTCGACACGCTCGCTGCACCTTGCGGCCTGTCCACCCCTTTCTTGTCTGTTATTTCTTGTCTGTTGGTGCCGCGCGACACGGCGATCAGTCTTTCGATGTCTGCGGCGCGACCGCCTGCCGTCGGGTGCTCGCGGGCTAGCCAGGGGCGTGCCATGGAGCGGCCTCCTGTCGCAAAGGCCTCCAGCACCGAGTTGATCGCGCTGCGCCCCGGTGCTTTGCACGCTGGAGAGAGACCAACAGTGCGCACCCTGCGCGCAGCGGGTCCAAGCTGCACCCTCGCGGTCGCCCGGTCGTGAAAAAGAAACGACGCGTGCCGGCCGCGTCAGGAAGCGACGAACCTCACTTACTGACCGTCCCGGTCAGCTTGATGTCGCGGGACGAGCCGCCCACCAGGATGCTGAACGCGCCCGGCGTCGTCACCCATGCGTGGGTCGTCGTGTTCCAGATCTGAAAGGCGCGGGCGTCGAGCGCGATGCTGGCGTGGCGGGTCATTCCCGCGGGGATCGTCAGCTTCTGAAAGCCTTTCAGCTGCCTGGGCGGCTCGCCGGCAGCCATGGGCATCCCCACGTAGACCTGCGCCACCTCGGCGCCGTCCCGGGTGCCGCTGTTGGTGACATCGAACTCGACGGTGACCGGGTCGCTGGAGCCGGGGCTCACGTACAGGTTGGCGTACATGAACGTGGTGTACGAGAGGCCGAAGCCGAAGGGGAAGAGCGGCGCCACGCTGCGCGAGTCGTACGACCGGTATCCCATCAGCAACCCCTCGGAGTAGTGGGCCTGGGCGATCCCGGTGGTGGGGGTGGATGGATACTGCGAAGGCGTGTTCGCCGGGAGATCCACGAGCTCTGCCGGGAAGGTGAGGGGCAGCTTCCCTGACGGATTGACCGCGCCGAAGAGGACGTCCGCGACCGCGTTGCCGTCCTCCTCGCCCGGGTACCAGGCCTCGAGGATGGCCGGCACCTGGCTGGCCCAGGGCATCAGCGCGACAGAGCCGGTCTTGACCACAACGATCGTCTTCGGGCTCGACATCGCCACCGCTGCGATGAGCGCGTCCTGGTTGCCGCTGAGGGTGATGGGAAGGTCGGACCCCTCCGAGCGCGCGTCGCCGACCATGACGATCGCGACGTCCGCCGCCTTGGCGACGGCTTGTGCCGACGCGAGCGTCGTCCCCGGGTCCGTCGTGATGGTCGCGCCGCCGGCATGCGCCTGGATCCCCGCCCGCGGCGTCACCGTATACAGCGGAACGACCGCCGAGCTGCCGCCGCCGCCGGTCTTGGCCGTGTTCGGGCCGATCAGCGCGATCGTGTGGATCGACGCCGCGCTGAGGGGCAGGAGCGCGCTGTCGTTCTTGAGCAACACGATGCCGGCGGCGGCGATCTGCCGCGCGGTCATGCCGTCGGACGTCAGCATCGCCATGGGGATCGGCTGCGCTTTGGGAGGCGAGTCCCACAGGCCGAGCGCCATCGTCGTCGCAAACCGGCGCATGAGGTGCTCGTCGATGACCGACTGCATCACCGTCCCCGACGAGACCGCCGACGAGAGCGCGGTACCAAGGTACACGCCGCTAGGCATCTCCAAATCGAGCCCGTTGGTCACCGACGGCACCGTGCTGTGGACGGCGCCGAAGTCGGACGTCACCACGCCGGTGAACCCCCAGTCCCCCTTGAGGATCTGATTCAAGATCGTCCCATTCTCGCAGCTGTACATCCCGTTCACCTGTGGATATGCGCACATCACGGCGCCGACGCAGCCCTCTTTCACCGACATCTCGAACGGCAGCAGGTAAAGCTCCCGCTCGGTGCGCTCGTCGACGATCGCATTCATAGCGAGGCGGTTGGCCTCCTGCTCGTTATTGACGAAGTGCTTCGCCTCGCCGATCTCGCCCTGGCTCTGAATGCCTTGGATGTCGGCCGCCGCCATCTTGCCGGCCAGGAACGGATCCTCGCCCAGGTTCTCGAAGGTGCGCCCGGCCTGGGGGATGCATGTCGGGCCCTTCGAGGAGTTCGTTGCCTAGCGTCTTCGCTTCGCTGCCGACGACCTTCCCATAGGCGTTGGCCAGCCCGACGTCCCAGGTGGCGGCGAGGGCGAGCATGCAGGGCATCGCCGTGGCGGGGGGGACCGGTGTGACCGTTCCGTTGGTCGCTCCGTCCGGTCCATTCGTCACGACGAACGCGGGAACGTTCGGCGCAACCGCAGGAACGATGCGAATATCGGGCGACGCCCCACCCACTCCGTGCATCTCGAGCACCTTCTGGTCGAGCGTCATCATCGAGATAATGCCCGCTGCGCGCGTCGTCGACGGCGCCATGCACGTGGGGGCGGCACCGGACGAGGACCCCGGGGAAGCTCCCGATCCCGACGTGCTGCCCGAGCCGGAGGAGTCTCCCGAGCCCGACGAGCTCGATGTACCCGGCGAATCGGAGGAACCCGACGAGGCGCTGCCGCTCGACGAGTTGCCGCCACTCGACGAGTGGCCGGATCCCGAGCCGCCGTCACCACCGGACGCCCCTCCCTCCAAGCTGCCCGTCGAAGCGCCGTCGCCGCCCGTGCCGGGGCTCCCGCTGTCTCCGGGATTCCTCCCGCATGCCGCGGCCACGACAGACAGACAGGCGAGCACTCGACGATTCATGGTGGCGCTCTTCTGCCCGCTAAAGTTTGTTTCCCATGAGCGTGACCATGTATCCACTCGATATGTTCACCAACGCCTTCGATATCGGAGTGAACGTCTGCGAGCCCAGGGTGTTGAGGAGTTGATCTCGATGGTGTGTTGCCTACGCGAGTGGGTGGCGGGCACCTCACGAATCGATCGCTGCTAAAGACAACCCACGCGCTTGATGTCCAGCACGATATCGTCGTAATACACGTCGAACGCGTAGTTGCCGGGGTGCCAGTCGTAGATGCCGAACCCGAAGTCGGTGAACGCGCCGATCAAGCCGCTGTTCATGCCGTTGTAAAGGGGCGTGCCTGCGGCGCGGCCCGGCGGGTAGTCGACGTGATTGGCGTCGAGCGTACCGATCGACTGTCCGTTTCCCCACACGTTGATGACGTCCGGCTGATCGTTGAACTCCCACTCCAGGCACAGCCATGTCGCGACCGGTATCGGGCTCGGCACTTGGCTTTGCACTTCGCCCTGCGGAGATCCTTGCAGCTTGATGAACCCGAACTGCCAGCCGCTGCCGTGGCCCGCGAGCGACATGTAGGTGGGCTTCGGAAACCCCGATGTGCCGCCCCATACGAGCCCGAGATTGTTGCTTGTCGGTTGGGGTGCCGTGTAGAGATAGGCGCGACCGAAGTTGTGCACGTGTAGGCTCGCCGCCACGCCACTCGTGATGAGGTAAACGTAGGCTTGCGTGGCTCCGCTCGCAGGCTTTCCCAGGGAGTGGAACTGCACCGCGTACTGACCGTGAGCGACGGTCTGCCGCTGAACGGTCACGGTCGCGCCGCCGTACATCTGCGTGCTCCACTTGCGCGCGTCTAACTCTCCGTTCTCGAAGTCCTCGCAGAAGAGCCCCGCGCATGAGGTGCCGGCTTCGGTTCCGGCGTCCTCGCCTGCATCGGCGACGTCGTCGGTCGCGCCGCCTCCGGTCGCGTCGGTCGCAGCGTCGCCGGCGTCGCTCGCACGCGTTAGCGCCGCCTCTGTGCCACCGTCGTAGGGAAACACGGTCGCGTCTCCGGCGTTCTCATCTCCGGAGTCCGCCGGAGAGGCCCCATTGGCCGTGGCGTCGATGGCAGCGTCGCCGGGGCCTTGGGCGATCGGCGCGGTATCCGCGCTGGCGGCGCAGCTGGCGAGAGCGAGGACGGCAGGGGAGAGGAGCGGGTAGCGAGAGGCTGCCAGCATGGCGACTGTGTGGAGGGGCGCTCGGCTGCCAATCACTCTTTGTCACGCACGGTCCCAGGTTCCACGATTCGGGCTGCATCTCCCGCCTGCGCGACGTTCATCGCCTCCCCGCCAGAAGCCTCGGCGGAGGGCGCGTCCCCCCCCAGATCGTACCGGGCGCGCGCAAGGTGCGCGCGCTTGGTACAGACGGTCCAGTGACGCTCCCGGATCGCGGGTCGATCCGACGCGCAGCTCGGCGTCCTATCCGGCTCTGCGCGAGCACACCGGGGTGGCATGCTCCTGGCTACTCCGCACGCGCACTGCCGGCTGGTCGGTGTTCCGACAATCGCAGGCCCCGGGGCTCGGGATGGCAAGTATGAGCGATGACCGCAGCATGGCGCACCCGGTTCCGACCTCCTTCCCGGAGGTGTACCGGACGCACTTTTTGTTTGTTTGGCGAACGCTGGCCAGGCTGCGCGTGCGCAAAGCGGACCTACTGGACGTGACGCAGAACGTGTTCATCATCGTCCATCGGCAGCTCCCGGGCTTCGAGGGCCGCGCTGCGTTGACTACCTGGCTGTATTCGATCTGTCAGCGCGTCGCGAGGGACTACCTGCGTTCGGCGCTCATCCGGCGCGAGGTGCTCGTCGACGTGGGCGAGATCGCCCAGCGCGGAGCCATCCGCGGCAGCGCGGTGCCTTGGTTCGATTCGCAGGAGCTCGCGCAATTGCTCGAATCCATCTTGAGCAAGCTTCCCGAGAAACTCCGCGAGGCCTTCGTCCTGTTCGAGGTGGACGAGCTATCGGGGGACGAGATCGCGCGTTTGCTCGACATCCCCGTTGGGACTGTGCGCTCGCGAGTGCGTCTGGCGCGTGTGGCGTTCCGACGCAACATGAGGCGGCTCAGCGAGTCCGACGTCGAGGTGCCTCCCGCGGCTCGGTTCCTCATGGGAGTGGAAGGAGTGCGGTGATGCCGGATCCATCGCGCTTGACAGCGTGAACGGCAAGTTGGAGAGCGATCAGTTCGACAACGGGTAAATCGCATTCAGGTTGGCGCGAGGACTGCTCTTCTCCTCCTGTTTCTCTTACGTCGGCATTCGTGAACCCCCGCGGGAAAGGATCACCATGCGAAAGTCGCAGTTCCGCGGCGTCGCCGGCGGCGGCGGGCTATCCCCAGAGAGGCCGACAATGCGGCCAGGGCGGCGCCGGAGCGAGGAGTGGCCTTCGAGGGGGCGGCGCTGCAGCCCGAGGACTCGCCGGTGTTTGCGCTTGGGTAGCTTGGGTAAGCCATCGCGTCCCCCCCGGACCCGCCGCTGCTCGAGCCGCTCGCGGCGGCACCGTCCGGGCCCCAATTGGTCCCGCCGACCATGCCTCCTCCGCTCGTCGAGGAACCGCTGCCACCGCCGCCGCTGCTACTCCCGTTGCCGCCGCTGGCGTCGCTGCTGCCGCCGCTCCCGGTGCTTCCTGATCCGCTCCCGCTTCCCGCTTCCAGACTGACGCCTCCGCTGCTGCCAGCGCTGCTCCCGGCGCCAGCCTCCGGCTCGCCGACAGCGGCTTCGCTCGCGTCCTGCGATCCGCCGTCGTCACCGGGAGGAGCGCCCGCAGCGAAGAGCGTGAGGTCGACGGCGTTCGCCATGGCCTGCAGCCCCGCGGTGTTGGGGTGGAGGTTGTCGCCGCTGTTGTACGCTGGGAGATACTTGGTCGGGTTCGCCGGGTCGTGGGTGGCGTCGTCCATGTCGACGACACCGTCGCAACCGCTGCTGGCGCCGCGGACGAAGGCGTCGTACTGCTCGCGCCCGGTCTCCTCGGTGGCGGACCAGTAGTTCGCGCCCTGGAAGGGGGTCAGGGTCGCGCAGAGAAACTTGATGCCGCTCTGGTGGGCCATCGCCATGAGCTGCTTGGCCCCGGCGATGAGCTGAGCGCCCGTCGGGTGGCTGTCACCGAGGTCGTTGATCGGGTCGTCGGCGAAGATCACCCATTTCACGCCCGGTTGCGCTGCCACGTCGCGAGGGAAGCGGTGGAGCGCGCTCTGGCCGCTCCCGTCGACGAGGAGTTGATTGCCGCTGATTCCCTGGTTCAACACGCCCACGGTGTACCCGGCGTTGACCAGACGAACCGCGAGATCGTTGGGCCACCGGCGATTCGCATCCTGGGAGGACGCGACGCCATCGGTGATCGATGCGCCGAGCAGTACGAGGGCGCCCGCGGCGCCCGCGTTCTGGATGTCGAGGTTTACGAGGAAGTGGTATTGGCCGGTCGTCTGCGCGCCGTTCAGCGTCGCGCTGCCGCTCGCGTCTCCCGACGCGATGTAGTTCGTCTGAAGGCCGGTCCCGTGGCACGTCTCGTTGCCGGCCTTCTGCGGGAAGTAGATGCTGATCGCCACATCGGAGAGCGCGGCTACCGCGAAATCGACCGAGTCGCTGATGCCCGTCGCGCCGGCGGCGATCATCGTGGAACTCTGACCGCCGAAGGAGACCTTCCGGTCGGTGGACGTGTCGATGGTCGATCCGGAGGTCCGCCGCGCGATGTGCACGTCGCTCACGGTGAGTGGCTGCGACCCGAAGACGTTCGAGATCTGGATGCGCGCAGCGGTCCCGCCGATGCTGGTATGCACGATTTGCCGCAACGTCTGCCGGTTGAGCCCGAGCCCTGCGCCGCAGCTCACCGGGGAGGCCGCCCAGGTACCCACCCACGACGAGACGTCCGGGCTCTCCATGGCCAGCGTGTGCCCGGCCCTCTCGCCGTTCGCCCATCCATCGAGGTCGGAGGAGCATCCGGCCTCGAGGGCCACCACGAGAATCAACAATCGCGAAGCGCGCATCATCTCACCTCGAGCGGCGTAGTCAGATGCCAAGGCCGGTGGATGCCGACAGCGACTTCGCGCCGTCGTTGCGCGTGCCCGTGAGGTACGAATACGTGTAGCTACTCAGGGGCTTGGCGACGCGCTCGACGACGTAGATCCCGTTCGCCGCCGTGGGGAAGGTCAGCGTCGGTCCCGACGACGTCATGACGACGTTGCCTCCGGCGAGGTCGCGCACCTGCACCGAGCCGCTCGACCAGGGATTCACGACGGTCGCGGTGTTGCCGACGAGGCTCTTGACACCAACGTACTTGATGTCGCCCGCGTCCCGCTCCGAGGTCACCAGGAACCCGCCGCGGGCGGCCAGCGTGAAACGGCCGACGAACGTCGAGTCGCTCGGCACCGCCGGGAAGACGCGAATCTTTCCGTCGTAGCTCTGAAGGAGCGACTCGTTCACGACGTTCAGGTGGACGCCCAGAAATTCGAAGACGCCGTTGGTGTTGTTGGTCAGGCCGTTCGGGTAGCTCTGGTACTTCTGAAGCATGGTCTTCATGCCCTTGTTGGCGTCGTCCCCGAGCCCCAGGCGCGCGGCCTGGATCGCGTCGTTCGCCCAGATGTTGCCGTAGGGGAACGGTCGCTGCTGCCATGTCTTCACCGCCATCGCGTAGTCCGGAGCGCCGATCCCGGTAACGCTGTATGGCCAGATGATCTCACAAGCAACGTTCTCGCCGTTGCCCGGCTTGACCGTCGGCGGATCGTGCGGGAGGTACACCGTCCCGTCGGTCGGATACGGCGCCAGGTGGTCGAGGACGTCTTGCCACTGCGCGCGCAGGTTCGCGTCCACGCCGAGATCGGTGCTGGTCTGGATGACGACCGGGAACATGCTGCGCACCGCGGCGAGGTCGGTGATCGCGTTCTGCACGTTCCAATAGGTCTCGTGCGCGTTCGACAACGCCATGTAGTACTGCCCGGTCGTCGGATTCTTGGTGAGCTTCTGCTGGTAGAAGTCGGCGACCTCTCGCATGAACGGGTACGCGGTGTTCTTCAGGTAGGCGGCGTCGGCGGTGTACGCGTACTGAGCGTACATGTTCTCCGCGGCCTCGGTGCCGGTCGAGTAAATGTTATCGGTAAAGGGGCTGTTGATCGTGCCGTTGGCGTTTCCGTTCCAGCCCATCGTCTCCGGCACCCAGATGCCGGTGATGTTGTAGCGAGTCGCCGTGTACGCCTTGAGCGTGTTGAAGTTCCGGCTGTACATGTTGTTGAAGACGTTCATCACGTCGGAGTGGTTCGCCGCGAGGAACGAGTTGTAGACGTCGCGCTGGTTCCAGTACCAGTAGGCGTTGCTCCACTTCGTCGCATCCTGGGTTGCCCGGAAGACGCCGTTGATGAAGTGGAAGGGGTAATTGCCGTATCCGCCGGCGGCGACCATGTACGTCGCCAGGTAGTAGACGTTCTCCAGGTAGTCGGCATCGCCGGCGGCGTTCGAGTATTGCACGAACGACTTGGCCCAGAACGAGTGCCAGAACGCCCGATACTGCGGGAATGTCGCCGCGTACCCGGTCGACTTCGCGGCGGCTAGGAGCGACTGCGCCTGGGACACCGAGTTGTTACCCGGCGCGTTGAGGCGCGTGGCACTGGCGATCCAGATCGTGTAACTCGCGCTCGGCGTGATCGAGAGGCGGACGTCGCTGCCGTTCACCATCTTGCTGGTGAACGCCGCGCCCTCGACGGTCGCAGCGAGAGTGTAGCCGAAGTTGTCAGGGTCGCTCTGCCCGCGGCTGATGCCGGCGCCGCTCGCGTCGGCGAAGGTGGTGACCGTCTTCCACGTCTGAAGGTTCGGGACGGCGCCGGTGTTCCCCAGGGTCGACAGATCCCACAGGCTGAGGTCGAAGGAGACGCCCGACACGCCGCTGCGCGTGTCGTCGACGTGGATGCCGATGACCTCCGAGTTCGGCTGCCCGAAGATCGTGACGGTGCGGTCGGAGTCGTACGTCGTCGTCAGCGTGCCGTCGTAGAGCGAGAGGCGCTGCTGGAACTTGGTGTAACCGGTGTCCATTCCGGGAGTCGTCGCCAGGTTCGCCAGACCCGCGGAGAAGGCGGTCTGCTGGGAGGTGTCCACGCCGGAGACCTGCATCGTCAGGCCGTTCTGGCTCCAGACCATCGCGCCGACGTGGCCGTTGCCCACGGTCAGGCCGTAAAGAGGGTTCGTGTTCGGCTTGTTGAAGACGATGTCCTCTTTCGGCATGTACGTGGCGTAGTCGACGTTGAGCGTGCCGGTCATCGGGTTGAACGCCTCGCCGGTCGGTCGGTCCACGGTCGACGTCCCGCCGCCGGTCATGGCGTCCGCCCCGCTGTCGTCGCCCGCGGGGCCACCGTCCGCCGGCGAGCCGCTCGAACCCGAGGTGCCCGAGGAGCCGGCGGTGCCCGAGCTACCAGTGGCGCCCGAGGTGCCGGAGGAACCGGATGCGCCGGACGAGCTCGAGGGGCCGCCGGAACCCGAGCTGGAGGTGCCCGACGAGCCGCCCACGCCGCTTCCGCCCGAGCCGCCGGACCCCGAGGAGCTCGCGTTCGCCCCGCCGCTGCTACTCCCGCCGCCGGTAGGGGACCCTGCGTCATCGGAGGAACAAGCGCCGAGAGCCGTCATCCCGAGACCGGCGAGGAGCGCAACGACGAGGAAGGACGACCGCCATCGGGGCGAGCGGGGGCCGAACACATGCCGGTGTCTGTTCATGTTTCCCATCCGTTGACGGCGAACGCCAAAGGCGATCGTCGAAACTGTTCTATCCAGCATCTCGAATCAGTGCACACGGTCTTGTCGTCGCACGTTGTTTAGTGTCGAACGAATTCGATGAAATCCAGGCTGATCCCTGCCGTGAGGAACGTCAGCTGAATGTCGATCGGCCCGCTGAGAGCGACCCCAGACGCGATCTTCGTACCGATGTATTGTCCCGACGAGTTGGACACGTTCACCGGGATCGTCTGACCTCCCATGGTCAAGGTAATATTGTTGGTGTCGACGGACGACGCGTAGCGCGCATACACGTCATACGTCCCGTTTGCCAAGAACACGTGCTGCCACTTGAGCCATTCGTTCGCAGTTACCCAGCCGACGTACCAGCCGTGACCGGGCAGCGCGCCGACGTCGAGCGCGCGGCTGCTGTATTGCCCGCCCTCGTTCGTCGGCGTGCTGTCCATGAAGGAGTCGGCCGCCTCCGCCTCGAGCCGCCGGGTGAGAGTCTGCTTGTCGAGGAATTCGCGCGTGATTTCCAGGTACTGGCTGGGGTAATCCCACGTTGGGCTGCGGTAGCTTCCTGCCCCCTCGCGTATGTCCACGTAGCCTTCTTCGACGAACATCGTGGCGTTGCTCGTCAGGCTGGTATTGTTGCTCACCAGGCTCATATTGAGAATGTCGGTCCACGCGGTGCCGTGATTTCGGCTGAAGTCGGCCGCGTACACCTGGTTGGCGCCAGTGGCCGTGATCGGCTGGAAGCCCGGCACGCCAACGCCGATGGTGTAGCCGTTCCAGGTGTCGAAGGTGCCCGCCTTGCCGCAGCAGAACCACGACTGCACGGCGTCTGCATCTCCGCTCCCGGTGATCGTGGTATCTCCTTTCTTCCAGGTCTGGTCCACGACCATGAAGAGGTCCTCACCGTAGGCAGCCTTGAACTTTGCCTTCGCCGTGCGCAGCGCCCGCGACACGTTGCCCTGCATGTTCACGCTCCCCGGTGCGCCCCAACCGACCCAGACCGGCCGCCCGTTGTATCGCAGCCAGAGCTCCTTCGGGACGGCGTCGTGGAAACGTTTGAGCATGTAATCCCAGAAGATGCTGTCCATCGTCGTGGCATCGGACCAGTCGACGACGCCCGCCTTTCCGGTGATGGACTGGTAACAGCCCTCCCATGCTCCGGCGTCCTCGAATTGGCCGAGCGCAAACTGGTTGTTCATCGCCATGTCGCTCATGGCCTGGAACAGGTTCGTCTTCAGGTAGCCCCACTGGGCAGTCTCGTTGACCGAGGCGCGAGTGAGGATGACCGAGTGCTGAATGCCGCCGTACCGGAACTCCTCGAGGATGTTGTACCACCATCCAGGTTTCGAGTCGTTGTAGGGCTCGAACAGAGTGGTCTCGACGTTCGGCGATCCGGGAACGGTGGTGTTGCCAGACAGCTCGTAGAGCGGAGCCCAGATGGGCATATGCAGAGGCACCGCGGACTCGTCGATCGGCTGCAGATCGGGGATGCCGGGGTACTCGGTCTCCGAGAACGCCGAGTCGGTCGGCGCGTCGAAGACATTGCCGCCAGCGTCTTCAGGCGTCGCACCGGGCGCGTCCTCGACCGTGCCACCCTGAGCGTCGTCCGGCGGGCTGCCGGTGTCGGCACCGCTCACGATTGCGTCGCTTGCGCTCGCATCGGTCCCCGTTTGCGCGTCCATCGCAGTACCCGGCGATCCGGTATCGGACGCGTAGTCACCGCCGTTGCCGGCGTCGGTATACGATCCGTAGTCTGTGGTGGGTGAAGCATCCGCGCACTGGCATAGAGCCGCACCGAGGGGGAGGATGCATACGGCCTGCCTCAGGGTAGTGCAAAGTTCCATTCCGGTTCGCCTGGCTGGCCGACTGACATTCCGCCCGTTCTCGAAGTCGGTCATCGCGCATCTCGCATGATCACGTTGCATGGTCATCTCCCAGTTATCGCACTCTTGCTACATCGATAATTGCCGCTCACAAGAGCGTGATTGGCCCAGGCCGTCGCTTGCGTCGCAACACCCTCGTGCGGCGCTCTCGTGCGGCGCTGCGGCCTGCAATCGGCCAACACACGCTTGTGTGGATGCCCTCATCATTGGCGATCACGGGCTGTGCTGCTCGCTCGCGTCGTTGGATGCGCCACGCCCCGCCAAGCGGCGCGAACGCGAACCGAGCAGAGGCCGATCAGGATGACGCGGAACGCTCGAACGCTAATCGGTGCCGGAGTCGCGCCGGATCCGCGTGCGGTAAATGCTGTTTGCGTAGGGCCCGCCGCATTCCTCGGCTGGGTGGCCCGGACACATCACGCTGCACGTTCCCGGGCCGTAGAGGCCATAGCGGTCGCCGCAAAAGCATTGGGTTCCGTTTTGGGCGCCCGCGTACTGATAATCGTAGTCGGCACACGACGTGACACAGCCTTCGATCGTGTTGTTGCCATTGGTGTAGGCCATGAACGGCAGATCCCGATTGGTGCCGTTGTCCTTGTAACAGCCAACGTAGTCGAGAGCCGAGTCGCCAGTCGGAGAGCCCTCCCTCCGTCCGTCGCTCGCGCTCTCCGTCTCGCCGCCGGCGTCCCCGGCGGATCCGTCGTCGAAGCCATTGAACGACAGGAGGAGGGCGCAGCTCGAGAGGCCCACCGGCGCGATGGCAACGAGGAGACCACGGCAGAGGTATCTCACTGACGAGATTGTAACACTCGCCCGCGTAGGGGCAGGACGATCGCCGTCTGAGGGCGTGCGCCTTCGTGTCGACGAGTGCCTTCACGGATATCGGGCCTGCGCGGGCAACCCTGCGAGGGCAATGGACGCGGAGCATTGACCGCACGTGTTCCTCCTCGGAGTAGCGTGCGGTCTAGCCAGGAGCATGCCACGAGGCTCCAAGAGGTTACGCGCGTGCTCCGGAACGTCGATCCAGACGCCTCGCTGGCGACGCCGCTGTTTCCGTAGTTCCGCCGGCGCGGCGCAAGCCGCTGTACCGATAGTGCGCAGCCTGCGCACGCCCGGTACAATCTGGACCTGCCGGTCTGCCGGCCGCCGGAGGGTCAACCGAGATGCGTCAGAGCCCCTTGATCGGTCGTCGGATCTGGTACTTGTCGAGCCGCGCCACGAGCATCCGGCGGGAGATTCCCAGCAGCCGGGCCGCGGCGGATTGATTGCCGGCGCACTCTTCGAGGGCGCGGACGATCCGTTCGCGCTCGAAGGAGCGCGTCGCGCGGCTGACTTCGTCGCGCATGTTCGCCGCGCGCGGACCGTCGGCCTCCTCGCCATGGCGGGCAGGCGGCGACGACGACGGCGGCGCGGGCGTCGAGCCGGCAGTCGTGCATTCCTCCGGCAGATGCTCTACCTCGACGGTGTCGCCGGTACACAGCGCCGCTGCACGCTCCATCACGTGGCGCAGCTCGCGGACGTTGCCCGGCCAAGCGTACCGAGACAGACATTCGAGCGCGTCGGGGGCGATGCCGATCGGTCCGCGATCAAGCTTTGCGGAGGCTCGCTCGAGAAAGAGCGTTGCCAGCGGCGCAATCTCGCCCTGCCGGGAGGCCAGCGGCGGGATGACCAGGCACATTCCCTTCAGACGGAAGTACAGATCCCGGCGAAAGCCACCCTCGGCGACGAGCCGCTCGATGTCCCGGTTGGTCGCCGCCACGAAGCGCACGTCGACTGGCCGCGGTCTGTCTCTTATACACATCTCCGAGCCCACGAGACAGGCAGAAATC
>CALKVG010000421.1 GCA_937998045.1 uncultured Myxococcales bacterium
CTCTCGAGCGGCGCCTCCGACGACGCGCCGAGCGGGACGAGCGCCTCGAGCAGCGGTTCCAGCGGGGGCGACGGCGGGTCGGACTCCTCGAGCGCCGGCAGCTCGGGCGAGGGTGGCGGCGGGGGTCCTCCGCCGAGCGTCTCGATCTCCTTCCCCCTCGACGGGATCACCGTCGGGTCGGTGATGGGGGCGGTTCCGGTGTCCTTCGAGACGGCGAACTTCATCCTGGTGCCGCCCGGCGATCCGTCGTGCGCAGACTCGTCGGAGCTCTGCGGCCACGTTCACCTCTTCGTGGACGGCTCGGCGTGCTCGCCTCCGGGCCAGGCCTACAACGACGACGGGGAGTCGAGCCCGATCGACGCGATCCTCACGTCGTGCCCCTCGGTCGGGGGTAGTCATACGGCGGTCCTCGAGCTGCACCACAACGATCATTCGCCCGTCCTCGGCCCCGACGGCGTCGTGTCCGCGAGCGTCACGTTTTCGGCGATCTGATCGCCGCCGCGCGAGTGCCATCCTGTCCTCGACGACGCGCGCGCGCTCCGCTCCGTTGACGAAGTGTCGAACGCGAGATCGCGGGGAAGAAGCGCGACCGTGGCGCTGCTCTCCGAGCAAGCCCCATGACCGTGCGCTCGTCCTTCCCGATCGCGCTCGCGCTCGTCGTCGCGCCGGTTACCGCATTC
This sequence comes from uncultured Myxococcales bacterium, assembly GCA_937998045.1. Lineage (GTDB taxonomy): Bacteria > Myxococcota_A > Polyangia > Polyangiales > Polyangiaceae > Palsa-1150. The sequence continues at coordinate 681 of CALKVG010000421.1, forward strand.
GCGCAGAACCGATCGCCGGCCAGCCCCGCGCCGACCCCCTCCGTGGATGCGCCGAAGGTGGACGCGGCGTTCGAATACGCTCCGCGGCAGCCGGATACTCTGGTCACGCTGTCGCTCGAGAACGCGGAGCTTCCGGAGCTGGTTCGCACGATCAGCGAGATGACCGGCAGGCGCTTCGTCATCGCGACGAGCTCCAAGTCGTTCCAGGCGACCGTCGTTTCTCCGCAGAAGGTGACGGTCGCGGAGGCCTACCAGGTCTTTCTATCCGTGCTCGCCGCAAACCATCTCACCGTCGTCCCTCACGGCCGGTTTCTGAAGATCGTCGACGCGCAGGATGCCGTCCACCTGGCGCCGGTTCACGCCGGCGAGGACACCACTCCCGCGGAGGAGCGATTCATCACGTACGTGCATCGCGTGAAGCACGTGTCCGCGGACGACGTCGCGAGCGGCGTGCTCTCGAAGCTCGCGTCGCACGACGGTGCCGTCATTGCTTACGGCGACGTCCTCCTCATCACCGACACGGCCACCAACGTGCACCGCCTCATGAGCGTCCTCGACGAGATCGACGTGGCGCAGGCCGAAGACAAGGTGTGGCTCGAGCCTCTCCAGTACGTGGCCAGCAGCCCGCCGTTGGCTTCGAACCCGCACGGGGGCACGGACTGCTTCGGGAGCTTCGCGCATCGCATCGCGAGAGCGAAGAAGCGCGCAAGATCGTGGCGCCGGCGAGCGATCCAGCTCTCTCCAGACACGAGCCCCGCGCGCCGCTCGAGTTGCCGGTGGAGCGCGCGGCGTCCCAGCCCGTGACGCTCCACGTCGATCCTCCCGCTCGCGCCACACCTCTGCTCCAGCGCGGAATAGCTCGGCGCTGATCGAGTGGGACATGGGCGTCACCAGGTATCCCAGGTACGTTCGCGCACGGCGAAGGTCCCCTCCGCGCAACGCTTGCGGCCGGAGGGTGCGCGGCGCTTCAATGGGGGACGATGTCCTGGTGGAAGAGGCTCTGGGGCAGAACGAAGAAGACGCCCGTCGAAACGCCGCCCGCGTCGCAGCCGGCGGTGGCGCCGGGTCCGGACTACTGGGTCGATCGCCTCGCCGAGCGCCTCGCGCGCTTGCACCGTCTGCAGGAGCTTCGGGCTCCGCGGACCGTCATCGATACCGAAAAGCAGTTGGTGCGCGAGGCCATCGCGCTGCTGCCTCCCGCGGAGGCCCTCTGCGTCATCCGGCAGTGGCCGTCGCTCGTGCACCACCTCGACCCGAAGGCCTCGCCGCGGGAGGCGTGGTCGAAGAAGGACCCGGACGCCGCACCGAACTGAGTGCGATCGGGCCGCGCGTCAACGGACGACGAACATCCCCCCGTTCTGCTGCTGTCGCTGGCGCTGCATCTGCATCACCACGCCCGCGGCTGCGCCGGACGCGCCCGCGGCGGAGCCGAGCAGGTCGCGGTCGCCGGTCGATCCGGTCGCCCGCGGCACCTCGCACACGCACGCGCTCGAGTACTCGCCCATGTAGACCATTCCGGCGATCTGCATGCCCTGTCCACGGCACTTCGCCTCGCAGCCACTTCGTCCGCCCTCGATGTGCGGGCTGCCGGTGAAAGACGTGGCGCAGCCCACTGTGCTCGTGAGGAGCGCCATCGCCAAGATCGAGATTCGCATGGATTCCCTCGTTTCTTTCTATCGTGCTGGTTCTTGCCAAAGCGTCGTCGCGCCATCTTGTTGTACGGCGCGACGGGTGTCGTATGCCCAGATCCCTCCCCCGACGAGGCTCGCCACGCCGAGGCCCGTGAGGGCAATGCCGGCCGTGCGAGTCCCGGAGTCGTCCGTTGCCGCGGCTACGAGCGGCGAACAGACGACGAGCACGATACCCAGAGTCACGAGTAGGGCCGGCGGTATCGCGTTCGTGAGGGACGGCGTCTCGTATTTTCCTGGTGCTCGGCGGTACACGGTCGTCCCCTGCTCGAGCAGGATGTCGTCGGTGTCGCCGTGCGACTCGGGACCCGTAGACGAGAGAAACAGCCGGTACCTCCCCACGGGCAAGTCGACGACGCAGGGGGTGACGCAGAGCTCACCCGCGCGAGAGGGTGGACGGTCGGCGCCCGGGGGAACGAACGTCGGATCGGACTGAACGCTCACGCGCATCGGCCCGTCTGTCGCGTCGAGGACGACGCGTGCTTGGCCGGACGGCACGGGAGTCGACGGAAGGGTGATCGCAGGCATTTCGCGTGGGGGCGGCGCTCGCGGCGGCAGCACGCGAGGTTCACCGGCGCATGCAGATATCGACGTTGCGGCGAGCGGAAGGATCGCTCGCGCGAGGCGAACAGAGTCCATAAGGGTACCGTCCCCGGGGCGGCTGACGGGCGAGGCTAAGGGCGCTCCAGAACTCGCGTCAAGTCACTGCCTGGGTTACCGGGGCCACTCACCACTCGCCGACGTTGCTCATCGACGCCCATGGTTCGCGTCGCTCGAGGGCCGTCCCTCGCTGGAGGAGCTCGATCGAGTGTCCGTCCGGCGACTTGATGAACGCCATGTGTCCGTCGCGCGGCGGACGATGAATCGTGACGCCCGCCGCGCGCAGTCGCTCGCAGGTCGCGTAGATGTCGTCCACCTCGAAGGCCAGATGCCCGAAGAACCGGCCCGTCGGATACGGCTCCCTCTCGTCCCAGTTGTACGTGAGCTCGATCTCCGCGCCGTCGCCGGTGGCACCGCTGCTCAAGAAGACGAGCGTGAACCGGCCGTTTTCGCTGTCGCGGCGCCGCGCCTCGCGGAGCCCCAGCTTCTGGACGAAGAAGTCGAGCGCGGCATCGAGATCGCGCACGCGCAGCATCGTGTGCAGGTAACGCATGTCGCCCACGGTTAGCCCCAAACGGGACCGCAAGACAACGCTCGGTGAAGCGGGCCAGCTCGAGAGGGCCGCAGCCGAAGCTTGCGGCGCGCCCCGGGACCTCTGGCGCTCACGCCCTGCAGCACGCAGGCATCGCGCGCGCATCGATCCCCCAGGGTCTGGCGAGGGATCTCGAAGGGAGCTCGAGCATGACGATCGTCCTCAACCACACCATCGTACCGGCGCACGACAAGGCCGCTGCCGCCCGCTTCTTCGCCGATATGTTCGGCCTCGCGGTCGACCCGCCCATGGGGCCGTTCGCTCCGGTCCACGTGAACGAAGGGTTGACGCTCGACTTCCAGGACCGAGACGACTTCGAGATCCACCACTACGCCTTCCGTGTGAGCGAAGACGACTTCGACGCGATCTTCCAGCGCCTCAAGGAGGCCGGCGTCGCGTACGGGAGCGGACCTCACGCGCTTACCGACGGGCAGATCAACCGCCGGCACGGCGGTCGAGGCGTCTACTTCTGCGACCCCAACGGTCATGTCCTCGAGCTCTTGACTCGAGAATGAGGGAGCTCGACCGCCGCTTGCCGCATCGCGACGTCGGCTCGGGCCCGTTGCGCCGCCGGCAACACCTGTAGCCACATCACGCATCACTCGCTCGACCATCCCCTCGTGGATCCGATTCCGAAATGGGCGGAAAAAAGCCAATTGGGCCGGTGTTCGTGCCTTCGGCCGCCCGCGGCACGCAGGAAGACTGCGGCGCCCGTATGGCAGGGTTTGTGCTCCCACTCGGGTCGGGAGGAGTCCTCCGCGTGAATCCCCAACGAACGAAGTGCTGCTCGGCCTGCGGCACCGCGACCCCCACAACCCAGACCGCCCACACGCTGATCAGCGCGCAGCACGGATGGCGGCTCGTTCGGGAGCGCACGCAAGAGGGCGAGCTTCTGGCGTGGTTCTGCCCGAGATGCTGGGCCCGGCGAAAGGCATCTCTGGCGACGCCGACGCAAGCTCCTCCGGACGGCCTCTCGTCCGATAGGGCCGAGCCTCGCCACTCGTCGACGCGCTCCATCGGCGACGGCCCGCCGCACAAGCGAGCGGCGGGCGAGTGACGCGGCCAACTCCGGCGGAGCTCTCGCGCGATCGAGCCGTCGCTATTCCCGGCTCACTTTGCACGCAACCCGCGCAGCTACGCCGGCGGCGCACCGTCGCGCTCCAGAGCGACACTTCTCTCAGTTCGCGATCTTCTGGTACGAGGCCGTCTCCGAATACGTGCAGGTTACCGACTGCCCGCTGATGGTCTCGCTGGCCGATCCGGATCCGTTCTCCGTGGCCGTCTTGTCGTCCGCGCTGACGGCGAACGTATACGACGTGAGTTGCAGCTGGATGGTGCCGCCGGTGGTCGAATCCATCTCCGTGCACGACTCGTTGGATGCGGACGCAGTGCTGCCGCTGATGGTCGCCGTGAGATTGCAGGACCCTGTCTGAACGATCCCGCCGTTGGTACCGGCAGCCCACACGACGTCGCCGGTGATGGTGGAGGTCGAGGTCTGGCCGCCGCAGTTCAGCGTGATAGTGCCCGACGTCGCCTTCCACGTTCCGATGAAGGAGCTCGCGGACAGCCCGCTCCCCGAAGACGTCGTCGAGCCGGAGCACGCGGCGGTGAGAGCCAGGAGGGCCGCAGCGAACGCGAACGATGTTCTCCCCATGGACATGAGATCCCGCCTCCTCGCAGACCGTGAACAGCTGGGCCCGCAAGGCTACTCGGCATCGCACCCGGCCGTCGAGCCCCCTCGCCCCGGCGTTTCCCCACGAGCCCTCGCGGGCCTCGCCCCACACGTCCCCGCGCCAGGTGGGCTCGCAGAAGCCGGAACCTCGTCGCAACTCGTGCCGGAAAATTTTTGGCGGAGAGCGAGGGATTCGAACCCTCGGTACCCGTAAGGGTACACCTGATTTCGAATCAGGCTCCTTCGGCCACTCGGACAGCTCTCCGTCGCGCAAACTGCCGGGGAGACATCGCATTGTCAAGCCGTCCCGCGACTCGTGCTATGGAGAGGCCGAGCGAGCGCGCCTGCTGAAGCGTGCGCCGCTACGGGAGAGATGACCGAGTGGTCGAAGGTGCATGATTGGAAATCATGTGTACCGGCAACGGTACCGAGGGTTCGAATCCCTCTCTCTCCGCCAAGCCGTCGCTCGCTCCGGTTAGGGTTCGTCCCCGACACGCTCGTTGGATGACCGGCCCCAGCGAACGAGCGCCTCGGTCGTGTGCTCGTCGAGCAGCGCCGGCTCGCGGGGGACCCGGGCGCTGGCCGGCTTGAGGGCTTCGACTGCCCAGCGGTGAAGCGGCTCGAGCGCAAGGGGCGACGTGGCCCGAACGTCGGCGACGCAGGTCGGGTCGAGCGAGAGATCGCACATCCGGTTCTCTCGGTCGGCGGTGCCGAGAAGGACGAACGGTCCCCAGCGAACTGCGAAGCGCTCGCCCCTCGTCGCGGTGAGCGGCCGCTCCCACTGCACCAGGGCTCCGCCGGCGATGCGCGCGAGGTCGACGCCCTCGAAGGCGGCCGGGGGGGCGAGGCGCAGCGATGCGAGGATCGTCTGCGCGATGTCGACGGAGCTCGTCGGCGCGTCGAGGCGGCGGCCAGCCAGCGGGCCGCCATGGGGCCAGAGGACGAGGAGGGGCGTCGCGAGCAGCGGCTCCTCCAGCGAATCGGCGTCGACGAAGGGTACCGGTGGGCTCTCGGTGGCGGCGACGTCCGCGGTCACGATGAGCGCGGTGTCGTCGTCGCGACCGGCCGCGGCGATGGCCGCGTCGAGCCGGCCGAGCGCCTGATCGTGCGCGTCGACGGCGTGATCGTAGAGAGCCCAGGCGCGGATCCGATCGTCGTCCTTGAACCGGGCGGGATGGCGCCGCGCCTTCGAGAGCGTCTCGGCAGCCCGCCGCGGCTCGATCACGCCGAGGTAACCGTCGGGAGGCAGGTTCTTGAGCTCTTCAGCGGCGACGTCCCATGGCGGGTGACCTCCGCGCGCGTGGACGACGACGAAGAACCGTTCGCTCTTGTGCTGCTCGATCCAGGCTGCGGCCTCCTCGAACACGCGCCCCGCCGGAGCCTCGTCCAGCGGGTCGTGTGCGACGAACGTGTCCCAGCCGCGATCGAAGCCGAACGCCGGCCCGGTCGTTGGGTTCGCCGTGAACATCGCCGTCACGGCGCCCCCTTGACGGCAAGCCTCCTGGACCGTCGTCGGCGACTTCGATAGGCGAGCGTTGGGGTCGTCCAGGCCGTGTTCGCGCGGCGCGAGCCCCGTGAGCATCGACGCGACCGCGGCGCTCGCCAACGAGCTCGGCGAGCGGTTGGCCATGAACGTGGTCCCCGCGGCTGCCAGCCGGGCGAGCTCCGGCGCGGGATGGGGGCCGCCCCAGGGGCCGAGCGATCTCGCCGACGTGCTTCCGAGAACGACGAGTACGACGCCGCGCACGGGGGGTGGCTCCGCCAACGTCGCCGCGCCCGTTGCGACGACTCGTGGGCTGCCGAGGAGCACCCGCGTCCCCTTGGCGGCGCTCGTGACGGCCAGCTCGATCGAGGCGAGCGCCCCGGGAGCATCGAGACCGGTGACCGGAACCGCCCACGGCGACCATCCCGTACCGCCGGTCGCTGCGGTCGCGCGCGCCGTGCCTAGCACCACGGGAGCGCGTCTGTCGCGCAACAGGCGGGCTTCCACCTGCGCGTCTCCGCCGCCGGACGTCGACAGCGAAGTCTCCAGCATCGCGTTGGCCGGTAGCCACCCCGAGCAGCGAACGAACCCGGGCGCGCGCAACGAGAGCGCCTGCATCGACTGCCCGCCTACGGTCGCCTCGCGCACCACGTCCGCGCGCGTCGGCGCTGCGTAAGGCTCGCCCGTCTCGCCGGTCCCCACATGGACCCAGTCGATCTCGGCCAGCGCTTCGTCGCTCGCGCGAGGTCCGCCGACGAAGCGAAGCGTGAGCTCGTGGCCTCCCACGCCGAGCGTCAGCGGCATCGTCGCGCGCGCGAGGACGACGCGGGCTTCGGACCGAACGAGCGACCAGTTGCCTACGGGCTTGCCGTCGAGGGCGACGGCCACGCCGCGCGCCGTGGCGCCGCGTATGCGCGCCTCGACGTACGCGTTCTGGTCGTCGGGCTCGCTCGCCGGCCAGTAGAAACTCGCGGTGAGGATACGCTGGCGCGCGCGGAGCCACGTCGCCCCTTCGTGCTCGACGAGCTCGTTGTTGCCGTGCGCGATCGCGCCCGGGTAGAGGTCGTCGCTCATCGACGGGTCGCCGAAATCGAGGAGGACACCGCGATGACCGAGCGCGCACGCGTCCAGCTGGCGCATCACGTCGAGCACCACCGGCCGATCCGGCGGCGGAGCATGCTCGAGCGTGGCGGCGGAGCTGGCGGCCTGGGAGGCGGGGGTGTCGGACGAAGCCCCGTTGCACGTGCACGCGGGCGCGAGCGCAAAGCAAACGATGAGCGCACTCCGGGACGGGTTCACGGGCGTGCGGAGGATATGCGCGTAACCTTGCCCGCGCGTACGTCGATCACGTGGCTCTCTTCGCGACCGCCGTTCTCGATGCGCACGTCGTGGTATCCGGGGCTGACCACGCTCGAGACCATCGGACCGGAGCCGACCACCGCGCCGTCAATGCGGATCCGGGCGAAGGAAGGCGCAGTCACCTCGAGCAGCCCGAACCCCGGCGGCACCTCGGCGCCCGGAGGGATTTCTTCCCGCTCCGTGGGGGGCAGTTTCGCTGCCGACGACGAAGGGGACGTCGAGGAGGCGGCCGAGCCGGTCACGCCCGTCACGGGCCGGGGTCGCGCGGCGGGCGGCGGAGTGGCCGGCGTCGCTGGCGCCGAGGAAGCGTACGTCGCCGCGGAAGGAACCCGCGAGTCCGCGGGCGGGATCGACGAGCCAGACGACGCGCTCGCGCTCGCGCTCGGGTAGCCCGGCACCGAGGGCTGCGGCGCCGGCGATTCGCTCGTCTTCGCGGCGCTCGCCGGCGCCGACGGGACCGTGGACGCTTGCTCGCCGGGGCCGATCGAAGGCTCCGCGGGCGCCGAGCTGTCGCCGCCGTTCAGCGCTCGCCACGCGGCACCGACACCGAAGCCCAAACCGAGGAAGAGAATCGTCGCCGCCAGGAGACCCCACGGTGAGGTCTTGCGGCCAGGCTTGAGCGGCTCGGGCGAGGGGAGGCGAGGGGCGGGCGGCAACGTCGCGTCGAAGCGCGTCGACCCGGGCGGCACCGGCAACGGTTCGGTCCTCGACGTCGGCTTCGCGTAGGGTTCCGCAGGACTCGCCTCCTCGGCGTGGTCGACCGACGGCGCGGGCTCGGGGGCCGCAGCCGTCTCCGCCGGGGTTGCGAGTACGGCCGCGCGCTGCCGGCTGCGCCAAACGCTCACGGCGGTGTCCGGGATCAGAGACCCCGACTCGTCCGGCACGATCTGCTGCGAGGGCGGCGCTACGGACACGGGCCCCTCCTCTTCGACCGGGACGTCTTCGGGCGGGGGCGGACGGGACATTGAGCCCAGCTCGTCGGCCGGCGCCTCCGGGACGATGGCATCGGGCGGGATCGACGGCTGGAGGGACTCGGGCGGATCGTCGCCGCTGGGAGGATTGGACGAACGGGGGCGAAGTGCGCTCGGTTCGACGATGGGAGGAGGGTCCGATCCAGGCGAACGAACCGAAGGTTGTACGGGCGATCGGTCGCTCAGCTCGCGCATCACCGCGTCTTCGAGGGACGACGGAATGGCGTCGGCCTCGACGTCCGGGTCCGATGCCGGGCTGGCCGGCGCAGAGGGGCCTGCGGCAGGAGGGGGGGGCGCCGCGTGCGCGTATTCCGGTCGGCGCGAGTGCGGTCGCCCGATGCGTGCGGGAGGAGGAAGGGCGCTGGCCCGCGCGTTGGGAGGCGCGGACCGCAGGCGCCCGCCCGCGCCCTCGATGACCGCCATCGCCGTCTCCACGGCGGGCGTGAGGAGATCAGCGCCGCCAGGCCCCTCGACCGCGCGAATCGCCCCTCGGATCGCGAGGTCGGCGAGCACGTCCTCGAGGAGGCTCGGCGAGACCTCTCCTGCGAGCAGGATGTGTCGCGGCGACGTTCCGCGCGCCAGCTGTCGGATGAGCGCGTTCGTGGGGTTCGGCGTGGCCGCGAGGTACTCCTCGAGGATCCTCTCGTCGAGCTTCACCTTCTCGACGTGCATCGTCCGGGCCGCCGTGGTCGCCGCGAGCGCGCCGCGTGCCGCCGCGATCGGCGCCGACAGTTGCTCGAAGAGCGACCCCGTCAGGTCCCCCCGCAGCGCCTCCGTCGTCGGCGTCACGACGAACCGCGCCGCGCCGACGCCGAGGAGGCCGGCCAGCGCGCGCTCCCCGCTCTGATAGCTCCCGTCGCTCGCGGTGCGCGTCGCCTTGCGCGGCGCGCCCCCGCGGATCTCCACCTCGTAGAAATAGGTAGCGTCTCGGACGGCCACCCGAGCGTCCTTGCGAACGCTGCAGACCAGCTCCAGCAGCAAGCGCGGAGTGAGCCCGTCGAGACGACCGCGGATCTCACCCTCGCCCCGCAAGCGCATCTCCACCCGCGCTCGCGGCCGCAGCACCTCTCGCACCCGGGCGAGGATCGCGCGCGAGTCGCTCTCCTTGCGCATGTACGCCGCTGCGCTTGCACCGAGCTCGCGCACGCGCTGCAGCAAGTCCTCCTTCCACGAGAGGAGGATGACCGGCGCGTCTCGCAACGCCACGTCGCGACGAAGCGCGCGGCACAGCGCGAAGCCATCCATGCGCGGCATGAGGATGTCGCTCACGACCAGCTCGGGCTGGACGCGGAACGCGGTCTCGAGCGCTGCCTCGCCGTCCAGCGCCTCGTGGACGTCGCACCCGGCCGTTCGCAGGAGGTCCGAGATGAACCACGTGACGCCCGGATCGTCGTCGGCGACGACGACGCGCCGGCCGTCGAGTCGGACGTCGGTCGCCGACCCGCGACCACGACTGGACGTGCGCTCCGCTGCCGCGACCTCCTGATGCAGCCACGGTGCGAGCGCGATGGCGCCCTCGGGGGCGTCCCCGCCGAAGCGGACGACACCACCGGTCTTCAGCGACACGATTTCCTGTACGCGCGCGATCGCTCCCCACAGCGCACCGAGCACCTCCGTGCCTTCGCCGAGCGGGATGCGGCACGACCTCCCGTGCGGCTCGACGCTCTCGAGCAGGGCGCCTTTCAGCTCTTCGGCGAGCCTGACCGCGAGCTGTTCGAGCGTGGGCTCGCCGAGGGTGACCCGGATCGTCCGGCCCTCGCGCGCGTCGATGAGTTCTTCGCAGGTGCGTCGCAAGACCTCCGGTGCGACGGGCTTGGGCAAGGCTCGCGCGACGCCCAGGGCGACGAAGCGCGCCGTGTCCTCGGCCGCGCGGAACGAGCCGACGACGACGATGGGCACCGGCTCGGTGAGCGGGTCTTCGAGCAACGCTTCGACCAGCGTCGACATCTGGGGTACGTCCGCGTCGACGAGCAGCACGTCGGGCGCGTAGGCCCTCGCGAGCTCGAGGGCAGTCTGGAGGTCTTCGGTGCGCTCGCACTCGAGGGGACGCGATCGCAGCGCGGCGTCTTCGGTCAGCGCGTCGGCGAGGTCTTCGTTGCCGACGACCAGGACCGAGAGCGGAGTCGGCGATGCCGGCGCGTCGCTCACGCCGTCGGTCGACTCGGGCGGCGCCTCGCGCGGCGGGGACTCGCTCCAGGCTAGCGCAGGCAAGTCCTCGAGCGCTTGCGCCAGGACCGACAGGTCTTGTTCGCGCACCCCGCCGGACTGCGCGCCGCGATCGAGGACCGCGAGCGTCTCTTGCAGCGCGCGACCCATGGCCTCGAAGCGCAGGAGCCTGGCGCCGGCCCCCAGCGCGTGCAGACGTCGCCGAAGCTCGTCGCGCGTCGCCCGGGACGAAGGGTCGTCCTCGAGCGCGACGAGCAGCTCGCGCGCGTCGTGCACTTTGCGCCCGAGCGAAGCAACGAAGTCGGCGCGAGCTCCGCCGAGCCGGCCCCCCTCCGTGCCCCTGGCCGCGGACACACTGCTCGACATGAGTACTTCCGGGCTAGCACGAGCCGCACGCGCCAGGCCAGCTTCGCGCCTTTTCGCCCGCGCGGAAGGCACTGCGCGAGGGACTCGAGCATCGGTCGCGGTCGGCGTCGAGGTAGTCTCGAGCTCCCCACCTCGTGACACGATGGCCCGACATGAGGACACCCCCTAGCTCTGCGGGAAGGCCATGAGGCTCGGCTTCCGCGCCGCTCGCGCGGACGACCTCGAGCGCCTCATCGACGTCCATGCGGCCGCCTTTCCGGACGCTCGCGATCGCGACGCCCGGGCGCGCAACTTCTCCCGCAACCCGCTCGGCGACCTGGACGACCTTTGGGTCGCCGTGTCGGGTGAGACCGGTGACATCGTCGCGCACGCATTCCTGTTCCGTCTGCGCGCGTGGTTCGGCGGCCGCCTGGTCCCTGCCGGAGGCGTGGCCAGCGTCGGGGTCGCGCCCGAGGCGCGCGGGCGGGGGGTGGGCTCCGCCCTGGTCGACCACCTGCATGCCGTCTCCTCGGCTCGCGGCGACGCACTGACCGTCCTTTACCCCTTCCGCCAGGGCTTCTACGCGCGCCTCGGGTACGCGTCGACGAGCACCTACCGCCGGTTGCGGGTATCGCCGGCGTCGGTCCCGTGGAGGCCCGACCTGACCGCTCGACCGGCGGCGGGCGTCGACCGCGCCGCGCTGCAGGCGTGCTGGCAAATGACGGCAGCGCGCCGCTCGGGCGCGCTCGCGCGCACCGATCGCTTCTGGGACATGCGGCTGGCCGACGAGGACAACACCTGGCTCGTCGTCGACGGGCCGACGGGCGTGGAGGGGTACATCGCGTGGCGCCTGGAGCAAATCGAGCCTCACGCGGCGATCACGATGATCGTCGTCGATATGGCCGCCCGGGGCGACGCGGCCGCGCGGTCGCTCTGGGCGCTCGCGGGAGCGCAGCGCGGGCAGGTGGCGGAAGTCCGCATCGAAGTCGCGAGCGACGATCCCGTCGAGCGAGCGCTCGTCGACGGAGATCGAGCGCGGTTCGGGGACGCGCAGGTGGAACACGTCGTGGGGGAGGTGGCTTCGGGGCCGATGGTGCGCGTCGCGGACGTCGAGGTCGCGCTCGAGGCGCGCGGCTACGGAGCCGACGGTCACGTGATCCTGTCTGTGGGCGAGGAGTGCTTCGACCTCACCGTCGTCGGAGGCAGAGGCGCCGTTTCCCGACCTACCGCCGCGGACCCGCACCTACGGATGGACGCACGGACCTTCTCGGCGGTCGCCTTCGGTGCCCTCGCCGCTTCGCACGCGCACCGGTTCGGGTGGCTCGAGGCGCGGGACGGGCACTCCCTCGCGCTCGCGGACGCAATCCTGGGCCTCCCCGCCTACTTCTCGCCCGACCCCTTCTGAGACCTTGGTACATTGCGCGGGCTTCCCGATGCCCGCGTCTGCCCCGCCGCCGCCGAGGCCCGCTGAAGAGGCCGCGTCTCTGGTCGTGCGCTTCGGCTCGGCGCTCGGCCTCGCAGCCGCCGGTTCGCTCGTGTGCGCCGCTCCGGCTGCGCTGCGCCTCTCGAGCGCGATGGCGACCGGGGGGGTCAGCGCGCGCGCGTGGCTCGCCCTCGCGGCGGCGGCGCTGGGACCGATGATCGCCGCCATCGTCGTCCTCCGTGGCGCCGGCGAGGGCGTGCGCGCCTTCGCGGGCCCCGGCGCCGGTCTCCGGGCCGTGGGGATCGGGCTGTGGCTTGCTTCGCTGCTGCTGGCGCTCACCTGGTTCGGGAGCTTGCTCCGCGCAACGACCCATCACCACGCGCTGGCCGGCGTCACGTATGCGTTCGGTGCCCTCGGGCTGGCGGTGGGACTGGGGCTCGTCGCGGCGCGTGTCGTGGCGATCCTTCGGGAGCTCCGGCCCGAAGTTCGCACCGCCGCGATCGGAGCACTCGCGGGAGCCGTGGCGATCGCTTTTGTGTATATGGCCGCGCGCGTAAGTCGAGCGGCCTCGCAAGATCCCGCGTCGTCCGTCGCCGCGGCGACCATCATCGACGTGCTCGCGTTCGCCTTCAGCGCGCTTCTGG
>CALKVG010000422.1 GCA_937998045.1 uncultured Myxococcales bacterium
GCCGGCGGCTCGCCGAGCTGCGACCCGAGCTCATGGCGCACGCCCTCTTTCCGACGGCGACCGAGCTCAAGTCGCTCCTCAAGACGGCGCTCCGCGTGGCGGTGGCCACGCCCGCGGCTCCGCCGGGGAATCGCGACGAGGCGGCGATCGCCGGGGCCCTCGAGGCGCACGAGGTCGAGGGGCTTCGCGCTGCGGTCTCCGCGATCGTCGGCACGTACGCTCACACCGACGTCGCCGCATGGCTTCGCGCGGCGGACGTCTCCGCGTCCCGCGCGGGGCTCCTGCTCGGCGGCGACTTCGAGCTCGCGTGGCGCGCGATGCAGCTCGAAGCGCGGTGTCCGAGCGATCTCGCGCCGAGCGACTGGCGCAGCGAGATGGCGGCCTTCGCCGTAAGCGACGGCTACGCCGAGCTGCGCGACGCGATCGGGGTCAACGTGGAAGCGCGCTGCTGACGGCACGTCTCCGGCTTTGCCGGAGCGTGGTCGTTGCCTGGAGATCAGCCGTGGAAGGCGCTCGACCCGAAGTCGGGGACGGCCTTCTGGTCCCACAGTCGCTCCGCGATCCGGAGCAAGCCGTAGCTGAGCGCGCCCGCGCCGATCGCAAGCAGTGCGTGCGCGATGACGACCGTTGCGGCGACGACCGGTGGCATCGTACCGAGCGGGGGCGGAGCGCGGAACGCGAAGACGAGGGCGACCACCGCGAAGGCGCACGCGGCGGCGACGCATCCGACTCCGACGGTTCGGCGCACGCTCCCCGGGTCGAGAGACTCGGCGGCGGGCGGCGGCGAGGTCGTCGTCAGGAGCGAACGAAACCAGGACGGCTTCGGTGACCGGACCGGATCGGTCGGGAACTTCACCGTGGGCTCGAGGGGATGAGCCTGGGGAGGGACGGTCGGCGTGTTGCGGGAGGACGCCACGCCGGAGCCGAGGACACCGGGCGGCACGCTCGCCGGGCGGAGCGGCGGCGGAGTGATGGGCGGCAGGCGCGTGGTGGGCAAGCGATCGTCCGTAGCGGCGATGGCGGCGACCCGCTGCACCGCTGCGTCCCCGTCTTTGGTGGCGTCCGGGTCCAAGACGACGTCGATGTTCGACTCGGTCATGGCCGACCTGGTTGCCACCGTGGGGCCCCGGGCGCCAGGAAGTTCGCTTGCAATGAAAGATTGCACCCAGCCCACCCGCAACAAGATCGGCGCGTTCGGCGGCATTCGCGCCCTTCCGCCGGACTCACGGCGACCGGGTCTTGTTGCGTGCGTCCTCGCCCGCCGCGAGGACGCTCGGCCGCAGGCTCTGATCGATCTCGAGCCACACGCGCTTGACCTCCGGCGGGACGTTGTGCCCCTCGAGCGTCTGCTCCAGCAACCGGTGCCTTCGATCGAAGTGGCCCGGCAGGAGGGGAAGCGGCGCGTGCACGTCGGGGAGCGATTTGCCGGTATACCTGTGCGGGCCGCCGAGGAAGCGGCACGTGAACGCGAGCTGCTGCTCGACGATGCGCGCCTTGTCCTTTCCCTCGAAGAGAAATCCCACGATCGGATCGGCGAAGAGCTTATCGTACAGGGATTCGAGGATCGCCCTGACCTTCCCTTCCCCGCCGATGGCCTCGTACGGCGTCTTCATCGGAAGTGAACCTCGGCGCCGGCCTCCTCTTTCACGATCCGGGCAATCGTCGCGAAGAGCTCGTCGCCGCGACCCTTGTCATCGACCCAACGGTCGACGCTCGGGTCCCACGAGAAGTGCCAAGCGCGCGCGCTGGCGGCGAGCCAGATCTGGCGAGCGGGGCGCTGCGTGTTCACGACGCATTTTCGACCGCCCCGAAGGGTGAGCGTAACGACATCGCCGGCGATCTCGCAGTCGACGACCTCCGGATCGACGTCTTCGAACGCGTCGCCGATCGCGCGGAAGGCCTTGTCAGCGAGCTTTTGGTACGTGCTCTCGTCCATCGCTGCACTTGAATAGCTCGGCGGCGGCGCCGCGCTATTGGAAGAGCCAGGCGAGGATCTCGAGCAGCGTGCCGCGGTGCTCGCCCCAGGTCGCCGACAGCCTCCCCTCCCACCCGCCGAGCGTCGGGCCCGCCCGCTCGTCGCACGCGAGCTCCGCCTGAAGGCGCGCCGCCGCGCGGGCGAGCTCGCGCTTCTCCTTCGCCTCCATTCGCCGGCTCTCGAGCAGGCCGCCCTTTGCCACGAAGTTCACCGCCCGCGCGAGTTCGCCCGCGTCGAACCATGTCCCGTGGGCTGCGCAGACGTCCACGATGACGCCCGAACGCCGCCCGAAGTTCACGCGGTTCATGAGCTCCTTGCAGAGCGGACACGGGAGGTAGCGCACTTGGTCCAGGTAATGACCACGCTCCGGCGTAGCCGGAGGCGTGCCGTCCAGGTAACGACCACGCTCCGGCAAAGCCGGAGGCGTGCCGTCCACGAACTGCGCCGGGCGCTCGTTCGGCGCGAGGACACCGCGCCGCGAGAGGATGCTTTGAAGCGACGTGTTGTCGAGAAAGACCCCGCGACACGACGGACACTCGTGAAGGACGGCGGCGCCGGCGAGTTCGTCTGCGAGGTGTACGCCGCCTTGGGCGACGCGCAGCGGCGTCCGGCAGCGCGGGCACGGAGCGTCGGTCACATCGAGCAGCGGCTCCTGGCGTAGCTCCTCGCCGCACGAGCGACACGCAGTCACCCCCGGACAGTGGAGAGCGTAGCAGCGGGGGCAGCGGATGCTGGCGAGCTGCACGTCGCAATGCGGACACGCTTGAGCGTCGTTCGGAAACGATCCGCCGCAGCACGGGCACGTGAGCGCAGCGACAAATGTCGCGCTCGCGCCGGGCGTCCGGTAAACGTCGCTCACGTCTTGCCCGGAGGCATGGACGGAGGAGGACCCGAGGATCGCACCGTGACGGGCGGAGGAACGGACGCACGCTGCGCACGCGTCGCGCTCGCGTGCCGCAGCCACTGCGCGCGCTTCTCGCGGTCGCCCGGGAAGAGCGCGTCGAGGATCGCGCTCGTCCGCGCCCCCATTTCGTCGGCGCCGCCGTTCGCCGCGACGAACGCGTCCAGCTCTCTCGCGAACTCCGCGGCCGTGGGGTAGCGGTCCTCGACGTGGCGGGACAACGCTCGCCGGACGACGACCCACAGGGACTCGGGATACGACGGCGAGCGCGCGCGGGGGTCGGGCACGAGCCCGGCCTTGACGGCCATGAGCGTGTCGCCGTCGGTGTCGCGCTGAAAGAGGCGCCGCATGGTCGTCATCTCCCAGATCGTCGTGCCCAACATGTAAATGTCGCTGCGCCGATCGATCGGTCGCTGGTGCACGAGCTCCGGCGAGAGATAGGGCAGCTTGCCCTTGACGATTCCATGTTTGCTCTTGGACTGGCGGCCGCGCGCCTTCGCCAGGCCGAAGTCGAAGAGCTTCACCTCGCCCTCGAACGTGAGAAAGATGTTCGAGGGGTTCACGTCGCGATGGATGATGTTGAGCGACTCCCCCTGCTCGTCGCACTGCTCGTGGGCATGATGCAACGCATCGGCGACGCGAGCGCCAATCCACGCCGCGTGTTCGACTCGCAGCTGCAGCTTGCGTGTTCGGCAGGCGTCCCACACCTCGAGGAGCGTGCGTCCGACCACGAGCTCCATCGCAATGAAATGCTCCTTTTCGTCGATGCCACTCTCGTACACCGCGGCGATGTTGGGGTGAGAGAGGCGGGACAGGACCTTCGCCTCGTCGAGGAACATCCGGCGATAGGTCTCGTCGTGGCCGAAGTCGTGGCGAATGACCTTCAGGGCGGCGACGCGGTATCTGCCGAGGCCTTCGCTCGCTCGCCCGAGGTAGATTGTAGCCATCCCGCCTTCGGCGATCTTGGCAATGACCTCGTAGGGCCCCAGCCGGCTCGGGCGCGTCGGGAGCGGCACGCAGGCAACATCGTA
Organism: uncultured Myxococcales bacterium; assembly: GCA_937998045.1. GTDB lineage: Bacteria > Myxococcota_A > Polyangia > Polyangiales > Polyangiaceae > Palsa-1150. The sequence goes on from CALKVG010000422.1 coordinate 3,908, forward strand.
CCATGCGACGGCCCTTCAATTCAGCGAATGCGGAAGGGCCAGCACGAACGGGGCAATCACGGCGTCGAACGTGCGCCCGTCGGGTCGGTACATCTGGTAAGTGCCGTGCATCTCCCCCCGAGGGGTGGGGAGGACGCACCCGCTCGTGTATTCGAAATGCTCACCGGGCTTTAGCGTCGGCTGCTGGCCGATGACGCCGGGCCCGCGGACCTCCTCGACCTTGCCGGCACCGTCGGTGATGATCCAGTGCCGCGTGCGGAGCTGAGCCGGCTCGGTGCCCTCGTTGGCGATGCGGACGGTGTACGCAAATACGTATCGCTGGGCGCGCGGCACGGATTGGTCGGCGACGTACGAGCTTCGAACGCTGATGCGGATGCCCTCGGTGACGGCTGTGGACGACTCGGCAGCTCGCTCTTGCATGGCTTTAGCCCCTTTGTACTACACCACGCGGCCGCCGCTCGCGTCAGTGCCCGGGACTCGACGGCTCCCGGAGGGTGATCTTGCAGGACGCGACGATCGGCATGTGGTCGGAGAGCCCGTGGAACGGCGCCGTACGGTCCCCGTACGGGTGCGTGTCGTCGAAGTCCACCCACCGCAGCCCCCGACCGGTGAACACGTGATCGAGATGCATGCGCATGCGCATGAATCCCGCCGTGGGCCAGCTCATCAGCTCCTCGAGCGACAGGCGGTAGCGCTGGGCGAACGCGTCCATCCACCCGCTCTCCTGAACGAGACAGTCGTAGACAGGCGATCCTGGCAGTGCGTTGAAATCGCCGACCACCACGAACCGGTCGCTCGAGCGCTCGCGCTCGACGAACCGCACGAGGTTGCGGGCCTCCTCGAGCTGGTTGGGGCCCCACCCAAGCCGCCTCGGTTCGGTCCAGAACGCGCGGGAGAGCGCGCTCGGAAGGCTGAGGTGGGTATTGAAGATGTCGATCGGAGAAAGGTTCTTGTGACTCCGGTGGCGGAAGCGGGCGTGCGCGCAGATGCGAGTCTGTTTGAAGCGGCGGATCGGATGCAGCCGTCGGTGCGTGATGTCGTGCGGCATCTCCGCGTTGTGGTGGTCGACGGCGAGATCCGAGTGGGCGAGGATGGCGAGGCCGGTCGTGTAGACGTGCGTCTTCGCGGACAGACGGTAGGCATGCGCCGGAAAGTAGTAGGCGTCGTAGACGTCGGGCTTGCGCGCAGCGGCGAGCGCCTCCGAGAGCATGCCCATGAATCGCTCGAGCTGGGTCTCGTCCCCGCGATGCGCGACCGTGGAGCGCAGCGACCGGGTCTCCACCTCCTGCAGGCAGACGATGCCGGGAAGCGGCTCGAGCGCGCTGATCGCCCCGGCGATGCGCTGCATCGCCTTCTTCGTGCTCGCTAGCCCTCGCGTCGCGTGCCCGAAGTAGCGGACGTTGTAGCTGACGATGCGAAGTTGCATCTGCCCGCTGTCCCTATATCGCGGAAGCCGCCCGCTTCACGGGGCAGGACAGACAACCGTGGGCTCGGTCGCGAGAACGCTCGGTTTTTTGCGGCACCACATTCCGCAATCAGCCGATTTTTCCAACTCGACCGTTGCGCCTTTGGAGTAAAAGTCGTACCTGAACGGTACTCAGGGGGTACGGTCATGTCCCACTTCCCACAGTTCCCACACTTGAACTCCTTCTCCGTAACGCTGGCCCTTTTTGCGGGCTTGCTCGCTCCTGCCGGCTGCGGGTCGCGCGCGGAGGCGCCACCCGCGGCAGCGCCTTCGGCGGCCACCGCGCCCGCCGAGGGCGTTGCCGGCGCGGCGGAGCAGCAGCCGCCCGGCGACGACTTCGTATTCGTCCCCAAGGAGCCCAAGGAGGCGCCCGCACACGACGACGTCGCCCACGCCACGAGCCTCCACGTGGACGAGACAGCGCGCAAGCAGCGCGTCGCGCGATAACGTCCCGCGCGACGGGCTTCCCGTTCGAGCGACTTCGCTGGCGCGAAGTCGCCGAGAGAACCGCCTTTCTCCGCGCGTCGAGTAAGATGCGCGAGACGCATGGTACGCCTCTACCTCGCAGCGGGGCTTGCCCTGGTCTGCGCCTGCCAGCCCAAGGGCGGAGCGGCTCCGGCGACGGCTCAGGAGGCCGCGCCCCGTCTGCCCGGAGCGGTGCTCTCCGATCCGTTTGCGTCGGACGAGGCGCGCGCGAGAGCGCCGATCGAAGCGCTCACCGTGCCGCTGGGTCCTCCGATTCTTCTGCAGCACGCGACGGTACTGACCGCGACCGGCGAGCGCTACCAGCCGGGCTTCGTTCTCATGGAGAGCGGCGTGATCACCGCGGTGGGGCCTGGAGACGGCCCGAACCCACCGCGCGGTGGGACCGCGATCGTCGACGCGACCGGGAAATACGTCACGCCCGGCATCGTCGACCCGCACTCGCACATGGGGGTTTACCCCGTGCCGGAGACGACCGGCCACGACGACGGCAACGAGATGACGGACCCGGTGACCGCCGGGCTCCGGGCGGAGCACGCGTTCTGGCCACAGGATCCTGCGATCGAACGGGCCGTCGCCGGCGGCGTCACGACGATCGGCGTCTTGCCGGGGAGCGCGAACCTCATCGGCGGCCGCGGCGTCGTTCTGCACCTCGCGCCCCAGCGCGGCGCTCGCGCGATGCGGCTGCCCGGCGCGCCCGAGATCCTCAAGATGGCGTGCGGTGAGAACCCGAAGCGCACTTACCACGAACAGAAGCGCGCGCCCTCTACCCGCATGGGCAACGTGCGCGCCGTGCGGGAGGCGTTCTTCAGGGCCCAGAAATACGCGCGCGACTGGGAAGATTGGACCCGCAAGCAAGGGCAGGCGCCGCCGGCCGACCGCGCCGGAAAGAAGCGCGAGGACGACAAGGGCGGGGACAAGCCGCCGGAGCGCGACCTGGCGCTGGAGACGCTCGCGCTCGTGATGCGCGGCGACATCCTCGTCGAGTGGCACTGCTACCAGGCCGACGACATGCTCGCCGCGCTCCAGATCGCCGACGAATTCGGCTTCAAGGTGCGTGCGTTTCACCACGCGCTCGAGGCCTACAAGATTCGCGACGTGCTGGCACGCAAGGGCGTCGGTGTGGTGACGTTCGACGACTGGTGGGGCTTCAAGATGGAGGCATACGACGGCATCCCGGAGAACCTCGCTCTCCTCGGCGAAGCCGGTGTCCGCGGCGCGTTGCACTCCGACTCGCCGATCTCGATACAGTTCCTGAACCAGGCCGCCGGGAAGGCGTGGGCGGCCGCGCGCGCCATCGGCGCCCAGCTCCCGGACGACGCCGCGATCCAGTGGATCACTGCGAACCCCGCATGGGCGCTCGGCATCGACGATCAAGTCGGCTCGCTCGAGCCGGGGAAGCGGGCGGACGTCGTGGTGTGGAGCGAGGACCCGCTCAGCGCGTACACCCGCGCGGAGCTCGTGTACATCGACGGGCGGCTTGTCTTCGATCGCGCGCACATCGGAGCGCCGTGGAGCGACTTCGAGCTCGGCGTGCGCGCCATGCCCGCGGCGGCAGGAGGGGGCCGGTGACTCCAGGCACACTCGGGCGCAGGGCAGGTCTCCTCGCCGCAGGTGCCGTGGCCGTGGTCGCGACGGCGCCGGGCGATGCTGGGGCCGACGCGACCGCGGTCGTGGCCATCGTCCACGGGAAGGTCTACTTGCCGGACGGGCGCCCCCCGTTGACCGACGGTACGATCGTCATCGCGGGCGGCAAGGTCCAGGCGGTAGGTGCGAACGCCGCCGTCCCCGCCGGCGCCGTCACGATCGACGCGCGTGGCAAGGTGGTGACGCCGGGCTTCATCGACGCACGAACCGACGTCGGAGTCGTCGACGTGGACCTCGAACCTCAGTCCGACGATACGGACGTGCGCGGCTCAACGATGACGCCTGCGCTCCGCATCCTCGACGGGTATAACCCCCGGTCGGTCGTGGTGCCGATCACACGCGCGGGCGGCGTGACGTCCGTCGTCGTGAGTCCGCGGAGCGGAGTGCTCGGCGGGCAGGCGGCGTTCGTGGATCTCGCCGGCGACACGGTCGCGGACTCCGTCGTCCGACCGGCGCTGGCTCAGCTCGCCCAGGTGGACGAGGAGACCGCGCAGGAGAGCGCCGGGACACGCGGCGGAATGTGGCTCATGTTGCGGGAGGCGCTCGACGACGCTCGGTTCTACTCGACGCATCGGGCGCAGTACGACGCCAACGGCGTACGCCAGCTCAGCCTGAGGCGCTCGGCCCTGGAGGCGCTGGTACCGGTGGTGACCGGACAGCAGCCGCTCATGGTCGAGGCGCACCGCGCAAGCGACATCGAGGCCGCGCTCCGTCTCTCCGACGACCTCAAGGTGAAGATCATCCTCGAGGGCGCGAGCGAGGGCTGGATGATGGCCGACGATCTCGCCCGCCGGAAGGTGCCCGTGATCGTCGACCCCATCGAGGACCTGCCGAGCCGCTTCGACAGGCTGCACTCGCGCTCGGACAACGCGGCCCTGCTCTCGCGGGCCGGCGTGAACCTCATCATCACGACGTGGGGTGCCTCGGACCGCTTCACCAGCCACCAGCCGCGGCTCCTCTGGCAGCACGCGGGCAACGCCGTGAGGCTCGGGATGGACCACGACGCCGCGATTCGGGCGGTAACCCAGGCGCCTGCGGATGCGTTCGGCCTCAAGGGCTACGGCCGTCTCGAGCCTGGCGCCGTGGGCAACGTAGTCGTGTGGAGCGGCGATCCTCTGGAGACGAGCACTCGAGTCGAGCACGTGTTCGTGCGCGGGCGCGAGCAGTCCCTGAGGACTCGCCAGACGTTGCTCCTCGAGCGCTACCGGAAGCTCCCCCTGCCGAGGGACGGCACGCGCTGAGGGCAGGGCAGCGCTCGGACCGGCTCCCTTGACGTTCGGTGTAGCGAACATAACATCCGTCCCGCCGAAGGCACGACTTCTGGGCGCTCCGCGGCCAGGAGACAACGAACAACGCACAACGTGAGGAACCGATCATGGCGATCCAACTCGGCGACATCGCGCCCGACTTCACGCAAGACTCGACGGAGGGCCCCATTCACTTCCACGAGTGGCTCGGAAGCTCTTGGGGTGTCCTGTTTTCGCACCCGAAGGATTTCACCCCGGTGTGCACGACCGAGCTCGGCGAAGTCGCGAGGCTGAAGCCCGAATTCGAGAAGCGCAACGTGAAGGTCATCGCCGTCAGCGTGGACGACGTGCCGTCGCACAAGAAGTGGGCGGTCGACATCGAGGAGACCCAGCGGGCGAAGCTCAATTACCCGATCCTGGGAGATCCCGATCGCAAGGTGTCGAACCTCTACGGGATGATCCACCCGAACGCGAACGACACGCTCACCGTCCGCACCGTGTTCGTCATCGACCCGAACAAGAAGGTTCGGCTGACGATCACCTACCCGGCGAGCACGGGGCGCAATTTCGAGGAGATCCTGCGGGTCATCGACTCGCTGCAGCTCACGGACAAGTACTCGGTGGCGACCCCAGTGAACTGGAAGGACGGTCAGGACGTCATCATCGTTCCGAGCCTTCAGGATCCGGAGGTCATCAAGCAGAAGTTCCCGAAGGGGTACAAGGCCCTAAAGCCATATCTCCGAGTCACGCCGCAGCCGAACAAGTAGGTCGCTAATTGGCGCCTGCTTCGACGGAGACGGGGACGCTCGTCTGGGCAATCTTGACGTCGAGGCGGCAGGGCTTCGCGAGCGCGACCTTGTGCTCGAGCGAATGCTTGAGGATGCAGATCGGGACGACGTCTGGCTGTCCGGGCGCGGCGGCGATCTCGATCCGGCCGCCCGGCTCGAGCGTCGCCTCGAATCGAGCGCTGCCACCCGGCACCGAGGAGCAGCCCTCGACGAGCTGGTACATGGCGCGCTCGGCGAGCTTCGCGTTTGCCGCTCCCAGGTGTTGGCACCCGTTCGCGAGGATGGTCGCGTTCACGACCTGAGCGGCGGCGGGCTCCCGCGGAGGAGATTCGGCGCGGGAAGGGGCCGGCTTCGACCCACAGCCGGCAGCCAGAGCGAGCGCAACGCAGCCGTAGGCCAAGCGCATGGATCACCTACGAATACCACACGCACGGGCTGGTCATTTTCGAAACGGCTCGGCGCAGGCTGCAGAGAGATCCGGCGCCTCCCCGCGCCTCGAGCGAGAAGATCGCACCTCCTTGCGATCGGCGCGATTGGTGCGATTGCCGCGATCGGGTCCTGATCCCTGGTCACCACGCCTGCCACCCGCTGGTCGGTAAGCCGTCCGGTTGGCCGCGTCAGGTAGTTGAGGTTCCTCGGAAAAACCGGGGGGCCGGCCTTCCCCGTTTCAGATGCGCGCTTCTTGCACTGGGACGGCGGCACAATCCCATGCTCATCGATCGTTCCTTCGCCGAGCTTCTTGACCAACCTGGCTTCGACCCGAGCGAGCGCCGCACCGAGCAGCGCGTGCCGGTCGAGACCGACGTGACGATTGGGGCGGGCGGACGGGTGTTCACCGGCTTGTCGAGCGATGTCTCGGTCGGGGGAATCTTCGTCGCCACGTTTCGCCCCGTGCAGGCGGGGACGCGCGTGTCCCTACGTTTTCGGCTACCCACCGGCCAGGTCGTGGCCACCGGCACCGTTCGCTGGACGCGGGAGTCGCGCCCCGGGATTGTCGCCGGAATGGGAATCGAGTTCACCGAATTGAGCGAGCTCGATCGCGCCGCGCTGATGCGTTTCTGCGGGGATCGGCCGCGCTTTCTCGCGTACGACGAGATCGTGGCGGCGGCCGCTTCGCACCTGTCTCTTATACACATCTGACGCTGCCGACGATCTTACGCGTGTA
>CALKVG010000423.1 GCA_937998045.1 uncultured Myxococcales bacterium
CTCCGGTCTGGAGCAGGCTCCCCGTACCACCTTAACCTCTGGCCCGAAATTCGGGTCCACTTCAGGAGGTCAACTTGCCGCCGATCTCAGGCAAGGGCACGACGTTTGTGCTCCCCTTGAACGGGCTCGGCGTCCACAACTTCTACCTTCGGGTGAGGGTTCGCGTCGACAGCGCAACCGAACCGCAAGAAGGATGACAACCGGACGGTTGGCCCCGCGCGAGCCGGGAATAGCGCTCGTCGCCTGTCGGTTCACCCCGTCGGTTCGGGCCCGAGGGCTCCGACGGCCTCCGGACGAAGGGGCGAGAGGATGGGAGAGCGCGGAAGGGATGCGGTCGGTGGCACGACCGTGAGTCAGGTCGAGGGGTTCCTTCAGACGGCGAGAGCGCTGCTCGAGCAGGCCGAGAAAGCCGCGAGCGATCAGCAGCTCATCGTGCGGGTCGGGACCGAGCTGGCGGCGTCGCTGGAGTACGAGCCGACGCTCCAGAACGTCGCCCGCTTGGTCGTCTCGGACTTCGCCGACTGGTGCTTCGTCGACGTCGTGGATCGGCAGGGTCGCGTTCGGGACGTCGCCGTCGCTCACCGCGACCAGGACAAGGAGGACGTCGCGCGCACTCTGGTGCGCAAACTGCCTCAACTCCCCAGCGCTCCGCATGGCGTCGCACGTGTGCTGCGAACGTTGCAGGCCGAAAGCCACACCAGCGATGTGGACGAGCCGTCGCCGCTCGGTCACTACCTGGGCGCCGAGTACCCCGATGCTTTGCGCGAGCTGGGAGCACGTTCGTACATCTGCGTCCCGATGATCGCTCGCGAAGAAGCAATCGGAGCGGTCACGTACGTTCGTGGGCCCGAATCGCCGCCGTACATCGATCGCGATCTCGGTCTAGCGCAGGAGCTCGCGCGTCGCGCCGGCACGGCGATCGAGAACGCTAGGCTTCATCACCAGGCGGCGCAGGCCGTGCGCGAGCGCGACGAGCTCCTGGCAATCTTCTCGCACGACGTTCGCAACCTTATCAATACGATCATGCACAACGTCGACACCCTCCGCGAGCACGGGGACGGCAAGGTCGACACGGAATGTCTGACGCGCATCAGTCGAGCTGCGAACCGGATGAAGCAGCTCGTCGACGACACGCTCGACGTATCCCGGGTCGAAGCAACGGGCCTCCAAGTCGATCTGCGTCCTCAAGAAGTCGAAGCTCTCGTTTCGGACGCCGTCGACGCCGTTTGGAGCACCGCCAGGGCGAAGAACGTGCACATGGACTCTCAAGTAGCCCCGGGGCTGCGTCTCCTGTGCGATCCCACGCGGATCTTCCAAGCACTCGTAAACCTGCTGGACAACGCGATCCGCTACACTCCGACCGGCGGCCGCGTCGTCGTTGAGGCTCAGCCCGAGCAAGGCAACGTTCGGTTTTCCGTCTCCGACGCCGGCCCCGGCATCCCCGAAGAGGACTTGCCCCACATCTTCGACCGATTCTGGCAGGGTCGCAGTCAACGTCGGGCGGGGGCCGGGCTCGGACTGGCGATCGTCAAGGGTGTCGTCGACGCTCACGGCGGGCGCATCTCGGTCGAGAGCGAGCAAGGCAAGGGGACGACCTTTCGCTTCGTCATTCCCCTCACGCGTGCGGGATCGCCGGAGCTGGCAGCCACGCCCAGCGCGCCACTACCGCGCGCTGAAAGAGCCGCAACGGCGCCGGCCGCAACCACGGTCTTCATCGCCGATGACGACGACGCGTTTCGCGGCGCTCTCAGGGAGGCCCTGGTCGCTCGGGGATACAACGTGCGCGAGGCGACCGACGGGGCAACGGCTCTCGAGCTGCTCGCGAGCGCTGCGGACGGCAGTCAACCTGCGCCCGATGTCGTGGTTCTCGACGTGCGAATGCCCGGCTGCTCCGGACTCGGCGTGCTGAATGCCATGGGCAAGCTGCCGGTGATGCCGCCCACGTTGCTGGTCACGGGCTTTCGAGATCCGTCGATCAACGTGCTCGCGGACCGGCTCGGTGTCTTTCGTGTCCTTTTCAAGCCGCTGGAAGTGGATCAGGTTCTCCGAGCGGTCCTCGAAGCCGCTCAGAAGGGGCCGGGCCCGCGACGGGGGCAGTCGACCGTTCGGTCGCGGACCCTCTTGTCTCGTCACGGCCCAAGCTGATCTCTTGTCTCGTCACGGCCCAAGCTGATCTCTCGTCTCGTCACGGCCCAAGCTGATCTCTTGTCTCGTCACGGCCCAAGCTGAATGGTTTCCGAGGTCACCGGAGAGGGCTGACCATCGGCGATTGACCGCGGCCCTCGCAGCCGGGCTGGTTGCACCATCCGACACCGCAACCAAACAGCGCGAGCGCACCGCTTGACCGAAGCGCGCTGGCCCAAGCGCAGCCGTAGCGGCGCCTTGCGCGGGCGCTACCAAGGAGTACTTTTTCGCCAGTTGTCTTCCAAGAAATCCGCCGGCATGGGTCGAACATCATGGTTGGGGTCGTACGCACGCGCCATCTGGTCACACACCCGCGCACCATCGTGAACGAGTTCGGGGTGCGCTGTTACCTGAGGTGCATCTGGCGGACAGCCACCGCGCATCGACCGGTGACCTTCCTCGAATGCATCGAGGTCGCGGATTCGAGACTGGCGGACAGCGTGGAAGGCGGGAGGGCAACATGGATCCCGCTGCGCTAGTCCGCGCGCGGGAGCGCGCGCGGCAAAGCCTGGCGTCGGCCTATGCGCGCCTCGAGCGAGACGACGGTCGTGAGCGCCCCAACTCGCCCGCCGTCGAGCAAAGCGAGTTGCTCGTCCGCGCCGCAATGGACTGCGTCAGCCGGGAGCTGCTTGGCACGGAGGTTCCTTCGCTCGATTGCGCCGTGGACACGCTCGACCGCGAGCTCGCGTCGCTGGACGCGGTGCTCGAGGCCGAAGCAACGGACGAAGCCGGCGCGTGAGCCTCCAGCCCGCCAACGCGGTTCACCGCGATGCGGGCGGGGCCGCTTCGCTCGCATCGCCTCGGCGATGCGAGCGGCAGCCTCGTGTCCGTCTGGCCGGGGCGCACGAGACCCGGAGGAGTTGGGCTAAAGTACGGGTGTTCGCGTGCCGTTCGACAGATTCGGCGAGAATCGAGCAGCATGAAGTGAAGTGGACCCCACTCTTCGGACCACAGACGTCGGCGGATAAGGTGGAGC
>CALKVG010000424.1 GCA_937998045.1 uncultured Myxococcales bacterium
GATTTCTGCCTGTCTCGTGGGCTCGGAGATGTGTATAAGAGACAGGGTGAAGTCCCAGTAGCCGCAGCCCTCCACCGGACCGTACGGCGGCTGCCCCTGCTGGTAGACGGGCACCGGGATCACGCCCTCGTATGCGCAGTAGAGGTCGTCCTCTGCCATCTTGCGCAAAGACGGAGCTTGCTTCGTGACCTGCCAGTAGGACGCGGGCGGGTAGTCTTCGAGCAGCGTTCGCGCAGCCACCCGCATTTCCTCGGTGGGATCTCCCGTGCGAAAGATTGTCATTCCCGCGACCGTCGTGGGGTCGATCCCCTTGAGGCGAAGCTCCTCTATCGCGGCGACATACTGGGCCTCGAGAGCCGAGCTTTTTCCCGGCGGCATTCGACCGGCGGCGAGCGCGGACATCGTCGTCGACGGGCGAAGCGGTGGCACGGTGGCGTCGGTCTTTACGAGCGCGACGTATTCCTTCCTCGGCTCCAGCGGAAATCCTTGGAGAGGGAGCACGGAGATCATCCCCAGATCACGGAGGACGGCCGTGTCGGTGGGAACCGGGGACACTCCCGCCGCGCCGTCGAGCGGGAAGAGAAGCACCTTCGCCGCCGCCGTCGCCTGCGGCGCGCTCGCCCGCGGCGTCGTCGAGGGGAGGTCCGCCCCGGCGACGAGGGAGAGATCGGCGAGACTGCCCGTGACCTCGAAGAAGATACCGCTCGTCAGCGCGAATCCACGCTGGCGTTCGAGAGAGGTCGCGGCCATCTCGAGCAGCGCCTTTACCTGACAGCGCGCGACGCCGATGGGATACCCCTCGAGCTTCTTGTCCCCGGTTTTTGGCAAGTAACTGTCGCCGGGAAAAGGCATCGACAAGAACGAGTCGTCGTCGAAGTCCATGTGGATCGTCGGCGGGTGCTCACCGTCGTTGCGCGGAGTCCACGCGGGTGGATTCGAGAACGCGCTGCGCACGGCGATCCGACATGGACAGCAGCCGGGGGCGATGGCGCCGACGGCCGTCATCGCAGCAGCGGCGCCCAGCACGCGTCTACGAATGGTGGACGGCACTTAGACGCTCCGCCCCGAGATTCCCAGGCGATCCGTGAAACGACCGTCGAATACGCCGAGCGGATTGAGTCGGCGGAAGGCATCTCTCCACCTGGGCCACTGCGGGTAAAGCCGTGCGACCTGGTCCGTTCCGTGGAGGACGTTGCGATCGAGCCCCCAGTGGGGGCGTGCTCCCATGGAGGACATGAGCTCGAGCTCGTAGCGCCGCAAGACCTCCTCCGCGCCTGGGATGCCGACGGCCATCGGCACCTCCATCGTCATCGTGGTCCGACCGTGCTGCATCGCAAGGTGCGCCCCGCTCGCCGCGACGAAGCGCAGCGATATCGGTGACGTCTGGTAGATGCCGTCGTTCGCGAGCGAGGTGGCGAGTGCGAACGAACGGTTCACGGCCTCGACGGCCTGGGAGACGTCGAACGCCATCTCGATCCCGTACACCATGAGCTGGTTGGGTCGGCCGGTGTTGAACACCTCGTAGCCGACGTTGACGTAATGGTCCTCGGCCAGCTGCGACAGCGCGGTCTGGTGAAAGCTGAGAATCTGGGCGCGATCGAAGCGTGCCACGTACGGCTCGAGCAAGTGCGCCATGTCCGCCCCCAGACCGAGCGCGGTCAGCAGCGAGTACCAGATGCTTCCCTGCCGGTTCGTGCCTCGGATCGGCGGCTCGGGCGCGCGCCTCCATCGCTGGGTGAGCAACGCCATGTGCTTGCCGGTGGCGTCCGAGTACGGCGTGTAGAACACCTCGAAATGGTCGGGCCTGCCCAGGTCGGAGGACACGGCCTCACCTCGAACGAGGCGCGGCAGGTCGCCCGTGGACGCCGCGAGATCCTCCCATGTCGTCAGCGTTCGGCGTTCGATGAGCCAGAACTTGGGCACCGCCTCGAGGACGACGGCATACACGATTCCCATGGATCCCATGCTCACCACGACCGCGTCGAACAGGTCGTCGTCCTGGACGAGATCGATGCGCAACGAGCTGTCGTCTTCGAGGTGGCCCGCGAAGGTCGCTCGGTCCGTGATGCCGTTCGACGGCTCGACTTGCAATAGCCGCCCCCCGGGTCCGACGAGCTGGATCGACGCGATCTGCGACGCCAGCGGGCCGTAGTCGAGCCCCGAGCCGTGCGTGCCGGTCATCGCGGCCCCGACGAACGTCTGCTCGTCCCAGCCGCCCATGTTCGCCAAGGCGAGTCCGCGCCGATCGAGCGTTTGGTTCAGCTCGCGGATGCGAACGCCCGACTGAATGCGCACGAGCCTGCTGGCGGATGCCAGGCCGCTCCGCAGGCGAGATCGGTCGACGTCGTCGAAAATGCGTGCGAGGCCACGCGGAGAGAGCAGCCAATCGTCGCATATGGCGACGTCGGAGAAGGACAGGCCGGACCCCGTCATTCGAACGCGGCGGAGCGAACGCTCCGCCTGCGCGACCACGTCGGATACCTGTCGCGCGCACGTCGGTCCGTTGTACGCGCGCGATAGCACGTATTCCGTACCGCGTTGTGTGCTCCACCCGGAAGCGTCCACCGGCGGCTCCGGCGTGCACCCGAACGCCGAACCGGTGCTCGTCGCCACGGCTGCCGAGAGGAGGTCGCGGCGGGTGATCGCCGCGGGCGTGGCTTTCGAACTCGCGTCGCCCGATGACGAGGCCATCGCCGCCGATGAAACGCGGCCACCCATCGCGTCGCAATACCTAACTGAGCTTTGCCGAGCGTGGGCGCGTCGTGGCATACATGCGGGCGCGGGCTTGCCCCCATGCTGTCCGGGCGGCTGGCACAAGGAGGGGTCGCGATGTTCGGATCTGCGGTGTGCGAGGTCGCTATCGGGCTCACGGTGAGCTACGGCTCGTTCGGCGTGCTGTGCTCCGGCGTTAGCGAGTTGTTTCGCTCGCACCCTCCGAGAGCGCGAAGAGATGCTCGGCAGCGACCCGCCCGCGGACAGGCCTGCCCGCATGGCGACAGAAAAGCCGAGTTCCGCGTGGTCGACGAGGGCTCCGACCGCGGCGACCGGGCAGCACACCGCGTCGTTGCAGAACATCGCGGCGCTCGTGCTGGGGCACCCGCTGGTCCAGAACCTGGGTCGCTCCGCCGGGCCTCCGCCCTCGTACATCCCGGCGCAGACCTTTGCGCATGCCCTGCTCGACGTCCTCTCGGGAGGAGGCGCCGAGAGGAGCGTCGAGAAGATCCGCCAGGCGGTGCTTTCGCTGGAGTCGGAGGGTGCTCGCGGGGCACTGCTTCCTTCATCGACGCCGCTGGCAGCGACCTGGAGAAGCTCCGAAGGTTCCTCGAGAAGCGCTCCGACCACGCGATGGATCGTGCGACTGGCTGGTACAAGCGAAGCTCGCAACGATTCATCTTCGCCTTTGGAGTGCTCGTCGCGGTCGCCGCCAATGTCGATACCTTTCACGTCGTGACGGCGCTGTGGCACGACCCCACGAGGCGCGCGCAGCTCGCGGCCGGCACCGCGGGCCCGGTCGCTTGGCGGAGCTATTGCCTCTCCCGGGTGGGCTGGTACGACCTCCCGCACGACTCGACGGGATGGGCGCTGAAGCTTCTCGGCTGGCTGATCACGGCGGCGGCGATCACGCTGGGGGCTCCTTCTGGTTCGACATGCTGTCGCAGTTCGTGAACCTGCGCTCGGCCGGTCCTCAGCCCGCGCGCAGCGGCGAACCGTCGTGAGCGCCCTCGCAAAGGGTCCGCGCGTCGGTCGAGCGCCGCGGCGCGCCTCAGTAGCGCCTTTGCCAGAGCACATCGAAGATCGTGGTGCCGGCGTCTCCCAGCGTCGACGCCAGGGACCACCGCGACATGAACCTCCAGTCGAGGGTGAGTAGCGTCCGATCGGGATTCACGCCCGGCGGAGGCTGCCCCAGCACCACGGCGATCTGGAGCGAGATGTCCTTCGCGATCTGTACTTCCACCTCGGGCTTCGGATTCGCCGACTGGCTGGTGTCGACGCTTGCGGTCACGGCCCCGAGGCCGAGCTGCCTGAGCGCGTGGTTCAGCGGTTGCGCCGCCTCTCCGCCGACCGTCCCGATCGCGCTCGTTTCGGTGTTTGCTTGCGGGCTCTGCGCCTGCTTTCCACTGGCCGTTCCGAACAAGACGAGCTGAACGATCTCCTGCTGGGGAAGCGGAGGTTCGGACGTCAGCGTGACCTTCCCCGTCTTCAGCGGCCCGACGAAATTCGCATACACGACCGAGCCGTCCGGCGCCTTCCAACCCGCCTTGACGACCACCTCCGGATTCGAGGGGTCGTCGCCGACGAAGGTGACCGTGCCGCTGTCGATCGTGAAGTTCTTCCCTTGAACCGCGAGCTGCCCTCCCTTCTTGAGTCGAATCTGACCGCCCACTTCGGAGTTCTGCGCAGAGTCGACGTTCACCTGTCCGGTCAGATCGACCTTCAGTTGGGTGCCTCGCACGACCTCGACATTGCCCAGGTGCGCCTGCATCCGGAGCTTCGCGCTCTCACCGCTCGAGGGCGCTCGCGGCTTCTTCACGGAGTCCAGCGGCAAGAGCACGAACTTCCGCGGCGTCCCTCGATGCGAGCCGATACGGGCCTTCGGAATGGGTCCCAAGGACTGCGCGTTCCCGCTGGATCCCTCGGGCAGCGCGACGCGCAGCTGCGGCACGTCCACGTCGACGTCCATGTTCTTGCCGCCGGCGGTCGATCGCTCGGCGATCACGAATCGCCCATCGATATTGCCCAGATCCGACCCGCCGCCGCTCAGAGGAATGGGCGAGGAGCTGGGAATGAGGACGACCCCCTTCGCCCAGGCGAGCGTGGTTCCTTCGATTTTCGCCGTGGCGTTCGCCTCGAGATGGCCGTTCAGTCCCGAGGCCGTCAGTTTCTCCAGGACGATCGTGCCGTCCGGAGCGAACTTGAGGTTCGCGGCGACGTCGTGAAATTCCCCTCCGCCGGCAGCGGCCTCAAACGCACCACGGCTCAGCGCGAGCGTCCCGCTCATGCGCGCGGCCCTCGCCCTGGGATCGAGCACCAGGCGCGTGTCGGCATCGATGCGCCCGTCCAGCTCGTCGACGAAACCGTCGACGAACGGGAGCAGGACACCGATGCGAAAGTTCTTGGCCGCCGCCGTGAACGTCAGCGGCTGCCCGGGATCCAGCGCGGGGGCGACGGCGGCGCCCCAGGTTGCGAGCGCCTGCGCCCGCGCGTCGACGTAGCCGTCGCCCTGATCGACGCGCACGCGCGCATCGATTCCGCGGCCGTCCGCCTTCGCCTCCAGGCGTGCCGACCGGTAACCGAAGCTTGCGACCCGCAGTCCGTCGACGTCGAGCGCCGCGCCGGCGTGCGCATCGCGGTGCAAGTCGCTCACCCAGAGGTCGCCCCGAACCAGTCCGGCTATCTGCTTGTCCTCGAGCAACGGCAACGCCTCCAGCGGAAAGCCGTCGAAGTGCGCGCGCGCGGACGCCGTCCAGGACGAGCCGTTCCCCTCGAGGACGCCCGCCGCCGGTGCCTCCGCCTGAACATCCACGTCGGCCAGCTGCCGCCCTCCTCCGGCGGCTTCGAGGAGCAGTCGCCCGTGCCGGCCGTCGTACCGGCCGAGCAGGTCAAGGTCCACCGGCGCCGCGTTGGCGTTCGACGCAAACCGCGATCGCCGGAGCGTCGCGCCGACTTCGATCTGCGGCGAGAGCAGGGTTCCGGTCGCGTGAACGGCCGCCGTGAGGCGCCCGGTCGCGTACGGCTGGCGGAGCAGCGGAGGCATCGTCCCCAGCCCTCGTTCGGGGACGACCAACGCGACATCGAAGGACGTTCGCCGCAGGGCGACCGGCAGGCGCCCGGAGGCGTGGAAGATCTCTCCGAACGGGGGACGAGCTGCGTTCGCGTTGAGCCTTGCGAGCTCACCTCTGTTGTCGCGCGCGGTGGTCGAAAGCTGCAGGCGTCCGGAGTCTCCGTCGATGCGGGCATCGACGTCGAAGTCGACGCCTTCCAGGTGCCACGGAGGCCGCGGCATGACGAAGACGCCGTCGATGTCGCGAGTCGCCGGTGTCTTGGGAGCGATCGCGAGCCCGTCGGTCTTTACGTCGAGCTGGACGTCGGGGGTGACGTCGTCGACGTCGTCGCGCGCGATGTGTCCGTCGATGATCACGACGCCTCGGGCCTCGCTCAGCGGGAAGTCTCCGGGAGGGATCGCGGCCTCGAGTCGCGTGAGGTCCAGTCGCCCGTCGAGGGCCACATAGCCGAAGGCCCCGCGCCAGGACGCAACGGACATGGGGCCGCCGCGGGCGAGAGCGAGCTTCCGGATGTCCAGGTTTAGGGCCCCGAGCTCTCCGGCCTTGGCTCCGAGCCTTCCGGCAACCGTGCGGTCGTCGAGGGTCGCTTCGACGTGGGCTGCCAGCGGCGGCAGTTTCGCGACCGTTACGTCTCTCACGTCGAGCATCAGCCGCCCTCGGCCGCCGTCGGGACGCAGATCCAGGTCCGAGTCGAAGCTCACGATGCCGGACTTGAGGCGATCCTCCCAGTGCGCGAGACGGCCGACACGCGCCAGGTCGAGGCCCGTCGACTCCGCGCGGATGCGCAGCTCTCGCCGGGCCAGAAGGAGGTCCGCGCGAGTCGGGGCACCGAGGCCTTCGATGCGGGCGTCTTCGACTCGAAGATCGCCGTTTCCGGATGCCACCGATCGCGCGGTGATGACCGCCCGTTCCCGTCCCCGCGCGATGAGCAAGCGCACGTCGCGAAGGGTCGCTGCTCCCTTCAGGCCCACGTCGGCGCTTGCATCCACGTCCGGAACGTCAGGCCCGCGGGCATGCGCTTCCACGTGCGCCTGCCTCACCGGCCCGGCGGCCCTCGCGTCGAGCGACGTCAGCTGCAGGCCGCCCGTCGAAAGTCCGCGGCTCCGAAGCGCCACGTCGACGGACGGCGACGTCAACTTCCCGGAAGCCTGGGCGTCGACCGACGCGGTCTGAACCCGAGAGCTGCCGATCTCGATGCCGGCGGCCTGCACGCCAAGGCGGGCGTCGAGGCTCCGATTGGAGAGGTCGACCGTCCCGGTGGCCGCGAGGGACAGGCTCCCGCGAACGGCCTGCCGCAGCTCCGGCACGCGCGCGAGTTCGGCCGCCCTCGACTCGAGCGCGAATCGCAGCGTCGACGATTCGCCGTTCGGCGTCGCGCTGACCCGCAGGTGAGTCGGTGCCCCGGGCTCGTTCAGGAGGACCTCCGCACCCCCTCGGATTCGATTCGGGGCCGTCCGCGAGCCGTGCGCGCGGATCGACGCGGAGGGCAACGAAGCGTTCGCGAAACGACCGCCGAGAAACGTCAGCGCGACATCGCCGGCAAGCGTTCCGTCCGCTTGCTTCTCGGCGGAGATCCGGCCCGCAAGACCGAGACTGGAGCGCGGAGCCCCCGCGGTGAACTCGTGGAGGTCCACGTCGCTCGCGCGCAACGTCAGGGTGGCGCGCTTTGCGTCGTCCCCGGCGTACACCCGTCCGCTCGCTTCCAGGGCCGCCGCGCCGAAGCCTGCTTTCAGACCGACATCGACGTCGGGCAGAGTGCCCTGCCCCTCCAGGTGCGTCGAGACTGCGACGTCACCCGCGGCGCCATTCCAGTCGACCCGCGCCTCGACCTTCCCGCGGGGGTCGGACGTCTTGCGCAGATGGGCGGTCAGTGCACCCGTGATGTCCCGACCGTTCCAGACCCCGTGTCCGGTGATGCGCGCACGGTCGACGGCCGCGTCGAGTAGATCCGGTGCCGACGTGAAGGCGCCGCGGAAGCCGTCGAGCTCCACGTCGAGCGGGGTCGAACCTGGCGTCTGCCGGTGTGCTCGCGCATGCGCGAGCGAGGCTTGCTGGACGATGAAAACGAGCCCGCGGGCATTCGGATCCGCCGGCTTGCTCGGCTTGGGCGGCGCGAACGCGTTCGCAAGGAGGAGTTGTCCGTCTTGGTCCGTGTCGAGGAGCGCGTCGACGTCTTCGATTCTCACGTCGGAGAGTCGAACGAGGATCGGGCCTTTCCTCCCGAACAGAGCCGTCCTTCCCGCCGCAAAGCTGTCGACTCTCAGTCGAACTCCGAGGATGGTGAGCACCCGGCGGCCCGTCGGGTCGTCGACAGTCACGTCCACATCGGAGACCCCGCCGAGGCCGAGTCCTCCCAGCCGCCCGATGCGGACCTTTCCCCGAAAGGACGAGGCGAGGGCGGCGTTGACCTTCTCGGCCACGAGGCGGCGCACCGGCGGCGTGTTCAGACAGATGACGGCGACCACGACCAGCGCCAATGCGCTCATCACCAGAACGGCGAGCGCGCGTGCGACGAAATGCCGTGCGCGGCCCAGCGGTTTGCGAGACCCTGGTCTCAAGGCCGAGGGCGATGCGCCGGGGAACCGGTGATGTCCGCCGTGTGCCGGATGCGCGCGCGTTACCATCAGAACGCCTGCCCGATTCCGATGGCCAGGGCGATCGGGAGGCCCAGAAGCGTCGGCTGCCGGCCGTTGACCGGATCGGCGGACGCTGCGGCGTCCTCCGTCTTGTAGCCAATCACCTGCAGCGGCGGAACGCGATATCCGAGGTCGGCGCGGATCGGTCCGACGGGGGTGTCGTACGCGGCGCCGAGTCCGCACGATAGATGCAAATAGCTCAGGCGAATGTCGTTCTGTCGCGGCGAAACGTCACTCATGTCGCAGAAGACCGCGGCCGACAGCGGACCGGAGACGTCGAATCGCACCTCGTTCTGAAGCTCCCAGAGAGTGAATCCGCCCACCGGCAAGAAGCACTTGGCGGTGTCGAAACCGGGACCGTTCGGGTCGCAGCTGAACTGGACCTGTTGCGAGGCAGTCGCCGGATTGAGAAACGGGATGACTCCGTGCGGCGCCACGCCGAGGATGGGATAACCGCGATTGGTCGTCGGTCCGCCCGAGAAGAATCCGCGAAAGTACATGATCTGCGTGTCGTGCGCGAGCCGAGCGCGCGCCGCCTCATCCGGACGCGGGGGAGCCGCAGTCGCAGTCGTCGCCGAGTGCTCGAGCTCGTCGCTCCAGCCGCTCCCGTAATTGGACGACCAGAGGAAACCCACCGAAGCGCGCGTCGCAAACGTCAGGCCACGCGCGAGCGGCAAATAGGTGCGTACCTCCGGTTGCTCGCGGACGTCCGCCGCGGTGCCGCCGAAGGGCCCCCCTGCGACCTGCAGCGTGTTGCCGATGTAGACCCCCTCGTGCGGCCGGACGGCGCTGTCGCGCAGATCGAGATGGGCGACGAGCTCCGGAAAGGAGAGCACGAGCGTCTCGAGCGCGGGATCCAGGCTCTGGACGTAGGCGAACGGGTTCTCGACCTGCAGCGTGTAGTCGAGGCTCACGAAGAGCTTTTGCCAGAAGGTTCGTTCGAGACCGACCGGCAGCTTCGCCTCGCGGTAGCCGACGACCGGCGCGTTGTCAGGCGGATTGGTCTCCACGAGCAACGGAAAAACGTTGAATTGGGGGCGAAGGAAACCGGTGGTCCGCGCTTCGAAGAGCCCCGGCTGACGGAACTCCGTCTTCAGCCATTCTTCGGGTAAGGGCTTGAGCGGACCGCTCAAGTTGTTGATGCGCACCGGGTATAGGACGATGCCCGGGCGAAAGGTCACGTTGAAGTCGCGCAATCCACCGAGAAAATCGCGATCCTCCCACCCGACGACGCCGTGGAGCTCGGTCTTGATCTCGTCGATCTCGAGGCCACCGCCCAACGTGATCTGTCGCAAGCGCATCGGTTCGACCTGCACCGTGAGCGGCACGACATGATCCGGCGGGGGAGGGTCGGGCAGAGATGGGACGATCTTGACGGCGCTGAACACCTGGAGATCGAGCAGCGCCTGCGTCGCCGCGTCGATCTCGGCGGTCGAGTACGGCGTCCCCGGCCGGATGTCGATCGCGCGCCGGAGCGGCGCCTCCGGGATCTCCTGCTTGCGCGGTCCGTCGCCGTCCGGATCGAGTCCGACGATCGTGATCGGGCCGAACACCGCCGCGGGACCCGGGACGACGGCAAAGCCGTAATCCGCCGTGTGCTCGCCGACGTCCAGCTCGACCTGCGAATCGACGGTCGCGTACGCGTAACCGCGATCGGTCAGAGCTTTCTTGACCGCCGCCTCGGAGTCCTTGAAGCGCTTTTCGTCGAAGCGCTCGCCGGCGCGCACCGACGCGCGAGCGACGGCGCTGACGGCGTCCGCCACGCTGCGAGGGAGCCCCTCGAGCCCCACGACGACGACGTTCCGGTTGAGAGTAGGCTTCCCCTCGTCGACAACGATTTCGACGCGAACGTGATCCTTCTTGACCTGGAAGACGTGCGCTACGCGCGCGTGCGCGTCGAAAAAGCCCTGCGATCGATAAAAGCGCTCCACGCGCGCCATATCGCGCTGCAAGACGGATTCGTCGTAGACCTCGTAGTCGTACGCGATCCCCTGGAAGAGGAAGAGAAACTTGGTCGAGGCTTGGGTCGCGAGCTTGTCTTCGATCTGCTGCGGGTGAACGTCCTTCGCGTTCAGGATCCGGACCGAGTCCACGGCCGACCGCCCGGGCGGGATGCGGCTGCAGCCCACGGCCAGCGCGGCGGCGATCGCCACGGCGGCGGGGACGGACGGCACATGCGGCGACCGCGAGCTGGACGGGAAGGGCATGGGCGGTGTGGGTCTTCTTCGTGCTTCATGCACGTCGCGTGTCGTCCCGACGTCTTGCCGCCCTTGGGGCGATCCTCCTCGTGGCTTGCCGTGGCGCACTGCCGCACCCGCCGTACTCGGCGCAGCCGGCGAGCGCGCTCGCCGCGGTCGAGGTCGGCCCGCCGCCGGGCCGCGTCGAAGTCATTCCGCCACGCCCTGCGGGCGCGGATGCATGGATCGACGGCCAGTGGATCCTGCGCCATGGGCGCTGGTATTGGCTGCTCGGGCGCTGGGTGAAGACGCCTTCGGGAGCGACCTATTCGCCTTGGGTGCTCGTTCGGGCGGGCGATGGCGCGCCCTGGTATGCGCCCGGCACGTGGCGAGACTCCCATGGGGCAACCCTGCAACCGCCGCCACCGCTCGCGATCGCGACAGCGTCCGGCGAGTCCGTGGTCGACCCGGAAGGGGAGCCCGAGGATTCGGGCCGCAGCCTCAAGACCGCCCCGGCCGCGCACCCGCCGACACACGACGACTCCGCGGCGCCTTGAGCTCGGCGGGGCGCTTGCGTCACGAAGGCGCGCGCGCCGCGACCGCCTTGTGCGCCAGAGCCAGTTTGTTCTTCGCCGACAGCACCTGCTGGCGCACGGCGTCGGCCTGCCGCGCGATCTCGGGCCACTGCTGCCCGTGCGCGCGCTCGGTCAGGGCCTCCGCCTCGGCGACGACGGCGGTCATCTGCATCTGGATCGTGTCCAGGCCCTCGAGGAGCTCCGCCTCGGACGCCCCGTTCGCGCGCCGTTCCGACAGCTCCCTGGTCAGCGTGTTCAGGTTCTTGGCGGACTCGCCCAGCACGGAGAAGCGGCCCATCAGCGCCTCGTGCTCCTGCGCCCGCGCCTGAACCGCGCGCGCAGTGTTGAGCAGAACCGAGAGGCTCTCTGCCTGGCGGACGCGCGCGTTCTCGATCTCGCCGACGAGGGCGCGCAGCCGCTCCTGGACCCCGTCGTTTCTCCGCTCCGCATCCTGGACGATGCCGATCGCGTGGCGCAGACCGCGCTCGCTGTCCATCTTCGTGCGCTGCGCGTCGCGCGCCAGATCGTCGTACGCGCGCAGCTCCTCGTCGAGCGCCGCCGCGGCGGCGAGGAGAGGGGAGGGCGCCTTCGGGTTCGAACCTGCCATGGCGAAAACGCTAGCGCGCCCGACGAACGGCGCCACGGGCGCAAAAGAGCGTCTCTAGCGCGCGATCGTCGGCTGAACCGCCGGCGGTTCCATACTCGGAGGGTCGTTCCCGACTGCACGGACGAGCCTGCGACGTTCGTGCTCATCGAAGCGGCGATCATGCGGCCGTCGGGCGAAAACGCGACCGTACGGCACGGAGTTGCGGTACGTGGGTCGGCGCGATCGCCAGACCCTTGCAGTGCAGGGCCCTTCCAGCGATGCGCCGAAATACAACATGAACCGACTCCTTTACTCGCTTCACAAGTGGATTGCCGCGATTGCGTTCGTCCAGCTCGCGGCCTGGACGGTGAGCGGGTTCGCGTTCACCTGGATTTCGCAGGAGTCGATCCAGAGCAAGCCGGTCGAGGGCGCGCACCGCGCCGCGATCAAAGAAGCCTCCCTGGCTTCCGTCTCGCGGGTCATGGAGACCGCCATCCCGTTCACGGGGGCGGTCGACCGCGTGGAGCTGCGCAGCACCCCGGCGGGGGCGTTCTATCTGGTGCATGGCGACGCAGGCTCCGTGCGAATCGGGGGGCGGACCGGAGAGCCCGCTCCGGTCTCCGAGGCCGAGGCCGAGGCCGTCGCGCGACGCGACCAGCCGGGATCGCCCGCGGTGCGCGAGGCGACGCTCGTCACGGCGAACGCGCCCCTCGAATATCGAGACTGCGAGCCGAACGAATGCGCAATTCCCGTGTACCGTGTCGTTCTCGACGACGCCCAGTCCACCGTCGTTTACGTCGACGCGGCGACCGGAGACGTGACGGCGCGTCGCAACGAGCGCTGGCGGCTGTACGACTTCTTCTGGTCGCTGCACATCATGGACTACCGGCATCGTGAGGACTATAACCACCTCCTCATCCGCGGCGCCGCAGTCCTTGCCATGGCGACCGTCCTCTCGGGGATGATCCTCCTGGCTGTGCGCGCGTGGCGCTGGTCGAAGAGGGCGTTCAACCGGCGACGGGCCCGATGGGCTCCATGAGCTCGATGCGGTTCCCGAAGGGGTCCTCCGTGTAGATTCTACGATAACCCTCGAGTGGTTCGTCCTCGACGACCGGGCGGCCGGCCGCGATGAGGTCTCTTGCCAGCGCGGGGAGGTCGACGACCAGGAGCGCC
This sequence comes from uncultured Myxococcales bacterium, assembly GCA_937998045.1. Classification (GTDB taxonomy): domain Bacteria; phylum Myxococcota_A; class Polyangia; order Polyangiales; family Polyangiaceae; genus Palsa-1150. The sequence goes on from CALKVG010000424.1 coordinate 12,931, forward strand.
GCATGCGCTTTCCTCGCGGCACGAAAGTCCTTCTCGACGCCCAGATGGACTTTGAGGTCGCCGCGCTCGAACCACACGCCTCCGCGAACGGCGAGGTGCGGCGGCTTCGGTGTCTCGGGAATACCGAGGACGCCACCGTAAAAGCGTCGAGCGTCGTCTTCCCTGCCGGGTGGCATCGCGAACTGCACGTGATCGATGCGTTGGATTCTCATCGCGAACCCCGCGGAGTCTATACGACGTGCGGGCCGTGTTCGCACGATTGCGACGATAGTTTCGGAGAACCGATGCGCGGGCCGGTGATAGTGCGCGCCGCCGTCCCCCGATTGCTTTCCCCCCGCGAGCCCCCCGCCGG
>CALKVG010000425.1 GCA_937998045.1 uncultured Myxococcales bacterium
CTCGTGGGCTCGGAGATGTGTATAAGAGACAGTGACGAGACCGAGCCCCATCGCGACGAGCGAGCGCGGATCGCGCACGGTCCGCTCGGCCCGTCGGCCGTCGGGCGCCACCGCCACGAGACGGGCCGTGCCTCCGGACATATCCAGAGACAGCGCCATCGGCTGGCAGTCGTCGGGCGGAATGCGCGAGAGCTGACGGCTCAGCTCCTCGACCGCACGCGCCCAATCCGGGGGGAGCGAGGCCGGCGCGTCCAGTCGGGCGCACGACCCGTCGGCGCGAGCGGCTGCAGAGGGGACTAGACCCATCACGAGGCTCACGGCGCTCCCTGCGATCTTCCGAGCCAACGTGGCGGTCCTCACTCGGGCGGCGTCACGAAGATGCAAAAGAGCGCGCGCCGGCTGGCGTTGATGCATTTGCGGGACGCATTTACGCATCCGACGCGCGCTCCCCTTCTCTTCTCCGCGGCCGTGGCGAACGTTCATTCAAGACCCGTTTTACCTCGGCAGTACCTTTGCACCCGCCGCGGGCCGATGCGACCGCTTTCGCACGACTCCGCCGGCCGCAAGCCTTCAGCCGCTCAAGGCGCCAGCACGCGGCGGAGCTCTCCCACCCTTCCCTCCGGCTCGCCGAACGTCTGGCGGTAATCGGCGATGCTTCGGCGAATCACCTCGAGCGCCTCGGCGCGATCGTAGACTTCGGCGATGCTTACCTTGCGAGTGGGATCGTCGGGGCGCTGCTTGTAACTCAGAAAATAGTGCTTCAGCCGATCGACGACTCCGGCCGGGCAATCGGTGATGTCGCGCATGTGCCCGTAGGCGATGTCCGCCTCGAGAATCGCGACGATCTTGTCGTCGGCCTGGTTGCCGTCGATCATGCGAAGCCCGCCGATGGGCCGCGCGCTGCAGAGGAAATTGCCGTGAGAGATCGACTTCTCGGTGAGGACGCAAATGTCGAGCGGGTCCCCATCGCCCTCGATGCCCTCGATCCCCTCGAGTCGCGCCCTCTCGGCGCATCGCGCGGCGACGGATGCTCCACAATAGGTCTGCGGCACGAAGCCGTAGAGCGTCGGGCAATTGCTCGAGAAGAGCTGCGGCCGGTCGATGCGCAGATGGCCGGAGACCTTGTCGAGCTCGTACTTGACCGCCTCGTCCGGGACGATCTCGATGTACGCGTTGAAGATTCCCGCCGCGTTCACGGTAGCAGGCACGCCGTGCCAGGGGTGCGACTGGAACAGGGTTACGAAGAGATCGCGCGCGCGGACGGAGTTCATCGGGGCTAGGTAGGGATTCCGGGCGGCGGCTGCAAGCGCCATCCATATCCCGACGGAGGCCCGGACGGCTGGACGAAGCTCGCGCACGGGAAGGCGCCGAAGTTCGCCCTTCCGTAACAGCGGCCGCCGAGGGTTGATTCTCGCACGCAGCTGGGGAAGAACCGTCGCGCTGCCGCTGTTGTGGGGAGGGAACGGAATCATGAGCTGCGTTGCCAATACGGGCCGTGCCCGAGAATCAGCCGCACTGGCGAGATCCGAGATCGCGCGGGCGGAGGCCCTCCTTCGCGACGTCGCGCGGGAACTTCTGCGCCGCCCGATGGAGGGTCCCGCGCGCGATCTGCACCTTCGCGCGCTTCGCTACAAGCGAACGATGGCCAACTGGACGGACGACGTCCCGGATGCTGTCGTACGCCAGACAATCGACGAGCTTTTGGCTCTTCATCAGCACGCGTGCGAGATGAGCCCGGCGAACGATCTGCCGGATGGCTCCGTCTCGGCTGCCGAGTGAGCGATTCCCCGCACGAGGCGCACGCACACTGACGAGCGCGACGGAGTCCGCGGCCCCTGGCCGCGCGCGCCACGCGGTCTTATGCCTGACGGCCATGCAAACCGAAACCACGTCCGGCACGGCAACTTCGCAATCGCCGATCGATGTCGTCCAGTCGTTTCTCCACGCGCTCGAAGCGGGGAACCTCGACCGCGCGGCGCTCTACTTAGCCGACGACGTCGTGTACCAGAACGTCCCGCTCCCGGCGGACCACGGCAAGGAGCGGGTCCTCCGGACGCTCAAGCTTTTCCAGCGTTTCGTGACGAAGTTCGAGGTGAAGATGCGCAACATCGCGGTGCGCGACAGCGTCGTCCTCACTGAGCGAACCGACATCCTGAGTGGACCGTTCGTCTATCTCGACATCTGGGTATGCGGCACGTTCGAGGTGAAAGACGGCAGGATCGCGCTCTGGCGTGACTACTTCGACCTCGCCGAGACTACGGCGAAGCTCGTAACCGGCCCCGTTCGCAAGTTCCTGGGCTTCGTGCACTGATCCGGTCCGCCTGCTGGTATCCTGGTCGGCGCGCGCGCGCCATGGGTTCGACGACGGAAACATCTGCGTCCGTCCGCATCGGCGCGATGGTCGGCCCCTACCGCCTCGTTCGCGTCATCGGATGCGGCGGGATGGGCGCCGTCTTCGAGGCGGTCCACGAGCGAATCGGGCAGCGCGCAGCGGTGAAGGTGCTCTTCGCGAACCGCGCGCGAGACTCCGGCTACATCGATCGCTTCACGCAGGAGGCACGCGCGGCGAGCGCCGTCCGCCACCCCGGGCTCGTGCAGGTGTTCGACTCGGGGACGCTCGAGGACGGAACGCCCTTCCTCTTGATGGAGCTCGTCGTCGGCGCCTCGCTCCGCCAGCGCCTGCGCGAAGACCGCCTGGGGCTGGAGCAAGCTTCCCGCGTGATCCGCGCGCTCGCGAGCGCGCTTTCGGCGGTTCACGCGAGCGACATCGTTCACCGCGACGTGAAGCCGGAGAACGTGATGCTCGTCCGCGACGACGCCGCCGAAAGCGGCGAGCGGCCCAAGCTCCTCGACTTCGGCATCGCGCGATTTGCGTCCTCCGAAGGGCGCGTCGCGCCGCAGTTCACGCAAGAGGGCGTGGTCATCGGAACGCCGGAGTACATGGCTCCGGAGCAGTGCCTCCCCGGCGACGAAATTACGACCGCCGTCGACGTCTACGCGCTCGGGGTGATTCTCTTCGAGATGCTCGCCGGAACGGCGCCGTTCGTCGGCGGTGCCCCGACGGTCATGCGCGCCCACCTCTTCGAGCAACCTCCGTTGGCCGCGGTCGAATCGGCGCCGGAAGCGGTCCGCGGTCTCATCGCGCGCATGCTCGCCAAGAAGGCCCAGGACAGACCCACGGCCGCCGAGGTCGCCGAGCGACTCGCGGCCCCTGCCTCGAGGGACGCGGCGCACCACGCCTCGTTGCGCGCGTCGAAGCCGACCATCGATGGCGTCACGCGCCCGAGCGCAGCCGGTGAACTGTCCGGGACGCCGCGCAGGCGCTCCGGGGTTCCTCGCACCCTGGCGGTCGCCGCGGCGGCCCTCGCGCTGGCCGGAGCGGGCGCGTCCGCGTCGCGCGCCGTGCGGCGCCCGCGGCCGACGATTCGACTGACGTCGACGGTGGCCTTCGCGGGAGGCTCCTTCACCATGGGCCGCACCGTGGAGGAGATCGACCGCGAGTGCGCCTTGCTCGGCTCCGCCTGCCGGCGAGACGTCATCGAACGCGAGCAGCCTGCGCGCGTCGTGCGCGTGTCCCCCTTTCGCCTCGACACCTACGAAGCCACGAACGTCGAGGTCGCCGCATGGCTGAGCGGCGGCGTCGTGCGCGTCGCCATCCGGCCCGACGGAACGACGCACGCCCCGCGTTACATCCACGACGCGTCGACGTCGCTTCTCCTCGCCGACACCGAGCCGGCAACGCCTTACGGCGGGCTCGAGATTCGCGCCAACGAGACGATCGGCGTCCGCTCCGGGTACGCGGATCGCGCAGCCGTCCAGCTCACGTGGGAGGCAGCTCGCCTCTACTGCGCCTCCCGAGGCAAGCGCCTGCCGACCGAAGCCGAGTGGGAGTTCGCCGCACGCGGCGGAGGGTCACGGCGCTTCCCGTGGGGCGACGACGAACCGCGCTGCGACGGAGTCGTCGTCGCGCGCGAAGACGGTCGCGAGTGCTCCGCCCTTCCGCGGGGTCCGCAGCCGGTGTCCGCCGGGGATCAGGATTGGACGGCGGAGGGCGTGCACGGGATGGGCGGCAACGTCTCCGAGTGGGTAAAAGACGCGTTCGTGTCCCCGCATTACCCGGACTGCGGCGGCTGTTCGGACCCCGTCGAGCGCGGTGACTCTAGCCATCCGGCCGAGTTCCGGGTATTTCGCGGAGGCGCTTGGGCAAACAGCATTCTCACGCACGCAAGCGCACGCGGCCGTTGGGAGGCCGCGTCGGTCTCTGCATCGCTCGGCGTTCGCTGCGCATTCACGGCCGATCGCTGAAATCCTGAACCGTTACTCGAACCCAACGGAGAAACTGACCATGAAAGCTCCTGCCATCGCTGCAACGTTGCTGCTCGCTGCTGCCTGCGGCGGGTCCAATCCCCCGGTCAAGGACCCTTCGCCGGGGACGGGCGGAAACGGTAGCGTGACGCCCGCGAGCGCGACCGGCCCTGCGCCCTCGGCCGATCCCCAGGCCAAGGGAAGCACGCCGGCGTCGAGCGCTCCGGCGCCGGCGACTCCCGCACCCGCTCCGAAGAACTGAAGCCAGCCCCTGACCCTTGCGCGCCCGCGAGCGCGACGCGTTTCCCACGCGCCGCTCGGCGGGCGCGTCCCTTTTTCGGTTAGCGCAGTCGGGTCTGTGCTTGCCGGTCAGCCTGGGATTTCCGGGGCGAATCGCCCGCCGGAACGTTCGCAGCGCTGTCGCGGTACGCGACGAGGCGAGGAGGCAGCGAGACCCCCTCCGCTTCGAGCATCTGGATGCCCTTGAGGATGGCCTCGCGCCGCGTCGCGGCCGTCCACATCGGCTTGGCCGGCGGCTGGAGCCAGTAGACCGCCGTGATGATGCCCTGCAAGATCGGCGACGGCGTCACGGTCGCTCCGCCCACCGAGGCAATCGAGCCGAGCGGAATGTTGCGCTTCATCCAATGGGCGGCGATGCGCCGCTGGCTCGCCGGCGTCACCTCGCGCATCCGCGTGAGATCGGTGATCATGAAGAGCTTCTCGCGCCTGCGCGCGGCTTCGTGCCACAGAGACTCGAGGTACGCGAGGGACGCGAGGAGCGCCTCGTCGGCCACCCTGTTCTCGGGGAATTCGATGAGGATGATCGGCCAGTCGACCGTGGTCACGCGGATCGAACCGAAGTCACACTCGGCGTAGACCTCCATTGCCGATAGTCTACTCGACGGATCCGCTGCGGCCAGGCGAGGCATCGGCACCTCGGCCCGCGACCGGGAGGTCGTGGGGCTCCCCTTGCGCGCCGCCGGGAGGGGCCCCCCCGTCTGCCCAGGCCTTCTCGAGCCGACAAGCGCTGCACCACGAGGCGCCGTACACGATGACGGGCGTACCCGCCGGCTTCGGCGATGCGGCGATGGCAAACGACGGAGACGGGATCGAATCGAGCGCGCCCCGTTCGATCGCGGCCCGGCATTGCGCCGCTACGTGATTTATGCGCTCGCGGGGCGAATGCCCGGATCGAGAACCTGCCACACCACCAGCCCGACCATCAAGACGAGGAGCGCAACCAGCGTCGCCAGGTACCAGCGCGCCCTGCGTCCACCCGCGGCGACGTGGCGCTCGACGAGCGGACGCTGCTCCCGGAAGAGAGCATACGCCAGGAGGATCTGCGCCCCGAACACGAGGAGGACACGCCCACGGTTTGCGGCGGCGGCAATCGAGAAGAACAGGAGCGCCACGCTCGGAACGACGTAGAGCGCGAGCGCGCGTCGAAAGCCGGCAGCATCGCCGAGCCGGCGGTAGTTGACCGCCGCCATGAGCGCACCGGCCGCGGGGGAAAGGAGGATGGCGTGCAAGAGGATTGCCGTAGCGCCGAAGAGGCGGACGTTCGACGCCGGCGGTGAGGCACGGCTCTCGGGAGGGGCGTAGGGGTTGGGGATCATGCGCGGCGCGTAGCGTACCGGGGCACGGCCGTCCGCGGAGCCGCAATGTCTTTCGTGACGCCGGCCGCGTCCAGTAGAGTCGCAGGCACGTGTCGACGTCTTCGTCCTCTCTCGATCGAGAGCTTCTCGCGACACTGGAGCGCGCGTTCGCGCATCACTCGGGCGCAGACTCCCGGATCGACTGGGCGGAGCTCCAGAAAGCGCTCGGCCTTCGCAGCAAGTACCTGGCGCGACGCATGCTGTCTCTCTTCGACCTGAACGGCGACGGCGTCATCTCCAAAGACGAGTTCCTCGCCGGCGTCCGCGCGCTGATCCTCGGTACCGACCGCGAAAAGCTCCACTTCGCGTTCCGCCTCCACGACCACGACGGCGACGGCACGCTGGACTACCAGGAGCTCGTGAGGATGATCGCGATCAGCCTGGCCGAGAGCGACATCGGCGAGAAGCTCTCGCAGCCGCCCGAGTACCTGGCTCGCGTTCTCCTGACCATGGCAGACCGGGATCGGGACGGCCGACTGTCCTTCGACGAGTTCGCGGCGGTCGTGATGAAACGCCCGGAGCTCCTGCGGAAGATGACGCGCAGCGAGGCCGTGTGGATCGCTCCGAACGAGGACCTGTTGGTCCTGCTCGACGAGCGCGCCGCCGGCAGGAAGCTCCCCCGGGACACCCTCCTCGAACGCGGCCCCGCGCTGTACGTCCTGCTCGGAATCGTCGCGCTCGCGAACGTCGCTCTCTTCACAGTCTCCCTCGTCCGTGGCGGCGCTTTCGTCACCTCCAACCCGATCGTCGAGGCGGGACGCGCGTCCGCGCGATGCCTGGACTTCTGCGGGGCGCTCATCCTCGTCCCGATGATGCGCCGTCTGGGGACGCGGGTGCGCTCCACGTGGCTCGGCCGCGTGATCCCGGTCGACGACGCCGTCGATTTCCACCGCGTCGTCGGGCACACGCTCTTCTTCTTGAGCGTCTTCCATGCAAGCGCCTTCGTCGCGGCGTTCGCGGTGGGTCACGCGTCCTCGTCCATCGGGAAGCTCCTTTCCATCTGGCGAGGAGCGACGGGCATCGCCCTGATCGTCGTCTTCTCCGTCATGTGGGTGTGCTCGCTCTCGTTCGTCCGCCGCAGCCAGCGCTTCGAGCTCTTCGCCTATACGCACTGGCTCTGGGCGGCGTGGTTCGCGCTGGCGATCGCGCACGGGCCGAAGTTCGGCTTGTGGGTTGGCGTTCCCCTCCTCGGGTTCCTCTTCGAACAGGCGCTACGCTGGAGCCGGCGCGCACCGGCCAGCGCGATCGACAGCAGCCTCCCTCTGCGCTCGGGGGTGACCCGCCTCGCCATCGCCCGACCGCCCGGCTTTCGCTTCGGCCCCGGGGATTACGCCTTCCTACGCATTCCGGCAATCGCGAAGCACGAGTGGCACCCGTTCACGATCTCGAGCGCCCCCGAGCGGCTCGAGCTGACCTTCCACGTCCGATCCCTCGGCAACTGGACCGCAGCGCTGCGCCGGCGGGCGGAGCAGGTGCCCGACGCGCCCAGACTGATCGCGTACGTGGACGGTCCCTATGGCTCGCCCAGCGCGCACATCTTCGAGTCGAAGTACGCGGTCCTCATCGGCGCGGGCATCGGCGTCACGCCGTTCGCCAGCGTGCTCGAGAGCATCGTCCTTCGCGCCAAGGGCGCGGGCCCCTCGAAGCTGGAGCGCGTCCACTTCTTCTGGTTGAACCGTGACCAGTACTCGTTCGAATGGTTCTCGGCCCTGCTCGCCGAACTCGAGAAGATCGACGCGAAGTCTCTGCTCGAAATTCACCTGTGCATGACCGGCGCCCGTGCCGGCGCGACGGCGCTGGGTCTCGAGATCGCCCGGGAGATCATGCACTCGGCCGGGCGGAGCGACATCGTCACCGGCCTCCGAACGCACACGCACCTGGGGCCGCCCGACTGGGAGGCGATGCTCGGCGCCGTCCGGGCCCGGCACGGCGGCGAGCGGGTCGACGTCTACTTCTGCGGACCGCCGGGGCTCGCGAAGAAGCTTCGTCCCGTTTGCCAGCGCCTCGGGATGACCTTCCGCGAGGAGCGCTTCTGACATGAAGGGGCGGCCGCTAGCCGCGCTCGCGTGTGCCCTCGCGGTGCCGCTTCTCGCCGCGTGCGGGTCCGACGCGAGCCTCGAGGTGAACCCGGCGCCGACGACGGGTAAGGCGGGCCGCTGCGCCACCTGCCACATGGCCGACTTCCAATCGGCGAAGAATCACCCGGGCGAGAAGCCGACCACCTGCGCCGTTTGCCACGTCCAGGACGGCTGGCACCCCTCGCGCCTCGATCATTCGTGGCCGCTGACCGGCGCCCACGCCAAGGCCTCGTGCTTCGAATGCCACAAGGGCGAGCCGCGGGTGTTCGAGGGAACGAAGAGCGCCTGCGTCGACTGCCACAGGAGCGACTACGAAAAGGCGCCGGAGCACGTCGCCAGGCAGTTCCCGACGACCTGCCAGGAGTGTCACGGTACGGCGGCCTGGAAGCCTCTCCTGCCGGGGGCCTCTGCGCCGCGCGCCACGCCGTCGCCCGCGTCCGTCCCGAGTGAACCGCCCGCGTCGCAACCGACGGCCAGGCCGGCTTCGCCCGCGAAGGCGCCGGCGCGTCCGGCGCCGTCGCACACGCCGGGTCCCTCGTCCTCGCGGCCTCAGAATCCGCCGCCCGACGTCACGACGCACCCGAGCCCGCGCCGTTGGTGATGGGCGCATTTGCGAGAACCGAAGTCGATACGGAGCCGCTATCGATCGGATGCGAGCGTCGCGACACGGCGAACAAAGCGCGCAACTTCATCGAGCCCCTCACGGAAATTGGCAGGTGATACAAAGAGTACTGCGCCGGGACGATGGATGCGGCAAACGCGAAGTTGATTTTCAAGGCGGGCCTCGGTTTCACTCAGCTCGTCGTCGCGCTCGCGCTGGTCCTCTTCGTACCAGCGGGCACGGTCCGATGGGTTCGAGGCTGGGTCCTCCTGGCCCTTTTCATGGGGTCGTCCCTGGCGATCACGCTCTACCTCGCGCGGAAGGATCCCGCGCTCCTCGCGCGACGAGTCCACGCGGGTCCGCTCGCCGAAAAGGAGCAGACGCAGAAGCTGATTCAGGGCCTCGCGGCGCTGTCGTTTCTCTCGATGATCGTCGTCCCTGCGCTCGATCATCGGTTCGGTTGGTCCCCCGCGCCGCTGCCGGTCGCAATCGTCGGCGACGCACTCGTCTTGCTGGGCTTTTTGGCCGTCTTCCTCGTCTTCCGCGAGAACTCGTTCACGTCCTCGGTCATCGAGGTGGCCGCCGAGCAGCGAGTGATCGACTCGGGCCCCTACGCGGTCGTCCGGCATCCCATGTACGCGGGGGCGCTCGTCCTGGTCGCGGGGATCCCGATGGCACTGGGGTCGATGGTCGGCCTCGCGACGTTCCCGCCCTTCACGGCAGTGATCATCTGGCGACTCCTCGACGAGGAGCGCTTCCTCGTGGGGCACCTGGGCGGCTACGCGGCTTACCGCCAGAAGGTCCGATGGCGGCTGATCCCGCACGTCTGGTAACGCGACGCCGTGCCAGGCGTGCTGACGCGCGCGCCGGGTGCTACTCACAAAGTCCGATCCCTGGCGGTGTGGGTCCGAAGGTGACCTGAGCGGCCGGCATGCAGGTCTGGCCTGCCGGACAGCCCGGGCTGCTCGAAGACGGGTCGCAAACCTGCATCGACGCGCAGCTGCTCATGCAGCTCGCAGCGTTCGGCGAGCCAAGCGAGTAGCAGCAGACGTCCCCGCCCGAGCAGTCGGACGCCGACGTGCAGGAGAAGATGCCGTTGACGCCCGTACATGCGGAGCTGCTCGTGCAGCTCGCCGAACCGACGCCCATCGCGCAGCAAATATTGGCGCCGGTGCACTGCGCGGTGCCGCACGCAATCGTTGGTGCGCCGGAGTCTACCTGCGGGTTGCCGGTTTCCGTAGCGCTGCTGTCGAGGGCGGACGAATCAGCCGAAGGGACCGGCTCCGAATCCCCCTCGGCGCCGTCCATCGTCGAGCTCGAGCCGTTTCCCGAGTCGGTCGCGAACGTATCGGCCCCAGTGTCCCTCGGGGCGGCCGCATCGTGCTGGGTTCCCCCATC
>CALKVG010000426.1 GCA_937998045.1 uncultured Myxococcales bacterium
TCGCGATCCGCGAAGGCGGCCGCACCGTCGGCGCCGGCATCGTCACCAAGATTCTCGCATGACTGTCTTGTTCGAGGGGAGCGAGGCCGCTCCCCTCCCCAGCCTGACCCATTAGGACCCCTGAAGAGACCGAAGCAATGGCCGCCACGACCAAGATTCGCATTCGCCTGAAGGCGTTCGATCACCAGCTCCTCGACAAGTCGGCCAACGACATCGTCGAGACGGCCAAGCGCACGGGTGCGCGCGTCGCGGGTCCCATCCCGCTCCCGACGCACATCGCGCGCTACACGGTCCTGCGTGGCCCGCACGTCGACAAGAAGTCGCGCGAGCAGTTCGAGATTCGCACCCACAAACGGCTGCTCGACATCCTTGATCCGACGCAGCAGACGCTCGACGCGCTCATGAAGCTCGACCTGTCTGCCGGCGTGGATGTCGAGATCAAGAGCTGAGGCGGAGGCCGAGAGCGCAATGGCAACGTTCGATGTGTTCAACATGCGGCGCGAGAAGGTCGGATCGATCGACCTCTCGGACGAGGTGTTCGGCACCGAGGTGCGCGAACATCTGTTTTACGAAGTGGTGAAGGCCCAGCTCGCGTCCAAGCGTCAGGGCACGCAGTGCGCGAAGAACCGCTCGGCGGTCAGCGGCAGCACCAAGAAGCTCTACAAGCAGAAGGGCACCGGGCGCGCTCGCCACGGATCGATCCGCGCGCCCGTCTTCGTCGGCGGCGGGCAGGCGCACCCGCCCCGGCCGCGCGACTGGAGCTACGAGCCGCCGCGGCGTGTGAGGGCGCTCGCGCTCACGAGCGCGCTCTCGAAGTTCGGCAAGGAGGGGCGGCTCCTGGTCGTGGACCGCTTCGATCTCCCGGACATCAAGACGAAGAAGCTCGTCGCCGCGCTGGAGGCGCTCAAGGCGGACACGAAGACGCTCGTCGTCGACTCCTCCGCCAACGAGAAGCTCCGCCTGTCGATCCGCAACTGCAAGGAGCACCAGTTCCTGCCGCCGGAGGGCCTCAACGTGTACGACCTCCTCAGGTACGACACGCTCATCCTCTCCAAGGACGCGGCCAAGGCCCTCGAGCAGCGCTGCTTGAAGCAGGCGGCGCCCCACCGCGAAGGCGAGACCGGAGCCGCGCAATGACCCCCGAGCAGATCATTCGCCGTCCGATCGTCCTGACGGAGAAGGCCAACCTCCTTCGCGAGAAGAGTAACCAGGTGGTCTTCGAGGTCGCGCGCGACGCCAACAAGGTCCAGATCAAGGACGCCGTCCAGAAGCTCTTCAAGGTGCACGTGACCGCCGTGAATACGATGGTCATGCGCGGCAAGGAGCGCCGCATGGGCCGCGGCTACGCCAAGACGCAAAACTGGAAGAAGGCCGTGGTCACCCTCAAAGAGGGCGACTCGATCGACTTCTTCGCCGACGCGGCTGAAAGCACCTGAGCCGGCGGTCAGGCAGGAATAGAGCAGAGGAAACATGGGCCTCAAGAACTTCAAGCCGACTTCGCCGGCGCGCCGCTACTACTCGGTCTCGGACTTCAAGGAGATCTCGAAGGACGCCAAACCCCACCGCGCCCTCATGGATCACCAGACGCGCACCGGTGGCCGAAACCACTTCGGGCGCATCACGTCGCGCTTCCGCGGCGGCGGCCACAAGCAGCGGTATCGCATCATCGACTGGAAGCGGAACAAGATCGGCGTCCCGGCGACCGTCGCCACGATCGAGTACGACCCGAACCGCACGGCACGCATCGCGCTCCTGCACTACGCCGACGGCGAGAAGAGCTACATCCTCGCGCCCGACGGCCTCAAGGTCGGCGACAAGATCGTCTCCAGCCGCAACGCCGACATCAAACCGGGCAACGCGATGTCCCTCCGGCACATCCCGCTCGGCACGATGATTCACAACATCGAGCTGAAGAAGGGAAAGGGCGGGCAGCTCGTCCGCTCCGCGGGCGCCGCCGCCGCGCTCATGGCCAAGGACGGCGACTACGCGCAGGTGCGCTTGCCCTCGGGCGAGGTGCGCATGGTCCACCTCGAGTGCCACGCCACCATCGGGCAGGTGTCGAACATCGAGCACGCGAACGTCTCGCTCGGCAAGGCGGGCCGCTCGCGCTGGCTCGGGCGGCGGCCGCACAACCGCGGCGTCACGATGAACCCGGTCGATCACCCGATGGGCGGCGGCGAGGGTCGCACCTCCGGCGGGCGCCATCCGTGCTCGCCGTGGGGTCAGCTGTCCAAGGGTCTGAAGACCCGTAACAACAAGCGAACCGACGGCATGATCGTGAAGCGCCGCGGAGAGAAGGGCTGAGGTAGGCAATGGCTCGTTCGGTAAAGAAGGGTCCGTTCGTCGACGGGCACCTCGCCGAGAAGATCGCATCGGCGCAGGCCGCGCAGAGCAAGAAGGTCATCAAGACGTGGTCGCGGCGAAGCACGATCACCCCCGACGCGGTCGGGCTGACGTTCGCTGTCCACAACGGGCGCAAGTTCGTCCCCGTCTTCGTCACCGAAAACATGGTCGGGCACAAGCTCGGGGAGTTCGCTCCCACGCGCACGTTCCACGGCCACTCGGGCGACAAGAAGGCGAAGGTCGCGGGTCCCGGCGGCGGAGGCGCACCGGCCGCTCCGGCGGGCGCCGGGCCGAAGCCCGGCGGAGGAGCCCCGGCGAAGAAGTAAGGAATTGCAGAGGAATCGGGGCCTCCAGCGCCGCCACCGCGACGGGATCGACCGCGACGCGCGATTCCGACCCCGCCATGAGCGCTCTTTTTGGGGGAGCGGCCCCCAAAAGACAGACCTGCTCGGGGCCGGGGCCCCAAAAGACAGACCTGCTCGGGGCCGGGGCCCCAAAAGACAGACCCGGCGTGGGGCGACTTATCCTGAATTCGGCTTGCTTAATGCGCGTTCGCAAGTATGGTTCCCGTCCCCGTCCGTCCAGGCGGTCTGGGGCACACTCTCGAAACGTTCCAGGCGTCCGTAACGGCCCGTGCCGCGAGCAATAGGCTCGATGCCCGTGGGTACGACGGTCGCCAAGAGGCTCCGACCATGGTCAGCAAGGCAATTGCCCGGTTCACGCGGATCAGCCCGCGCAAGGCCCGCGTCATCGTGGACCTCATTCGCGGTCGACAGGCCGGCGAGGCGCTTCAGCTCCTCGAGTTCACGCGCAAGGCCGCGGCTCCCATCGTGAAGAAGCTCATCGAGAGCGCGGTGGCCAACGCGAAAACGCAGAGCCCGGGCGTCGACGTCGACAGCCTCTTCGTGGAGACCGCCTTCGTGGACAAGGCCCCCAACAAGCACATGCGCCGCTGGCGCCCGCGCGCGATGGGTCGCGCCACTCGAGTCCAGAAAGGCCTCAGCCACATCACCATCGTGCTTGGCGAGCGATAAAAGGGACGATTCTCGCGTCCCCGGCACCGTCCGGAGCGCGGTCAAAAGAAGAGAGACACTATGGGTCAGAAAGTCCACCCCTACGGCTTCCGCCTCGGCGTCATCAAGACGTGGAACTCGAAATGGTTCGAGGACAAGAGCTACTCGAAGTGGCTCCACGAGGACATCCGCATCAAGCGGGCCGTCAAGGAGTACCTGCAGAACGCGGGTATCGCGGGCGTCGAGATCGAGCGCGCCGCCAACAAGTGCAAGGTCATCGTCTTCACGGCGCGGCCGGGCATGGTCATCGGCAAAGGCGGCAAGGGGATCGAGACGCTCAAGAGCGGCAATCTGAAGACGGCCACGAAGGGGGAGACCCTCTTCCCCGGCGTTCAGTCGTTCACCGAGAACGAGGTGTTCATCGACGTGCAGGAGGTGCGCAAGGCCGAGACGGCGGCGCAGCTCGTCGCCGAGAACATCGCGACCCAGCTCGAGCGCCGCGTCGCCTTTCGCCGCGCCATGAAGAAGGCCCTCACCACCGCGATGAAGTTCGGGGCCAAGGGCATCCGCGTCCGCTGCTCCGGTCGCCTCGGCGGCAGCGAGATGAGCCGCGTCGAGACCTACCGTGAGGGGCGAGTCCCGCTCCACACGCTGCGCGCCGACATCGAGTTCGGCATCGCCGAGGCCCGGACCAAGTACGGCATCATCGGCGTCAAGGTCTGGGTGTTCAAGGGCGAGGTCCTGCAGCGCCGCAACCGCCGTCCCCAGCTTTCCGGAGTTTGAGTTCGGGAGTGCCCCCGAACGGAGTCTGACCCCATGCTTTCTCCCAAGCGCACCAAGTACCGCAAGGCCCAGAAGGGCAACAACCGCGGATCCGCCCACCGCGGGAGCGACGTCTCCTTCGGCGACTTCGCCATGCAGGCGCTCGAACCCGGGCGCGTCACCGCCCGGCAGATCGAGGCGGCCCGTATGGCCATCACCCGTCACGTCAAGCGCGCGGGCAAGCTCTGGATTCGCGTGTTTCCGGATCGCCCCGTCACGAAGAAGCCGCTCGAGGTCCGCATGGGTGGCGGCAAGGGCGCCGTCGAGGAGTGGGCGGCGCTGATCCTCCCGGGGCGCGTCATGTACGAGCTCGCCGGGGTCGACGAGAAGGTGGCGCGCGAGGCGTTCCGGCTCGCGGGGCACAAGCTGCCGATTGCGTACAAGTTTCTTGCGCGTGGAGAGATCGCATGAGGGCCGCGGACCTTCGGGAGAAGTCGCCGGAAGACCTGCGCGAGCTGCAGAAGACGCTCGCTCGCGACGTCTTTCAGAGCCGGCTCAAGAACTTCACGAATCGCCTCGACGACACCAGCGCGATCCGCAAGGCGCGCCGCGACCTCGCTCGTGTGTTGACCGTTCTTCGCGACCGCGACCTGAAGGGGACGCTGGCGTCAGCGCCCGGTGCAGCCGCAGAGGCCGCAGCGGCGGCGGCCCCCGCCGCGGCGCCCGCGAAGGCGAAGGCGCCCAAGGCCGAAGCGAAGTCCGTGAAGCCAGCCGCCGAGAAGCCGAAGGCGAGCGTCAGCGCGGCCGCGCAGGCCTCGGAGACAGCCGCCGCCCCGCCGGCCAAGAAGAAGCCGTCCACCAAAGCCAAGAAGAGTGAGGCGAAGTAGTCATGAGCGAGAACGCGCCGGCGCAGGCCGGCAGCCATGAAGAGGCGCACGAGGCCCACGGCTTCCGCCGCAAGATGGTGGGTAAGGTCGTCAGCGCGAAGATGCAGAAGACCGTCGTCGTCGAGGTGGTCACCCACAGCCGCGACGCGCTCTACGGCAAGTACGTCCGGTCGCGCTCCCGCTACAAGGTGCACGACGAGAAGGGCGAATACAAAGCCGGCGACCAGGTCGAGATCCAGGAGCACCGGCCCCTCAGTCGCGACAAGCGCTTCATCGTGACGCGCCTCGTGAAGAAGTTCGTCGAGGAGTGAGCCATGATCCAGATGCGTTCGATCCTGGAAGTGGCGGACAACTCGGGCGCGAAGCGCGTCCAGTGCATCAAGGTGCTTGGCGGGTCGCGCCGACGCTACGCGGAGCTCGGTGACGTCATCGTCGTGTCCGTCAAGGAAGCCCTCCCCGGCACGAAGGTGAAGAAGGGCGAAGTGGCCCAGGCCGTCGTCGTGCGGATCCGTCACCAGACGTCGCGCGCGGATGGGAGCTACATCCGCTTCGACGAGAACAGCGCGGTGCTCATCAACAAGGAGCGCGAGCCCATCGGGACGCGCATCTTCGGGCCGGTGGCTCGCGAGCTCCGTGCCAAGAAGTTCATGAAGATCATCTCGCTCGCCCCGGAGGTGCTGTGATGGCGGCGCGCATTCGCACGGGCGACACCGTCGTCGTCATCAGCGGCAAGGACAAGGGCAAGACCGGCAAGATCAAGCGCGTCCTCTCGGAAGAGGGGCGCGTTCTGGTCGAGGGGGTCAACCTCGTCAAGCGCCACATGCGTCCGACGCCGCGCAACCCGTCGGGCGGCATCCTGGAGCGCGAGCAGCCCATCGCCGCGTCGAAGGTGATGCCCGTCGACCCGAAGACCGGCAAGGGGACGCGGGTCCGGTTCAAGACTCTCGAGAACGGCAAGAAGATTCGGATTGCAGCCAAGAGCGGGGAGGAGATCCCCGTGGCGAGCGTGGAGACCTGAGCCATGGCGGACGACAAGAAGGCCAAGGGCGAGCAGCAGCAGAAGCCGAAGGGCGACAAAGCCGCGTCGACGCCGAAGGCATCGCAAACGATGAAGGGGGAGTCCGCCAAGGGCAAGGGCGGCGGCGGCAAGAAGGGCAAAGGAGAGGCGGGCGCTTCGCGCGAGCCGTCGGCCGCCGCGCACTCGACGGCGGACATCGTCCCCCCGCGGCTGGCGGACAAGTACAAGAGTGAGGTCGTTCCGGCCCTCACCAAGCA
>CALKVG010000427.1 GCA_937998045.1 uncultured Myxococcales bacterium
CCCCCCCCGATTCCGCCAGCATCCTGCTGCCCCGCCATCGGATATTCGTAACATCCGATATCGAAGTTCCCTCCCTGCGGCCGCGCGACGCCGTCGAGGTCCGTCGTCGGCACGGTGTCGCCGTTCATCGTGCCGACGCCCGCGCCGATGAGCGGTTGCCCCGGGTGGTAGTCGTTCGTTGCCACGTCCACGAAGAGCTGCGATGGATCCGGCGTGATCTCGTGCGCGCCAGCCGCCCCCCCCGAGTAGGAGCAAACGGCGTTGTAGTCGTGCACCAGCCCGGTCACCGAGCCAATCTCCATTCCGTCGGCGCTGGGCCCCGTCCAGAAGACGTTGTCGAAAACGACGTTGTTGTTCGCGCCGTCGTCGATCTGGACGGCGAACCGTGCGCCGCTCGGGTCGTACACCGTGTTGTTGACGACGACGTCGTCGTGCGAGGCCTCGGCGGCGTCCCCCCGAAAGAGCGCAATGCCGCCGTTGGCGTTGCCGTACACGAGGTTGTTCCGGAGGATCCCGAAGGTCGCGCCGTCGAGGTTGATCGCCGCGCCGCCGCCGTTGGCGTATACGACGTTGTCCTCCATCAGCCAGTTGGAGATGACGCCGTCTCCGCCGGTGGATACGTCCGCGTTGATCTGCAGCCCGTTGGCCGAGTTGTCGTGCGCTCGATTGCTCCGAATGACGGGGTTGTCCGCCGAGTTCGAGACGTAGATGCCGTGCTCCGAGTTGTGGTCGACTTCGTTGTTCACAATGACGACATTCTGGGCGAACCCCGTGAAGATGCCGTCGTGACGACCGGCGGTGACGCCGGCTCCGTTGTCGTGGCTCCGGCAGTTCTGCACGACGTCGTCGGTCGTGTCGGCGCCGGTGACGTCACCGAGGGTGCGGATCGAGACGCCCGCGCGCGGCGCGCCGGCAACGTCGAAGCCGTCGACGGTCGCGAAGCTCACGCTGACGAGCTGCACGCTGTCGTTGGGATCGCTCGACGAGGGCGACGGCCCGGTGATCTTCGCGCCGAGCGGGTTCTGCGAGCGGAACGTGAAGCGGTGCTGCGCATCCCCCTGGCGGTTCTTCATCCACAGGCCCGCGTAGGACCCGTCCGCGACGGTGACGCTGTCGCCCGGCTGGATCGTGTCGGCCGCGTGCTGGAGCGTTGCCCATGGATCGCCCGGCGATCCGTTCGCGGCGTCGCTGCCCGACGGCGCCACCCAGTAGTCCGCCGCGTGCGCGAGGCGCGCCTGGCCGAGCATCGCGACGCAGAGCGCACCAAGCGCGCCGACCGCCACGACCGCGCGAAGGGCGAGCCGCTCATCCCTCTTCATTCCCTGGGAATCGCAGAAGTGGCGATTGCCGGTAAAGCGCGAGCGCGACGATTCGTGCGCGCGTGGCGCACACGCACCGGCTTCGCATACACTCCCGACACGGGATGGACGACTCGGCGCACAAGTCGCAGGATCGGCGCCCCGAGTCGTTCGTAGGGCGAACGATCGCCGGCAAGTTCCTCGTCCTGTCGTACGTCGGCGGCGGCGCGATGGGGGCGGTGTACAAGGCCAAGCAGCTCGCGCTCGACAAGGACGTGGCGATCAAGCTCCTCCACCGCGAGTTCCTCGGAGACGCCACGTACAACGCGCGCTTCCAGCGAGAGGCGCGGGCGGCCAGCAAGCTCGATCACCCCAACTCCGTGCGCGTCATCGACTTCGGCGCGGAGCCCGACGGCCAGCTCTACATCGCGATGGAATTTCTCGACGGACGGGACCTCTTCCGGGTGCTCCGCCAGGACTGGCCGCTGCCGCCCGCCCGCGTCGCGGACGTTCTGCTGCAAGCGCTCGCCGCGATCGCCGTGGCGCACGACATGGGCATCGTGCATCGCGATCTCAAGCCGGAGAACGTGATGATCCTCCGGGGTACCGACGACGAGGGGTCGCCGAGAGACGTCGTCAAGGTGTGCGACTTCGGCATCGCGATGTTCTTTGCAGGGCGCGACTCCGGCCCTGGAGGCGCCGACCCTCACCGGCTGACGACGCACGGCTTCGTCGTGGGGACGCCCGAGTACATGTCGCCCGAACAGGGAAAGGGCGAGCTCCTCGATGCCCGGAGCGACATCTACGCGCTGGGGGTCATCCTCTACCAACTCCTCGCCGGCCGCGTTCCCTTCGACGCCGAGACCGCGCTCGGCGTCGTGCTCAAGCACGTGACCGAGGAACCGACTCCGCCTCGCGCGATCAACCCGCGCGCCGACGAGGGCCTCGAGGCGATCTGCCTGAAGGCCATGCAGAAGAAGCGCGAGGACCGCTACCAGAATGCGCGCGAGATGCGCGCTGCGCTGCGAGCGGTCCTCGGCGGCTCCGACGTGGGGCTGCTCGGTGGGCTCGGGTCCGACGAGGCGAAGCGGAGCGACTCGCCGCCCCCGCCGGCGGGCGCTCCTGCGCCGACGGTCCCTGCGGGTCGCGCGCTGTCCTCGGTCGCGCTCGCGCAGACGGTCGCGGCGCTTCCTCCCGCGTTCAGCAAGGAGACACCCGGCGCGACCGCGGCGGTCGCGCCGTCGGGTGCGGGGGCCCGGCCGGGGCGATCGATCGCGATGGTGGCGCTGCTTGCGCTGCTGGTCGGCGTCGGCGGCGTCGGTGCGTGGGGGATGCGCGCTCGCGCGACGAAGCGAGTCTCGACCCCCGTGCCCAGCGCGGCTCTCGCGGGACCGGCGCCGACGACGCTCGAGCCGCTCGCACCGCCGTCGCCGACCGACGTCCCCCCCCTCGAGGGGCCGACGCCGTCGTCTTCGCGGGCTGCGCCGAGGCAGGGGGCGGGCACGAGCCCGACACCTGCCCCGGATGCCGGAGAGGTCTCGGGCGCCGCGGCCTCGAGCGCGGACGCGCCCCCGCTGCCTCCGGTGCCCTCGTCCGCGGACTCGGCGCCGGACGCGCAAGCGACCCCGGCGCCCTCCGTCGACGTACGCAACGCGCACGTCGACTGGAGCGTTGCCGCGGCGGGCGGCGGCGCGTCCTCTGCGTCGGTGGCGCGAGCGCTTGGCCGCGTCGGCGCGATCTACACGCAGTGCTATCGAGGAGCCCTGCAGCGGCGCAACCAGCGGCTGGAGGGGCGAGGTTCGATGCGCCTCGCGACCGACGATCAGGGCAACGTCACGAGCGTTCGCATCACCGGTCTCGAGACGATGCCCCACGTGAAGAGTTGCATCTCGGCGGCTTCGCACGTTCGGATCGAGGGGATCTACGAGAGCGATGCCTGGGCTGAGGTCGAGCTGATCCTCCGCCCCGAGTGACGGACGAAACTCCGTCGATCACGGCGGCATCGGAATAGGCGTTCGCCGTCGGCTGTCATGTCCACAACGGCGCGGCGTCGAGCACGCCCCTCCGGGGCACGAGAGTCGCGTCGGTACCTCGAATCGCTCCCGATTTCCGCGTTAAGACCCCGACACCCACGCGAGAAAGGAGAAGGCGGCACCCCTTGCCTGGTTTGGACATCGGACACAAGTATGAGTGCGTGCGGTTGGCTGCCGCCGTCTTCCTCCTAGCGGCGAAGTCGGCGACTGCACCTTGAGGGCTTGCGCCAGCCCCTCCCCCACAGGCGCAAGCCCACGCGTCCGGGCGGCGAGAGTCGCCCGGGCGCGTTTTTTTTTGCCGCGGACTACTTCTTCTCGGTGTCGAGGTCCTCGGCGAGATAGCTCAGGATTACCTCGTCGAGCGACTTGTCGCTGATGAGGTCCTCGCCGAAAATCGTCTTGCCCTGCTGCGGCCGCGCTTGCCCGAAGATAGAGGCGGGGCGCGTCGGGGCGTAGCGGCGCTCGCCCACCGCCGCCATGGTCGACTGCGACGGACGGCGAGCGGCGACCGGCCCCGGCATCGCCTTCGCGGGAGGGGGCGTCGGGGCGTTGCTCTGCAGCGGCGGGATGCGGTACTTCCCCGTCGCCGTCCTTTCGCGGAAGAGGTTCACCGGCGGCGGCGGGAGATCGGTCGCGTTGCGCAGGGCCGGTGCAGCCGCTGCGCTGGCCGCCGCGGCCGCGCGCTCGAGCGCAGCGATGTCGAGCGAGAGCTCCTCCTGCGCGGGCTGGCGGACGGTCGGCGGGGCTTCCGCGTCGGTCGGTGGCGGCGCCGGTTTGGCGGCCGGCGGCGCCGTGGGTTCCTCGGACCGCTGAGGGGGCGGCGAAGAAACGGCTACGGGCGCAGCCGCCGGTGCGCTGGCCTTGGGGGGCGACTCGGAGGCCAACGCCTTGGTCATCTGCGACGCGTCGGCGCCGCCGTCGGCGATGGGGTCGAACTTGCCGTCGCGCAGCGCGATGAACATCGCCTTGTGCTGCTGCTTCATCATCTCGCGGATGATGTCGCCCATCCGCTCGTTACCGATGTACTCGGAGTAGCTCGTCTTGACGCTCTTCAGGATCCTGCCGCCGTCCATGAAGAGGTGCGTGATGATGTGCCCGTACTTGACGCCCGAGTCCTCCGTTTGAATGTGGAAGACCTTCCCTTTGTGGCGGACGTTGTTGTTGTACCCGAGCAGGGGGGACGGAACCTTCGACGACATTCCAGGCGGCCCGACATCTCAGGCTAACACCTGTCTCTTATACACATCTCCGAGCCCACGAGACAGGCAGAAATC
>CALKVG010000428.1 GCA_937998045.1 uncultured Myxococcales bacterium
GCGGGGTCGTCGGTCGCGCGCTGCGCGGGCTCGGCGCCGGCCCGGTCTCTCTGCTGGGTAGCGTCCACGCGGCGCTGCCGACGCTCGCCGTCGTGGGCATCTGGAAGCTGACGGGATACGCCATGATCGTCTTTCTCGCGGGGCTCCAGAGCGTTCCGCCCGCGCTGCTCGAGGCGGCCGCGCTCGACGGGGCAGGGCCGTGGTCGCGCTTCCGGCACGTGACGCTGCCGCTGCTCGCCCCGACGTCGGCCTTCGTGGCGACGACGAGCCTCGTGACGAGCTTCCAGGCCTTCGACGTGGTGCGGATCATGACGCAGGGCGGGCCGGCGCGCGCGACCGAGCTCTTCGTGTACGCGATCTACGAGCAGGTGTTCCTGGACCTGAGCGTGGGCAAGGCGAGCGCGCTGACCGTCGTGTTCTTCGTGCTGCTCCTCGCGCTCGCGGCGCTGCAGCTGCGGGCTTGGAGCGCCAGGATGGGGGTCGACCGATGAGGGGTCGCGTCACGTTCCGTTCGGGCATCCTCGTGCTCGCGTTCGTCGCGGCGGCGGCGTGGGTGGTGCCGTACGCCTGGATGGTGCTGACTTCGTTCAAGACTCTCCAGGAGATCGTGCAGCACCCGCTCGCGCCGCTGCCCGAGCACCTCGACGGTGCGGCATACCGCGAGGTCTTCGCTGCGATTCCCGTCGGGCGCTACATGGCCGTGACCGTCGCGATGGCTCTCTCCATCGCTGTCGCGCAGATCGCGCTCGCGCTGCCCGCTGGATACGCGCTGGCAAAGCTCCGCTTCGTGGGGAAGGGGTTCGCCTTCGGGGTCGTGCTCGCGTGCCTGCTCGTCCCCGCGCAGGCCACCTTCGTCCCGGTCTTTCTCATGTTCGCCAAGGCACGCATGGTCGACACGATGACGGCGCTCGTTCTGCCTTTTGCGGCGAGCGCGCTGGGGACGTTTCTCGTCCGGCAGGCGCTCACGAGCGTGCCCGACGAGATCATCGAGGCCGCGCGGATGGACGGCGCCAGCGAATGGGCGATCGTCTACCGCGTGCTCGGGCCCATGCTCAAGCCGACGATCGTGTCGCTGTTTCTGGTGAGCTTCGTCTTTCATTACAACGACTACTTCTGGCCGCTCGTGATGACGACGGACGATTCCGTGCGCACTCTCCCGCTGGGCGTCGCGCTGCTCCGCGAGCAGGGCACCGGCGTGCGCTGGCACATCGTCATGGCGGGGAACGTCGTCCTCTCGGCGCCGGTCCTCGCGCTCTTCGCGATCGCGCAGAAGCACCTGGTGAGCGCTGCGACGCCGCGCGCCTGAGCCTGCGACGGTTATTTCAAGCGAAAGGCGACGATCCCCGACTCGAAGAGATCTCGGGCCAGCCGCAGCGTCTCTTCTCGCGGCATCGCGGAGAGCGTGACGAGCGTCTCGAGATCGGTCGCGCCATCCATGCACGCGAGGAGAAACCCGGCGCGGTGGCCCAGGGGCAATCGTTTCAGCTGCTCCGGCGGGAGGACGACGTAGGCAGTTCCGAGGACGCTGCGGGCCCAAGCTTCGTCCGTGATCGCCGGACGAAAATCGGGCCGCGTCATCAGACGCACCTCCGACCGCGGCGTGGTCGAAGGTTCGGTGCCTTCTCCGGTCGTCGCCTCGTCCGGCGGGGGCTCGGTGACGGCACGTGCGCGACGAAGCCGAGCGTCGGAGTCTCTCGCGTACTGCGCGAAGTCGAACGACGGTGGAATCGTCGGTCGCTCGCTCCGCTTCGGCGTCACGTATTGAGTATATGCCGCGTTTCGGTCAGACGCTTATGAGGTTGTCATGGCGTGTACGCGCTGTGGTCCCCTCAGCGCTGGATGGGTAGACCCTCCGCCTCCCAGGCCAGGAGGCCTCCGTCGAGGAACGCGACGGGGAGACCCTGCTCCGCGAGCTTCTCGCCCAGCTCTTTCGTCCTGTCTCCCGAGCGACAGTAGACGACCGGTTGCCCCTGCAACATGTGCAATTCGGCGAGTCGTGATTCGATTTCGTCGATAGGAATGTTCACGGCGCCGGGCAAGTGTGCGCGCGCGTAGGCGGCCGCGTCGCGCGTATCGATGACGGCGACGGCCCCGGCCGCGAGGAGCTGCGCGAGCTCGGCGGGCTTGAGCGCGCCGGCGGCGCGTGGGAGGAACGGCTCGACGAGCTCCTGCATCTTCTTCCGCCGAATCGCACCTACCACGGCGTCCTGGATGCGCCCTTCGGCGAGGACCATGAAAGTGGGTACGCTCTGAACCCGAAGCTGCTGCGCGATGACCGGCGACTTGTCGACGTCGATCTTCACGACCTTGACCTTGCCCTGCATCTCGCGGGCGAAAGCGTCTACCTCGGGGGCGATGGCCTTACACGGTTCGCACCAGTCGGCGGTGAACTCGATGAGGACGGGGACTTCGCTGCGGAGCACCTCGCGCTCGAAATCGCGCTCGGTGACGTATGCGGCCGCGCCGCTGCCTCCGCCCTTCGCGGAACCCGCCTCGCCGCCCGGACCCCGCTTGCCGCCGAAACCGCCCAGAATCGTCATGGTGCCCGGGATCTATACGCAGCGCCGCTCGCCCGTCGAGGGGGCGCTTTTCGGGCGGCGAGAGGGCGGTTCGGCGGTAGAGTAAGACGAGGCCCAGAGGGCCTTTCCGGTGGGCGCCCGCATGACGACCAACGACAACGATACGGATCCGTCGACGCCTTCGGCGCGCCGCACGAACGACGTGCGGGGCCCTTCGCAGCTCGACGACACCGATCCGGGGCCGATCGTTACCCCGCTCCCGCCCAGGCCCTCGACCGATCCCGGCGTCGCTCCGCCACCCGAGCCGCGAGACGCGCCCGTCCGCCCGATGGGCATCGTGGTCCCGGTCGCCGCCCCCAATCTGAAGAAGGATTCCGTCGAGCTCCTCCTCGACGGGATGACCGACCCGCAGCCCGAGCGCACGAAGACGATGCCCCAGACGGACGGGGACGCGTCCGCTGCTTACCACGCCCGGCACGACGTTCGTGCGGCGCGTACCTCTCCCGAGGACGAACCCAAGGTCATCATCGAGCGGCAAGCGCTCCAGCAGACGATCCGCATCGATCGCGCGAAGGTTCGCGAGCTGAACGAGGCGCTCGTCCGGGCCGGAGCCAGGGACCCGACGGCCGTCCTTCCGCCGCGGGTCGGGCCGCGCATCGCCCTGGCCGTCGTCGCAGGTCTCGTCGTCGTCATCGGCCTCTTCGCGGCGCTCCACGCATCGGGGCGGTACGCCGGGTACGGTCCCGCGCCGGCCGCCGCGGCGCCGAAGCCGCCGAGCGACGACCTGCCCTCCGTCAGCGCGGCGGTTGCTCCACCCGCGACCCTCGCGCCGGGCAGCCTCGAGACACCCTCCAGCTCGGCGTCCTCTCTGCCCTCTGCGGCGGCGCCCCGGGCGGCAGACCCCGCGTCGTCCTCCACCGCGACGGATGGCCCTCACACGACGACGCCCGCGGCTTCCCGGGCGCACTCGTCTCCGAGCGCTTCTGCGAGCGCGCGCCCGCCCAAGCTCAAGCCTCTTCCGTCGGCCAGCGCCGCTCCCGACCTGGGCGAGCTGAAGACGACGTTCCACTGACGGAGCGGGCCGTCCCCGGCAGCGGGCCGCAAGACCGTTCCCTTCACACGAGCTCGGTGCGAAGCCTCGGGTCGAGCGCGTCGCGCGCGGCCTCGCCGACGAGCGAGCTCGCGAGGAGCGCCGTCAGAAGCGCGAATCCCGGGAACACGACGAGCCACCACGCGTCTCCGTGCGAGCGAGCCTCGCCCATCGCCTCCCCCCACGAGGCCATCGAGTCGGGCGATCCCACCCGCAGGAAGTCGACCGCGGCCTCGAGGACGATGACCGAGGAGACGCCGAACGCCATCGCGACGATGGCGGGTGCGATCGCGTTGGGCAAGACGTGACGCCAGAGGACGCGCACCGGCGACGCACCGAGGGCGCGAGCCGCCGTTACGTAGTCCTGCGCGAGCGCCGTAAGGACTTCGCCGCGGACCAGCCGGGCGAGCTCGGTCCACCGCGTCAGAGCGATCGTCCACAGCAGCGTGGCCGTCGTGGGCTGCGGGACCAGCGCCCCCACGACGAGGATGAGGACGAGCGTGGGGATGGCCGTCAGTGCCTCGATGGTGCGCGAGACGAGCCCGTCGATCAAGCCTCCGGAGAAGCCGGCCAGCGCGCCGAGCGCGACGCCGATCGCGACCAGGAGCATCGAAGCCCCGAGGCCCACGCTCAGCGCCGTCCGCGCGCCGTGGACGACCCGCGCGAAGAGATCGCGCCCGAGAGCGTCGGTCCCGAGCGGGTGACCTTTGGCGAGCGGAGGCACTAGGATTTCGCCGTCGCCGCCGGTCTGTGCCGGGCCGAACGCGACGAGCGGTTCGAGGATCCAGTCTCCGGCTGCGCGTGTGGCTCGCATTCGCGAGCACGTCTCGCCGGCGAGGGCCGGCGGGCGCGTCACGTTCGGCAGGACGTACGCGACCCCCCGCCACCGGCAGGCGACGGGGAGGTCGCTCGCGAGCAGGTCCGCGAAGATCGCGGTCAAAGCGAGGCATGCGAGCAGCACGGCCCCGACGCGCGCGAGGCGGCTGGCGCCGAGCTTGGCCACCGCGATGCGTGTCATCGTCAGGTACGGCGCCGCGACGCGGCGAGCCTCGACCAGCGAGGTGCGGAGACCCTCGTTCTTTCGTCGCGACAGTTCGATGGCGACGCTGGCGTCCGGCTCGCGCGGCGGCTCGTTCATCCGTCGAGCCCACCCTGGCGGCGCAAGAGGACCTCGCGCACGCGCGGATCCAGCGCGCCGCAGATCACGTCGCTGAGGACGAGCCCGAAGGTGACCGCAGCCGCCGACACGAGGACGATCGCCATGAGCCACGCGTTGTCGCGGGCCTCGATCGCGCGCAGCGTCTCGAAGCCCAGGCCGGGCAGCGAGAACACTTCCTCGACGACGAACGCGCCCCCGACGACCGTGGGCAGGTGCAGGCCGGCGAGCGTCACGACGGGCGTCAGGGCGTTGCGCAACGCGTGGACGGTCGCGACCCGCCAGGCCGGAACTCCCTTGGCTTTCGCGGTCCGGACGAAATCGCGGCTGACCACGTCGAGCATCGCCGCGCGTTGCCAGCGAGACAGCGTGGCCAGCGAAGCGGCGGCGAGCGCGCCCACCGCGAGCGCCAGCCGGGGACCCAGCGCGAAAGAGCCGCCGGTCGCGCGCCGCAGCACCTCGGCGACGGCGAAGGTCGGCGTCGCGTAGAGGAAAAAGAGGAGGGCCGAGCTCGCGACGTCGAACGCTCGGCCTTGTCGCCAGGCGCCGAACGCGCCGATCGGAACGGCCAGCGACCAGCTCGAGAGCACGGCCAGGACGCAGACGAGGAAGGTGATCGGCGCCCGCGAACGGAGCTTCTCCGCGATGGGCTCTCCGTCGGTCGCGCTTACCCCGAGCTCTCCGCTGACCGCACGCTTCAGCCACTTGCCGTAGCGGGTCTCGGTGACGACCGCGACGACGCGAGCGGCGCCGTCCAGCCGCACGAAGTCGGGGGCGTGCACGAACCACCACTCCTGCCAGTTGGCGACCACGCGGCGCGCCTCTGCCGCGCTCGCGTCCGGCGCCAGCGCCGGGCCGCGCTCGGTGGCGTGGCGGGCGATGCGGGTGAGCCTCTCGAGAGCGACGCGGTCGTCGGTCACGGTCATCTGGTGAACGACCTCGCCGAGGGCGAACGTATCCATCGAGACGAGCTCGCTCTCGCGCAGCTGGCTCCCGTGCTCGACGAGCCGAGCCACCGCTCGGCTTACGGCGGCGGGCGCGAAGTCGAGGGCTCGGTCGTCCCAGAACCGAGTCCAGAAGAGGACCGCCGCTTCCGGGCGTGTCAGCTCCTGGGCTCCCGAGAGCTCCATGCGCACGGCCAGCGGAACGAGCGCGACCGCGACGCGACGGCGCTCGTCGGGCGGGAGCGCCTCGAGCCGGGGCAGCACGTACGGCAGCGCCGCCCCGCCCAGCTGCTGGAGCTCGCGGGCGGCCTCCTCGTGGCGCGCATCGCCCGAGGCGACGTGGGCTACGGCGTCCAGGGCGCGCGACCGGACGTCCTGCGGGTTGGTGTTCAGAAAGCGCGGCAGGTCGAGGAATCGCGCGCGCCGCGCCTCTTCCGCGAGCGCGTCGTCCGCCGACGGGGCGTCGGCCGAGGGGGCCGCCGGCGTCGGGTCCGGGGCGAGCGTCGTCACCAAGAAGAGGATGAGGCTCGTCCCGAGCAGCGTCGGGATCGCCCAGAGGACGCGGCGGAGCGCGTAGCGGAGCATCGCCGCCTCCGACTATCGCACAGGCCCCCTTGCACCCGCACCGCCGTTGGACGATCTAGGTGGGCCCACGATGGAACGAAGCGCGCTGCGGCACCTTGCCGAACGCTGGATGTCCGCGGACCCCGACCCCGCGACGCGGGCGGAGCTCGGCGAGCTCCTTGCCCAGGGAGACCGCGGCGAGCTCGAGCTGGCCGACCGGTTTGCCTCCTCGCTGGAGTTCGGGACGGCCGGTCTGCGTGGGATCCTCGGCGCAGGCCCCAACCGGATGAACCGGGCGGTCGTGGCGCGCGCCTCCTGGGCTCTCGCGCAAGAGCTGCTGGCGAGCGTGCCGAAAGCGGCGGAGCGCGGCGTCGTGGTCGGCGGCGACGCGCGGAGGATGAGCCGGGAGCTCTCGGAGGACACAGCGTCGATCCTCGCCGGCGCGGGTCTGCGCGTGTTCCTGAGTGCGGAGCCCGTTCCCACGCCCTTCGTTGCGTTCGCGGTGAAGTACCTGGGAGCCGCGGGAGGCGTGGTGGTCACCGCGAGCCACAACCCGCCCGAATACAACGGTTACAAGGTGTACTGGGAGAACGCCGCCCAGATCATCCCTCCGGTGGACGCGCGCATCGCCGCGGCCATGGGCCGCGCTCCGCCGGCCGCGCAAGTCTCCCGGCCGCCCCTCGACGAGCTGCGCGGGCGAGGGCTCGTCTCCGACGTGCCGCCGGAGGTCCTCGACGCGTACTTCGCGGCCGTGCGGGCGCTGCACGTCCGTCCGCCGGAGCCCCGCGGTCGCGCGCGCAACCTTCGCGTCGTGTACACGCCGCTTCACGGCGTCGGCGACCGCTTCGTCCGGCGGGCGCTGTCGGAAGCCGGCTTCGGCGACGTGACGACCGTTCCGGCGCAGCAGAAGCCCGACGGGACGTTCCCCACGGTGTCCTTTCCCAACCCCGAGGAGCCCGGCGCCATGGACCTCGCGTTCGCCCTCGCGAGGGACACCGGCGCCGATCTCGTCCTCGCCAACGATCCGGACGCCGATCGGCTCGCCGTTGCGCTGCCCGACGGCGCGCGCGCGGGCGGGTGGCGGCAGCTGACCGGGAACGAGGTCGGAGTGCTTCTCGGTCACTACCTCCTCACGGAGAAGGTCGACACCCGGCCGCGCGTCGTCATCGCCTCGATCGTGTCGTCGCCTCTCCTCGGGCGCATCGCCGCGTCGCTCGGCGTCCGGTACGAGGAGACGCTCACCGGCTTCAAGTGGATCGCCAACCGCGCGATCGAGCTGGAGGGGCAGGGGTACGCCTTCGTCTTCGGCTTCGAGGAGGCACTCGGCTACACCGTAGGCGACGTCGTGCGGGACAAGGACGGCATCTCGGCGGCCGTCCTCTTCGCGGAGATGGCCTTCGCCGCGCGCGAGGGCGGCGGCACGCCGAAGGACGACCTCGACGCCATCGCGCGGCGCTGGGGTGCGTTCGTGAGCAGCCAGGTGAACGTGACCCGAGAAGGCGCGAGCGGCGTGGCGGCCATACGCGGGATGATGGACCGCCTGCGCGCGTCTCCGCCGCGCTCCGTAGGAGGCGACGAGATCGTGTCCGTCGCCGATTACGACGCGCGCGTTCGCGCCGACCTCCGGAGCGGCGCAAGGGCGGCGCTGGAGCTGCCGCGCAGCAACGTCCTCGTCTTCGAGCTGGCGTCCGGGAGCCGCATCGTCGCGCGGCCGAGCGGCACCGAACCAAAAGCGAAGTTCTATTTCGATGTCCGCGAGGACGTCGATCCCGGTGAGCCGGTGGAACGCGCGCTCGCGCGCGCCCGCGCCCGGATGAGCGATCTTTCGTCGCGCTTCGGCCAGATCGTGAGCTCTTGAGGAGGAAGCTTCATGGCCGCGCAACCGTGAACTTCACGGCTTCCGAACCAGCGGAAGCTCGACGAGTCGTCCTGTCGCGGCCATACTCGGCGCCCGATGCTGGACGGAAAAGTAGCGATCGTGACGGGGGCCTCGAGCGGGATCGGCCTGGCGGTCACGCGCGCTCTCGTCGGCCGTGGCGCGCGCGTGGCCCTGGTCGCGCGTTCGCGCGCGAAGCTCGAATCGGCGGTGCGCGAGCTGGGAGCCGATCGAGCCGCCGCGTTTCCGCTCGACGTGACGGACCGCGACGCGCTCGCCTCGCTTCCGGTGGCGATCGTCGAACGCTTCGGGCGTCTGGACATCCTCGTCAACAACGCCGGCGTCAACCACCGAGGGCCCGTCAGCCGCCGCTCCGGCGAGGAGCTCGCCGAGATCCTCGACACGAACCTGGTCGCCCCGATTCTTTTGACTCGAGCTGCGCTCGCGCACCTCTCCAAAGGCGGCGTCGTCGTGAACGTCGCGAGCCTCGCTGGAAAGGTCCCCGTCCCGCACGAGGCGACCTACAGCGCTTCGAAGGCGGGGCTCCGCGCCTTCTCGCGCGCTCTCGACGTCGAGATCGGCCGCGGCGGCGCGCGCGTGTGCACCGTGTGTCCAGGGCCGGTGGACACGGGCTTCTTCGGCGACGATATCGCGGCCGTGCCCGATATCGTGTTCTCCCAGCCGATGAGCGCCCCCGAGGAGGTCGCCGGCGCCGTGCTGCGCGCGATCGAGCGCGGCTCGCCCGAGGTCGACGTACCGGCGGTCTCCGGCAAGCTCGCGACGCTTTGTTACCTCTCGCCGGGCCTCTACGCGGCGGTGCGACCGCTCCTCGAATGGCGCGGGGCCAAGAGTAAGCGCCGGTACATGGCCGAGAAGCCCTGGCGGGGCAGCGCACCCTGACGCCAGTCTCGGGCGGCGCTCCGCCCGCACTTGACAAGCTGCCCCTTTCCCATCATCTTGCGCGCCCCGCACATGCCGAAAATGAAGACCAACAAAGCGGCCGCCAAGCGCTTCCGGGTCACCGGTAAGGGCCGCGTGCGCCGGCCCAAGGCTGGCGGCAATCACGGCATGCAAGAGAAGTCGCGCAAGCGGCTCCGCCGTCTGCGCAACAACGACATGGTCGACTCGAGCATGCAGCGCCACGTCAAGCGCCTGCTCCCGTACGGTTGAGGGAAGTAGAAGCCAATGCCGCGCGCCAAACGAGGGTTCAAGGCCCGTCGCCGTCGCAATCGCATCCTGAAGCTCGCCAAGGGCTACCACAGCGCCAGGTCACGCCTCTTCGCGTACGCGAAGGAAGTCGTGATGAAGGCGTGGGTCTACTCCTATGCGCATCGCAAGCTGCGCAAGCGCGATTTCCGCCGCCTCTGGATCGCTCGCATCAACGCCGCCGCCCGGCAGAACGGGACGTCCTACTCGCGACTGATGCACTCGCTGAAGAAGGCGAACGTCGGCCTCGACCGCAAGATCCTCGCTGATCTCGCGGTGAGCGACTCCGCCGCATTCGGCCAGATCGTCAAGGGCGTGAAGTAGCGCCTAGTTCCAGGCGAGGCGGTCGGTAGGGACCGGGTGTGGGACAGACTCGCCGGTCGCGGGCACCCTGTGCGGCGCGAGTCGTTCGCGTGCGTTCACGACAACCGACCACCCGGCGAACACGAACAGCGCGAAGAGCGAGTACCCCCGTAGCGGACTGCCCATAGGATCGTCCTCCCAGTTTCTCAGAGGGATGTCTGGTTCGACTCTTGGGTTGCGGGGTTGGAACGGCAACCCCCTCGCCCTCGTCGCCCTCGGTCGAGCTCCGCGCGAGCTGCCTCTCGGCGGACGGCCGGCCTCTCAGCGGACGGCCGGCGCCGCGACCAGCTCCTCGAGGTTGGGCTGCAGCGTAATCTCGATGCGGCGGTTCTTCGCCCGGCCGTCGGCCGAGTCGTTGGCGGCAACGGGGTCGAATTCGCCGTAACCAGCGGCAGAAAGCGCCTTCGGGTCGACGCCCTGCGCGACGACGAGCTTCACGACCTCGACGGCGCGCGACGTCGACAGCTCCCAGTTCGACGGAAAGCGGGATG
Organism: uncultured Myxococcales bacterium; assembly: GCA_937998045.1. Classification (GTDB taxonomy): domain Bacteria; phylum Myxococcota_A; class Polyangia; order Polyangiales; family Polyangiaceae; genus Palsa-1150. The sequence goes on from CALKVG010000428.1 coordinate 10,210, forward strand.
TCTGGATGGGAACGTTGTCGGTGTTGCCCGCAACCTGAAACTTGCGCCCCTGGATGGTCCTTAGCACCTGAGCCACCTGCACGAGCGCATCCTTGCCGGCCGGCTTGATCACCGTCTGACCGGAATCGAAGAGCACGTCGTTCGGCAGCTGGATGACGAGCCTGCCGTTGCGCGTCCCGATCTTGAGCTGGCCGGCGTCGATCATCTTCTTGAACTTCTGGACGAACTGCTGAAAGAGCTGCGCCCGCGCTTCGGCCGCAGCCTGCGCTCGCCGCAGCTCGTCCAGGCGCGATTTCGCGTCGTCGAGAGCCTTCGACAGGGTCCCCTTCTCCTGGAGCATCTGGTCCACGTTCTTGCCCAGGCGCTCGAGCTCACCTCGCAGCTTCGCGTTGATGGCCGTCGCCTCGTCGAGCTGGGCCTGGACGTTGTGGTCGGTCGTCGTAAGGTCGCTCAGCTTCTGATCGCGCGACTGCATCTCGCCCTGCGCGTCGTTCAACGCGTCGCGCAGCCGGGCGATCTCCGCCTGGTCGGATTGTTCGCGTCCCTGCACGGCCGTGAGGGCGGCGTGCGCGCTCTGCGCGTCCTGCACGGCGGCGTCGAACTTGTCCTTCGATACGCACGCGGCAAGCGGCAGCGCGATCGCCGGCGCCACGATGACCCCGAGCAGCGCGAGGGCGCTTGCGTCGACCTTCTTGACCATGAAGAGCGGACCTCCCGGTGGGCGGACGCGCGAGGCGCACCACGCATTCCCGCCCGACGTATGCTATCGGACTCCCGTTCGATGAGCACCGCCGAGCTCGCCCCGCAGGACTCGATCGAGCGCTCCCTCTCGGCGCTGCGCGCAACGTTCCGCGCGCGCTTCGAGGCGGCGTCCAGCGAGCAAGCCCTGCGCGACGAGAACGCGAAGATCCTCGGGAAAAAGGGAGAGCTCACGGCCGTCTTGAAGCAGATGGGCAAGGTGCCCGGCGACGCCAAGAAGACGCTCGGCGAGCTCGCCAACACCGTCAAGCAAGAGGTCGAAGCCGCGTTCGAGGAGCGGCTCCGCGCTCTTGGAAGCGCCGCGCGAACGGCGGAGCTCCGGGCGCGCCCCTACGACCTCACCCTCCCGGCGCGCCCGCTGGCCCCGCTCGGTCACGCGCACCCCATCTCCATCGTGCGCGACGAGATCGTCGACGTGCTCGTGAGCCTCGGCTTCGCCGTCCACGACGGACCCGAGGTCGAACTCGAGGAGAACAACTTCACGAAGCTTGGCTTCCCACCGGACCACCCCGCGACCGACATGCAGGACAGCTTCTGGGTCGAATCCGGTGGCGCGGGCGCCGGCCGTCCGCGGACGCTCCTTCGCACGCACACGAGCAACATCCAGATTCGCGCGATGAGCACGCACAAGCCGCCGATGGCCTTCATCGCACCTGGAGTCGTCTACCGAAAAGACGACGACGCCACGCACTCGCCGATGTTCCACCAGATCGAGTGCTTTCAGGTCGATCGCAACGTCACGATGGCCCACCTCAAGGGCGTCCTGGCGGAGTTCGCCGAGCGCTTCTTCGGCGCGGGCACGCCCATCCGCCTGCGCCCGAGCTACTTCCCGTTCGTCGAGCCGGGCGCCGAGGTCGACGTGGGCTGCCCCTTCTGCAAGCGCGCCGACGGCACGCGCGCCGGCTGCAGCGTGTGCAAGCGGACCGGGTTCATCGAGATCCTCGGCTGCGGCATGATCCACCCGGTCGTCTTCGACAGCTGTGGAATCGACCCCGAAGAGTGGACCGGATTCGCGTTCGGGATGGGCGTCGAGCGCGTCGCGATCGTCCGCTACGGCATCCCCGACATCCGGCTGCTCTTCGAGAACGATCCGCGTTTCCTCGCGCAGTTTTGAGGGGGCTTTCGGGATGGGCAGGTTTTTCGTCCGCACCCTCGCTTGGCTCGGGCTTGCGGGATGACCAGGTTTTTCGTCCGCACCCTCGCTTGGCTCGGGCTTGCGGGATGACCAGGTTTT
>CALKVG010000429.1 GCA_937998045.1 uncultured Myxococcales bacterium
CTCTCGAGCCAAGGCGGGCGCCTGCCGGCCGCCACACCGACAGCCGTGCCGGCGCACTGGCTTCGGCGGCGCTCTTCTCGGGTTGCAGCGCACTCGGCGGGGCCGGAGCGCCGCCGAAGCCAGTGCGCCGGCCGGGCCGACGAGCGAGGCGGCGGCGAGCCGACGCGCAGCGCCCCCCGCATCGCCTGCCGCCCGCCCGACGCGCGTTCACCCGGCACCGCCTCCGGCGGTCGCTCCGGCGCCGGGTCCCGGTGCGTCCATGGCTTCCCCTCCGCCCGCCCCCTCGGCGTCCACGCCCGAGCGCCCCAACATCCGCATGCTCGACGACAGCAAACCATGAGAACCGCGTCGCTTCGGGCTCGCGTCGCATCGGCCGCGCTCGCCGCGCTCCTCCTCGTGGAACTTGCGCCGTGCGCTCCGGCTCGAGCCGATGGGCACGATCCCAACGTCCAAGCCGTCGAATCCCTCACGAACCAGGCCTACGAGCTCACCGCGCAGAACAAATACTCGGAAGCGATCGGAGCCTACATGAAGGCGTACGAGCTCTCGCACGCCGGCGCGATCTTGTTCAACATCGCAACGATCTACGACCGCAAGCTGCACGAGCGGTCGCTCGCGATGGAGTACTTCCGCCGGTATCTGCAGGCCACGGACGCGGTGCCGGACTTCGCGCGCAAGGCCGCCGAGCGTCTCTCGGAGCTGAAAACGGAGGAAGCCGCCGAGGCGACCGCGCGGAGCTCCGTCCAGGTTGCGCCGCCGCCCGCGACTTCCACCGCGGGAACGACGCCTCCGCCCGCCTCGCCGCCGACCGCCGACACCGCGGTGAGCCCGCTCAAGCCGGTCGGGATCGTGCTCGGAGCGGTGGGGCTCGCCGGAATAGGCACGTCGCTGGCGTTGGGGGGGATCGCGAAGTCCAAGAATTCGGACGCGAACCAGTACTGCAGCGCGACGGCGTGCTCGACGAGCCAGGGCGTCTCGCTCGAACACCAGGCGGGCGACTTCGCCACGGCGTCCACCGTCACGTTCATCTCGGGCGCGACCTTGCTGGCGATCGGCGTGACGCTGTTCCTCGTCGCGCCGCGCGCGGGGACGACGGCGTCGGCGGGGTCGATCGCCGTCGAGCCGACCGTCGGCGCCTCGAGCGGAGGGCTATGGGTCGAAGGGGCGTTCTAGTCCCCCGAAATCGACGAGGGCCGTCAAAGGAAATCGGACCCGGGGCGCCGTAGTGAGAGGGGAGGGGTAAGCCGTCCTCGCAGAGGGGAACGGATATCCTCGAAAAGGCCCCTCCGGTTCCACGAACCGGTCCGCTGGCCGCGGGCGGATTGGCTTCGGCTTCCGCGACAGGTGCGCCCGTTTCGCGGCACGGACCTGGGAGAAGAGCGATCGGACTGGTTTGGACGACGAAGCGTCCATCGGTCGTAGCGAATCGGCCGTTGATTTCTCGAAGCGGGCCTTCCCTTTCGACGGGGCATTCTCCGACAGTAGCGAGCGGTCCGCCGGCAACGACGGACGGTCCTTCGATCGAGACGAAGGACCGTCTCGCTTTCGAAGGGGGACCTTCGCCCGTGCCGATAGGTCCTCCGACAGCGACGCGCGGTCCGTTCGGATCGACGAGTGTCCCTTCAGCCTCTCGTGACGATCGGCGACGAAAGACGACGGGCCTGCGGATCGATAACGGCGATAGTCCGCGAAGAACGATCGGCCCGTCAGCCAGGGCGAATGGTTCGTCGGCAATTCGCGACGACCGGCGAGAGATGACGGACGGTCCGATGATCGAGAACAACGACTGTCCACGAACAACCGGCGGCCCGTCGGTTACGACGAATGGTTCGTCGGCAACTCACGACGACCGGCGAGATACGACGACCGGTCCGCCGATCAAGAAAAACGGTTGCCCCGGAAGAAAGAACGGCCGGCCGGCAACGACGAACGGTGCCCCGGGAAGAACGGACGTTCCGCTGGCAAGAATCGACGGTCCGGTAGCAACGCTCGACCGCCCGCTAGCAAGGATCGACGGTCCGGCGGAAAGACTCGACCGCCGGCCAGCGAGAATCGACGGTCCGGTAGCAAGACTCGATGGTCCGGTAGCTCGTCCGACCGTCCGCCGGCTGGCGCTTGATCGTCGGCGGGCGTCAGAGCCCCTTCGCCGCGAAGGTGTCGCACGCGGCGATCGTCCCCTCCTGCATCCCGCGCTTGAACCATCGCACACGCTCCGCGGAGGATCCGTGCGTCCACTTCTCCGGGCTCACCGTGCCCGTCGCCATGCGCTGAAGGCGATCGTCCCCGACGGCCGCCGCCGCACCGATCGCCGATTCGACGTCGCCCGCCTCGAGCAGGTTGCGCTCCTGGGTCGAGCGCGCCCAGACGCCGGCGAAGCAGTCGGCCTGAAGCTCGAAGCGCACCGACGCGCCGGTCGCGCCTCGCGTCGTGTCGTCGCCGTGCACGCCGAGGATCTTCTGCACGTGGTGCCCGACCTCGTGCGAAAGGACGTACGCTTGGGCGAACTGTCCGCCCGCGCCGAGCCGGTCCGAGAGCTCGCGGAAGAAGCCGAGGTCGAGGTACACGTGCTCGTCCGCCGGGCAATAGAACGGCCCCGTCGCGGCTTCCCCCGCGCCGCAGCCGGTCGACGTCGAGTCCGTGTAGAGGACGAGCTTGGCACGGCGATACGGACGCCGTTGCCCCGGGTCTGACTGCGCGAACGTCTTCTCCCAGGTGGACTGCACGTCGTCGAGCACGAACGAGACGAAGTGGACCTCTGCCGTCTCTCCGGGCGCGCCCTTGTCCACCGGCCCCGTCTGCACTCCGTGCGTCGGGCCGGCGCCGCCGCTGAACAGCAGCGCGCGCCCGAAGTAGAGGGCGAGGCCGAGGACCACGAGGACCCAGCCATGCGGCTTGGTCAGGAGGAACAGCGCGAGGCTCAGCAGGTTGCCGCCGCCGCCGAAGCTCCCCCCGCCGGTCGGCCCCTCGCCGCGGCGATCGATGACGTCGCGGCTCTCGTGCGATTCGTCCCAGCGCATCGTTCTCGTACGAAGATCCCCCGCGCGCGGACGATTAGCAAGCCGCGCGCGCCGCGGGCCCGCGGACAGCCCCCGGAAACGGCGCTGAGCCGTGGTCCCAGTTCAA
>CALKVG010000430.1 GCA_937998045.1 uncultured Myxococcales bacterium
CGCGTAAGATCGTCGGCAGCGTCAGATGTGTATAAGAGACAGCTTCGAGACCGCGAGCATCGCCGACTTCTCCCGTCGCCGTCGCTTCCTCACGGTCGCATCGTTTGCGGCGGCGTTCCTCTCCCTGGGATACGTGGCCCTTTACCTCCGGGGGGGCCCGCGGGCGCCCGAGGCATCGTCCTACTGGCTGCAGGGGCGAGCCTTGTCCCACGGGGCGCTCTCCTGGACGGTCCCCGAGCCGACCGCGAGCTTCCGCGCGCGGTACCTGTGGTTCGCGGCCCCGGATCGACTCGCGGGCGTGTTCCCCCCGGGCTTCGCGCTGCTCCTCGCGCCCGCGTTTCTCGTCGGCGCACCGATGCTGGTGGGCCCCCTCGTGGCGGCGTCGCTCCTCGTCGCCAGCTGGTTTCTCGCGCGCGAGATCGCGCTCGAGGCCGGCGCCAGCTCCGATCGCGCCGAGGGGATCGGGCGAATCGCGGCCGGCCTCTCGATCGTCTCCGCCGCGCTCCGGTACCACACCGCGGACATCCTCCCATACGGAGCCGTCGGCGCCGCCACGGCGGCGTCCCTTGCCTTTGCGTTGCGAGCGAGGCGCGTGAACGAGCCTCGCCTGCTCGGGTCGGCCGGACTGCTCGTCGGCTTTCTTTTCGCCACGCAGCCGCGGGCAGCCGTATCCGCCGGCGTCCTCGCGCTGGTGCTCGCCGCGGGCTTCGGCGCGGCGCGGCGCCGAGCGCTGACCTGGACGCTCGCGTGCGGGATGCCCGGGGTGCTCCTGGTTCTCGCCGCCAATCACGCCGCCACGGGCCGAGCGTTCATGTCGCCGGACACGTCTTACTTCACGTGGGTGGAGCCCCGCGCGGCCTCGAGCGCAGCCGCCACCCTCGGTCTCGCGCTGCGCCGCCTGCGCGAGCACTCGCTCGACGTCGCGAATTTCGAGCCTCTGGCGCTGCTGGCCGCCGTGCCGATGCTCGGGCAAGTGCGCGGTCGCGCCGCACGGCTGGCCGGCCTGCTCGTGGCGGGCCACCTGATCCTCTGCGCGTTCCTGCCCAGCACGGCCACGACACCCGCGATCGGCGCGCCTCTCCTCGCGGGCGCGCTACCGGTCGAGCATGCCCTCATGGCAATCGGCCTGTGGCAGCTCTTCCCGCGCTCGCTCGCGCCCGCGACCGCCGGCACTCTGGCCCTCTCGCTCGCGGGTTTCGCCGTGCACGCATCGTACGAGCACATGGGGGCGGCCATCAGCGGCTTCGGCAGGCCCCGCTACGAGCCGGACGTCGGGCGCGAAGCGAACATCGCCCACGGGCTGCTCTTTTTCGACGACGACGCGGGCTATCAGATCGCCAGCGACCCCGGCACCACCCCGAGCCACGGCATCCAGGCGGCGCGCCTCCGCGGCGACGACCACGACCGCTTGCTCTACGACTCGCTCGGCCACCCGACGGTTCATCGATACAGCCTCAGCGCCGCGGGCGCTTCGGTCGTCTTCTGGACGCCTCAGGGCGCCGGCGGCGACAGCTGGCGCTTCGAAGCCGAGGCCGACTGGCCGCCGTATCGACTCGCCCGAGGGCGCGCCGAAGCCTTCGACTCCCCCAACCCCTGCGCCTCCGATGGACGTGTGCTGCTCTTGTCGCCCGACAGCGGCGCCGAGGCCACCGTGACCCTCGCGCTCCCCGCCCCGCGAGGCTCCACGCCCGGCGAACGCCGCGTGTGGAACGTCACACCTCGCGTCTTGCAGCGAGGCGGCGCCGGGACGGCGAGCATCGCGCTCGTCGCCGACGCCGACCTGAAAAGCGGTGCTCCGATCGCGGAGTGGACCTGGGCCGATGCAGCCGTGGGCCCGACGTGCGTCGAGCTGCCGCCCCATCCCGTCGAGCTCGGCGGCGATCGTACGAGGGTTTGGCTCGTTGTGCGCGCCAAGGGCGGGCCGGTCGCGCTGGACAAGACCACCCTCCGTCCGGCGCGGTAGTCGGAGCGCCTCCTGCGCTTGCCGGGGCGCGGCCCCCCCGGGGTTCCGGCGGGCCCGTTCGGCGACGGTTGACGATCCGGCAAATGCAGGCGTATCGGTAGGTTACGCGCTTCGAATTGCGCGCCTGCCCGGAGCGGAAGCGAATGACGAAGAGTGAGCTCATCGATGCGCTTGCGGAGCGGCGGACCGACCTGACGAAGGCTCGCGCCGAGCTCGTCGTCAATTGCGTGTTCGACGCCATGACCGAGGCATTGCAGCGGGGCGAGGGCATCGAGATCCGCGGCTTCGGCAGCTTCACCGTCAGGCCGTACAAGCCCTACTCCGGCCGAAACCCGCGGACCGGAGAGCCCGTCGACGTCCCGGCGAAGCGCCTGCCCTTCTTCAAGGTGGGCAAGGAGCTCAAGGAGATCGTCAACGGCAGCCGGCACCTGCCCATCACCGGCGGCAAAGACGACGAACCGTAGGTCGTCGGTCTGCGCCCGGGCCGGGGTGCTATAGCGCGCGCCCATGCAGTCGTTTCCTCCGGTCGACGAGCAACTCGCGCTTCTCGAACGGGGTGTGGTCGATTTTCACACCCGCGCCGATCTCGAGCGGCGCCTCGAGCAGTCGCGAGCGAGCGGGCGACCCCTGCGCGTCAAGGCCGGCTTCGATCCGACGCGTCCGGACTTGCACCTCGGCCACACGGTGCTTCTCCAGAAGATGCGGCAGTTTCAGGATCTTGGGCACACCGCGATCTTCCTCATCGGCGATTTCACGGCGATGGTGGGCGATCCCACAGGGCAGAACGAGAGCCGTCCGCGCCTGTCCCGCGAGGCGGTGGAGGCCTCTGCGCAGACCTACCTGGAGCAAGCGTTCAAAGTCCTCGACCGCAGCCGCGTGGAGCTGCGGCGGAACCGCGAATGGATCGAGCGCCTCGCGATGGACGAGGTGGTCGAGCTGATGGCGAAGTTCACCGTGTCCCGCATGCTCGAGCGCAATGACTTCGCCGAGCGCTTCGAGCAGGGCCGCGCGATCCACCAGCACGAGTTTCTCTATCCGCTGCTCCAGGGATACGACTCGGTCGCTCTGGAGTGCGACGTCGAGCTCGGCGGCACCGACCAGCTGTTCAACTTGCTCGTGGGCCGCGACCTGATGGGCAAGTACGGGAAAACGCCTCAGATCGTGATGACGGTTCCCCTCCTCGAGGGAACCGATGCACGCATCGAGAACGGCGTCGTCGTCGGCAAGAAGATGAGCAAGAGCGCCGACAACTACATTGGGGTCCAAGAGCCGCCGAAGGCCATGTTCCGCAAGGCGATGCAGATCGACGACGACGTCGTCTTCCGCTTCTTTCGGCTGCTGTCGAGGCGATCGACCGCCGAAATCGAGACGCTGGAGCGCGAGAAAGCGGCGGGCCGCAGCCCGCTGGAGATCAAAGCGCTCTTCGCGCGGGAGATTGTCGAGCGCTTTCATGGCGCACCGGCCGGCGAGCAGGCCGCGCGCGAGTACGAGCTCGTGTACGCAAGGGACGCCGTCCCCGAGGACGTTCCCCGGGTCGAGGTCGCGCCCGAGGAGGGCATCGCCGAGCTGGCCTGGGCTCTGAAGCAGGCCAACCTCGTCCCGACGACCAGCGAGGCGCGGCGGCTCGTGTCCCAGGGCGGCGTCGAGGTCGACGGCGCGCGCGTCAGCGATCCCCGGATGGCCCTTGCGCGCGGCGGCGAGTACCTGGTTCGCGTCGGCTCGAAGAACCGGCGCTTCGCGAGAATTCGCGTCCTGGGATGATGCATGCCCGATGCGCGTCGGCGACCCGGCGATGGACCGACGACGCGTGCGTCCTCGGGCGACGACGGGCGCTCGTGCTGTTCGCGGGCGCTGTCGCGGCAGCGTGCGCCAGTCCCCGTGCGCCGCCGCTCGACGCCCCCGCCCGTTCGAGCCTCAAGATCGACCCGATCGTCGACCTCGTGCCGGCTGCGGGTCTGTCCTGGCTCCTGCACTGCCGCCCGCGGCAGCTCGCAGCGAACCCCGCCCTGATCCCCGCCATCGCCTCGGTCATCAGCGAGCAGCGATTCGAAGCCTTCGCGCGCGGACACGGCGGCGTCGACCTTCGCGAGGTGCACGAGCTCGCCATCGCCGGCTTTCCCGAAACGACTCTCGCGCTTGCCCGCACCCTCGTGTCCGAGGCTCGCATCGAGGCGTCGTTCGCGGAGCGCGCATCGTCGGTGGAAGGCCGCGTCATCGAAGGGGACGTGACGCGATTCTGGGGAACGGTGGGCCAAGAGCGGGAGCAGATCGCGGTCCTCGGGCGCGAAGGGGTGGCGCTCGAGCGGGGGCGTCTGGGGCCGCTGAGGGCGGCGCTCTACTTCGCCCAGGGAAAGCTTCGGCGCGCGCTCCCTGCCTTGCGCGCCGAGCCTCTCTCGCGAGCGGCGTCGCTGGTCGACGTCGGCGATCGCGCCCTCCTACGGGCGTTCGCGCCGGGTCCTTTCGAGGGCGACTGGGCGGCCGGCGCGGGCGGTCTTTTGCGCGCAGCAACGGCGGTCGCGGCGGCGGCGTCTCCCGTCGAGGGACGCTCGGAAGTCGCCACGCGGTCGGCCCTTGGCGTGCGCGTCGTCATTACGGGCGCCTGGGGTGAGCAGGCGGCGGCCGCAGCCGAGCGCCTGGGTGCCGCCTTCCGGGTCTTTGCCGACGACCCGCTCGGGCGCCTGCTCGGACTCGACCACCCTCTCGAAGGCCCTACGCTTTCTGGCGAAAGCGACGTCCTACGACTCGAGGTCACCCTCGACCCTGTCCCGATCGGACGTGGCCTGAATGCTGCCACCGGAGGGTCGATCGCGGAAATCCTGGCGTATTGACTCGCCCTCATTGACGTCGGACGCCTCCTAATGGTAGCGGACCCCGCTCGCTCGTACCCAGCACCCAAACATGGCTCGCACAGCTCGCACCGCCTCCGCTGCCCCGGCCGCTCCCCCCGCGTCGCGCTCGACCGTGACTTCGAATTCCTCTGCGAAGTCGAACGGTAAGCGCGTTTCGAAGCCTCCCGCTCGGTCGACGTCGGCGCCGCCGCCTGCTGCTCGCCCGCCGAGCCCCCCCCCTCCTTC
>CALKVG010000431.1 GCA_937998045.1 uncultured Myxococcales bacterium
CTCGTGGAGCGCGCGAAACTCCTCGCCGCCGCACGAGCAGCCGGCGGCACAGGCGCCGGCTCCGGCGCCCACGCCGTCCACTCCCGCGGTGAAGCCGAAGATCAAAGTCCTCGACGACAGCGACTCCACTCAGTGAGATTGGGACCATGAGCCGAACTCGCCATCGCGTCGCGTGCCTGGCGACGATCGCGTCGCTCACTTTGTGCTTCGCCGCGGCGTCCGAGAGCGCGTCCGCACAGCAGCTCGAGCCGCAGCAGCAACAGCAGGTCGAGCAGCTCGCGAACCAGGCCTACGAACTCCACCAGCAGGGCAAGTTCGCCGAGTCGATCGCGATCTACCTGAAGGCGTACGAGATCAGCAAAGCGGCGGACGTCCTCTTCAACGTCGCGACGATTTACGACCGCAAGCTGCACGAGCGCGAGCTCGCGGCGGACTACTACCGCCGCTACATCCGCACGCCCGACCCGAACCCGGAGCTCGTGCGGCGCGCGACCGAACGCCTCACGGCGCTCAAGAAGGAAGCCGAGGAGGAGAACGCGCGCAGACTCGCCGGGCCACCTCTTGCCGCGGGCGCAGCCGCCCCCGCGACGGCCGCGGCCAAGCACGGCACCACCGGCCCTACGCCCGAGGAGCGCGAGGAGAGCCAGCGCGCCTCGCGCACGTGGCGCACCGCGGGGATCATCGTCGGGGCGACCGGCGTCGCCGGCGTTCTCGCCAGCCTCGCGCTCGGACTTGCCGCGAAGACGGACAACGACGCCGCCAACCGCGTGTGCGACGGATCGAGCTGCCGCACGCAGAGCGGCGTCGACGACGCCTCGCTCGCGGGCACGTTCGCCACGGCTTCCACGGTCACCTTCATCGCCGGCGCCGCCCTCACGGCAGCCGGGATCACGATGTTCTTCGCGGCGCCGAAGCCCCTGCCTTCCGCCGCGCAGCTGACGATCGCACCCCAAGTGGGGACTACGGGCGGCGGTGTAACCGTTGCCGGTTCGTTCTGAATCGGTTTCCGGCGAAGCGGGTTGCGACGCGAGCGTCGCGAGAACCATGCGACCGAGCGGAGGCGTCAGCGCGAAGCGCGAGTTGCGAGTTGCACTCCACACTTGGAAGTGCGTTACCATGACGGGATGAGCGGGAAGCTCCCTTCCGGGATCGATTCGCGGAGCTTTCGGTGAAATGAATTTGCACACCAGGAGTCGGGGCCGAGAGATAGTGGCTGCGCTCGTGGCCACGTTCGTGGTGGGAGCGCTCGCGGCGTGCTCGCAAGTGCTGGGCATCAATGCAGATCGCCACCTCGCGGTCGACTCGGCGCCGGACGCGGGGGTCGAGGCCGAAGCGGCCGCCCCCGCGGGGCCGTGGGATTGCCTGAGCGATCCGCCCGAGACCTTTCCCGCCAACCTGAATACCACCGTGACGCTCCTCACGGTCGACTCTCTCCAACCGATCCTGACTGCGCAGGCGGTCGACGGCGGCTCCGGGCTCGTGGAAATCCAGTACACGCCGCTGACGAACATCCCCGTGCGGGCGTGCCCCACGGTCTACGACCCCACGTGCGCGAAGGGGGTCCCCGCTCCGCCCGGCTGGAACAACTCGGGCGATGCCGGGATGGCCACCTTCACGCTGCCCAACAGCTTCGGCGGGTACTTCCAGTTCGCCGACGACGCCGGCTTGTTCACGACGTCGTTCTACGCCAGTCAGCTCATGGCCGGGGACACCACGGACACCATCGCGGCGACCATGCTGCCGCTCAGCGCAACGATCGGCCTCGAGGCGGTGCTTCAGGGCGTGCATCTCGATCACGACACCGACGGCGGTCTCGGACACATCTTGCTCACCGTCTTCGATTGCCACGATCATTCCGCGCCTGGCGTCTACTTCACCCCCAGCCAGGTGGCTTCGCCGGGCGGCATGTACCAGACGCAGATCTTCTACACGGTCGGCACGGGCGGCTCGTCGTCGGAAATACCATCGACCACTGCGATGTCGACGGACAACTCGGGAACGGGAGGCATTCTCAACGTGCCGGCGGGGGAGATCAACGTGAAGGCCTTCCGCTACAGCGACAATGCGCCCATCGGCGTGATCAATCTCCTCGTCCCCCCGGGCACCGCCGCGTCGGCGATCCTTCGCGTACGAACACACTGAAACGCGCCGCAGCGGCGGCGACGAGGCGAGGGGCACAAGGGGCGACCTCGTCGTCGCCGCTCGCTTCGAGATCAGCAGCCGTTGCCGGAAAAGGTCACCGTGCCGCCTGCCGGAGCCGTGGTGCCGTTGCAGGCCGTCTTGGCCGCGGCGCACGCATTCGGGGCGTAGAAGTAGGCGACGATGGACGCTCCCGCTGTGCCGGACGTGATCGTGCACGTGCCGACCGCGTTGTCCGCGGAACACGACTGATCCGCGGTGAACACGCCGGGGGCCGCGCAGTTCGCCGCGAGCGTGGCCGACGTGATGTCGGTCAGCGTATTGCACGAATAAACGACCCCGCCGTCGGTCGCGAACGTGCACCTGCCGGTCGAGCGCATCGCTGCAGCGGGCGCGCTCCCGACCGTGCAGGCTGTGGCTGACAAGAGGAGCCCCGCGACTGCGCTTCTTCGAGCCATCGTCATCATTCAAGGGATGCGACCCGCTCTGGCATCGTACGCCGATCGCGGACAATCCGGCGACGAGCGCGCTCCTCATTGGTGAAGACACATGTCGGAAACCGGGCGGAAGTTCGCGTCGCCTACGCGAGCTGCCCGAGTGCCTTGTCCGCGGCGGCGATCGTGCGGTCGATGTCCGCTTCGGTGTGGGCGGCGCTGACGAAGGCGGCCTCGAACTGGGCCGGCGGCCAGTAGATGCCGCTCGCGAGCATCGCGCCGTGCCAGCGGCCGAACGCCGCCTTGTCGCAGGCGCGCGCCTCGCCCCACGAGCGCACGGGGCCCGGCGCGAAGAACAGCGTGATCATCGAGCCCACGCGCTGTACGCACGCGCGCTCGCGCGTGTCCGCCCGCCCGGCCACGGCGCGCACGAGGCCCTGCTCGAGCCTATCGCTGAGCGCCTCGAGCCGGTCGTAGAGCGCGTGGTCGAGCCGCTCGAGCGTCGCCAGCCCGGCGCTCACCGCCACCGGGTTCCCGCTGAGCGTTCCCGCCTGGTAGACCGGACCGAGCGGCGCGATCTTTTCCATGATCGCGCGCTTGCCTCCGTACGCCGCGAGCGGCATCCCGCCGCCGACGATCTTCCCGAGGCACGTCATGTCGGGCTTGAGCCCAGCCCTCTCCTGCATTCCGCCGCGCGCCAGGCGGCAGCCGGTCATCACTTCGTCGAAGATCGACACCGCGCCGGCGTCGGCGCACTCGCTCACGATCGCCTCGAGAAAGCCCGGCTCCGGCGGCACGACGCCCATGTTGCCGACGACCGGCTCGACGATGACCGCCGCGATCTCGCGGCCGCGCGTGCGGAAGAGCGCGCGCAGCGCCCCCAAGTCGTTATACGGGAGAGTCGCCGTGTTCGCCACCGCCGCCGCGGGCACGCCCGCCGAGTCGGGCGCGCCGAGCGTGGCCGCGCCGCTGCCCGCCTTCACGAGGAGGAAGTCCGCGTGGCCGTGGTAGCAGCCCTCGAACTTCACGACCACGTCGCGATCGGTAAACCCGCGCGCGGCGCGCAGCGCGCTCATCGTGGCCTCCGTCCCGCTCGAGACGGCGCGAACCATCTCGATCGACGGAAAGAGCTCGCACAGCTTTTCGGCGAATTGCACCTCGAGCTCGGTCGGCGCGCCGTAGCTCGTCCCGCGCACAGCGGCTCCCTGCACGGCGGCGAGGACCGCGGGATGAGCGTGGCCCAGGATCATCGGCCCCCACGAGCCGACGTAGTCGACGTAGCGCGTACCGTCGGCCCCGTAGAGGTACGCACCCTCGGCCCGCGAGACGAAGACGGGCGTCCCGCCGACGGCGTGGAACGCGCGCACGGGGCTGTTCACGCCGCCGGGGATCACGCGGGCGGCGCGCTCGAAGAGGGAACGGGAGATGTTGTCTGTCATCGGTTGTGCGTCTCTCACTGGCCTTGCCCGGTGACGGGGGCTTTCCACGCCTGGTGCGTGCGGGACCAGAAGACCCAGCCGCCCGACGCCAGCGCGCCGACGATGGCCGCGGCGACCGTGATGAGCACGACGACCGAGAGCCTCCGCGAGCCCGAGAGCGGCGGCAGGCTCGCCGTGATGGGCGTACCCACCGACGGGGGGGGCGGCGGCGCCCACGAC
>CALKVG010000432.1 GCA_937998045.1 uncultured Myxococcales bacterium
TCACGATGGTCGAGAACCAGATCCGCCACCGGGCGAAGCTTACGAAGAGCTTCGCGCGTGAGCTGCCCCCCATCATGGGCAACGCGCCTGCACTGGGCCAGGTGTTCTTGAACCTCCTGCTCAATGCGCTCCAAGCCCTGCCTCCTGACGAACCCTCGAGGCAAGAAATTCGCGTTGTCACCGCCGTCGAAGACGGACACGTCGTCGTCGAGGTGCACGACACCGGGCCGGGGATCCCCCCCGAGATCCTCGGCCGCATTTTCGAGCCGTTCTTCACCACCAAACCGATCGGCATGGGGATGGGCCTGGGGTTGGCGATTTGCCACGGAATCGTCTCGGGACACGCCGGCCGCATTTCGGTAAAGAGCGAGTCGCAAAAGGGTACCTGCGTCCGCGTCGAGCTCCCGTGCTTGCTCGATGTTCCCGTCGGTGCCACCGCGTCGCCGAGCGGTAGCGAACTTCCGGCGGCGGAGCAGCGAAGCCGCGTGCTCGTCGTCGACGACGAACCGAACGTGTGCAAGGTTCTGCGCCGGCTATTGGCGCGCGATCACGACGTCGAGACCGTTACGGAAGCGCGCCGGGTACCGGCTCTCATCCAGTCCGGAGCCCGCTACGATCTCATCCTGTGCGACCTCATGATGGAGGAGATGGACGGCGCCGCCCTGTATCGAGCGGTCCATGCCCTCGCGCCCGACCAGGCCGAGCGAATGGCGTTCATAACCGGGGGTGCTTTCACGGAGCGTGCGCAGGAGTTTCTCCGGCAAGTGCCCAACCCGCGAATCGAGAAACCGTTCGACGTGAAAGACATCCGACAGCTACTCCAGACGCGCCGGAGGCGTGACTGAAGGGCTCCAGGCAGCGCGGGCGCGCGTCTGGAACCATGGGCACGCGTCTTGCTTTATCTCTATCGAGTGGGGCCTGCACTCGAGCCGGTAAGCCTCCTCCTCGTGGATGACCGACGAGAGAACCTGCTCGCCTTGAAGGCCATCCTCGACTTCCCGGGCTACCTCCTCGTCACCGCCTCGTCCGGCCCCGAAGCACTGGAGAAGGTTGCGCACGAAGACTTCGCGCTCATCCTCCTCGACGTCGCGATGCCTGGGATGACCGGCTTCGACGTGGCCGATCGGCTGAAGAAGGACGAGCGCACACGCACCATTCCCATCTTGTTTCTCACAGCGGTGATGACCGGGCTCGAAGAGATCTATCGCGCGTACAACATCGGCGCGGTCGACTACCTCATCAAGCCGCTGAATGTCGAGGCGGTGCGGTCCAAGGTCGCGGTGTTCGCGGACCTCTTCCGTCAGCGGCGCGAGATCGAGCGCCGCGAAGAACGCTTGCGGGAGGCCGAGCGCCGCGAGCACGCACTGCAGCTGGCCGAGCTGCGCGTCGCCAGCGACGATCGGTATCGAAGGCTCGTCGATGGCATCGACCACGCGTTCGGCTGGACGATGGACCACGACGCCCGCCGGCTGTCTTTCGTGAGCCGGCGCGGCCCCGAGATCCTCGGTCATCCTGCCGGAGCGTTTCTGCGCGACGGATTCTTTCTCGATTGCGTGCATCCGGACGATCGCGAAGTCACCCGGCGCGCATTCGCGGCCGCTGCGGAGGAGGGTCGCGATCAAGCGCTACAACATCGTCTGGTCACCGCGAGCGGTGCGCTTCGGTGGTTCCACACCGGCGTCGGCCGCGGCACGCAGCCGCAGACGCGAGAGGTCGTGTTGCACGGCTTCTCCGCCGACGTGACCGAGCTAAAGGCGGCCGAAGAACGCCAACAGCGCCTGGCGCGCGAGAACGCGCGCCTGTACGAGCACGCCGAGCGCTCGGCGCAGGCGCTCCGAGAACTCGTGCGCATTGTCTCGCACGACCTGAGGAACCCGCTCGGGTCGGTCCTTCTGGGCGTGAAGAGCGCCGCGGCTGCGCTGTCGCCCGGAGAGGACATCGGCCGGGCAACGGCCCTCCTCGACGTCGCCGAGCGAAACGTTCAGACGATGGTACGTCTGGTGGACGACCTCATGGAGCGTGAACTCTTGCAAACGGGAAAACTCTCGCTGCGCAAGGCTCCCTGCCCCGTCCAAACGCTCTTGCGCGACGCCTCGTCACTCGTCGAGGCAGCCGCGCGGGCAAAGCCCATCGACGTACACGTCGAGGCCGACGCCGTGAGGGGGGTCGTGCTCCCGTGCGATCGCGATCGTGTCGTGCAGATCCTGTCGAACCTGCTCGACAATGCCATCAAGTTCAGCCCGCCCGCAGCGGAGGTCGTGATGGCCGCTCGTCCCGCGCAAGCGGCGATTTGCTTCGAAGTGAGCGACGAGGGACCGGGCATCGATCCGGCGCAACTTCCGCATGTGTTCGAACCGATGTGGCAGGCCGAGCAAGGGGCGCAGCGCGGCCTGGGCCTCGGCCTTTCGATCGCGCAGGCGCTCGTGCAGGCGCACGGCGGAAACATCGGAGTCGAGAGTACGCCCGGGAAGGGCAGCAGGTTCTACTTCTGCCTTCCGACCGACGCGGGCAGCGGCAAGTGACCTCGAGCCGCCCTCGCATGTCTATCGGGCCTGCGAGGCAGCGCGCGTCCGGCGTCGGCGCGCGATGAGCAACGACGCCATCGCCGCGAGCAGCGGCGCAGGCAAAGATCTGTCTCTTATACACATCTCCGAGCCCACGAGACAGGCAGAAATC
>CALKVG010000433.1 GCA_937998045.1 uncultured Myxococcales bacterium
AGATCGTCGGCAGCGTCAGATGTGTATAAGAGACAGCGCGAGTCATGGCCGGAGCCTATTGCCGCAAGGGCGAGCAATTGCTTTGGGATCGGGGACAGCCCGAGTCCGCTGCAAAAGCGTTCGAAGACGCCCTTTCGGCGGACAGCGAGAGTGCATGCGGGGCGTACGGTCTCGGCGCGTACTACCAGTTCGTCGCGAGGAGGGGCGGTGCGGGTGGTGCGCCCGCGACCTACGAACAAGCCCTTCGTCAGGCGAGGAGTTGGTATGCCCGTGCGGCCGGACTGGATCCGACGGGCCCGCTCCCGTCTCGAGCTCTGGCCGCGCTGTCCAACTGAACAGCGACTTCGTCGTTCGCGCACGATTTGCGTGGTTCGATCCGTCTCCACGAAACGCTTCAGCAACAAATTTCACGGCATATTTGACGGTGTGTCGCTTGCCGATTCGTGCTCGCGATGCTTTCATCGGACCCGCTGAGGAGGGGATACCAAATGGAGTTGAGTGAGAGCGATGCGCGCCTTGTTCGGTCGCTCGTAGTGCGTCATCTGGTCGAGCTCGAGGAAGAGCTCGCGCGGTCCAACGAACCTTCGCTGCATCGCGCGCTGGGGACGCGTTTGCGCGAGTTGCGCGACTTGCACGATCGATTGACTTCCAACCTCGAACCGCACTCGCGTTCGCTGCTGGCCGCGAGTGCGACGCTACCGACGTAGGTCGCCTCTTCGAGTCCCCGCGGGGTCCTTAGCGGTTTGCTCCTCCGATGAAGACGCGCGCGCTTGCAGCGTCCGCCGCCGATCGACCTCTCGCTCCAACGTGGATCGAACGGCGCGAGCTTCGGCCGGACGACGTGCTCATCGAGATCCGATTCTGCGGGATCTGTCACACCGATCTGCACCAGGCCCGGGGCGAGTGGAAGAATTCGACCTTTCCCATGGTGCCCGGCCACGAAATCGTCGGCGTGGTGCAGAGCATCGGCAACGAAGTCAGGAAGGTGAAGGTCGGCGACCTCGCTGGTGTCGGCTGCATGGTCGACTCATGCAGGGTTTGCTCGTCTTGCCGGCAAGGTTACGAGCAGTTTTGCGACCGGGGTTGCGCCTGGACGTACAACAGCACCGAGATGGATCGAGAAACGCCGACCTACGGCGGCTACTCGACCCACGTCGTGACCACCGAGCGTTTCGTCCTTCGAATCCCTCCCTCGCTCGATCTCGCCCGCACCGCTCCGCTGCTCTGCGCCGGGATCACGACGTACTCCCCGCTCCGCCAGTTTCAGATCAAGGCAGGCGATCGTGTCGGCGTCGTGGGCCTCGGGGGTCTCGGTCACATGGCGGTGAAGCTGGCGGTGGCGATGGGCGCCGAGGTCACCATGCTGAGCACGTCGCCCTCCAAGGCGGCGGACGCCGCCCGGCTCGGAGCCAAACACTTTGCTCTCACCCGCGATCCGTCGAGCCTGTCGAAGCTGGCCAGCGGCTTCGATTTCCTTTTGAACACGATTTCCGCTCCGCACGATTACAATGAGTATCTGCGCCTTCTGCGGCCATACGGGACGATGGCAGTCGTCGGCGTTCCCCCTGTCCCGGCGCCGGTCGAAGCTTTCTCGCTCATCGACGGCAACCGTCGCCTGGCGGGTTCCCTCATCGGCGGGATCACGGAGACGCAGGAGATGCTCGACTTCTGCGCCGCGCACGGGATCGTTTCGAACATCGAGACGATCTCGGGATCGCAGGTCAACGAAGCCTACGCGCGTCTCGGGCGCGGTGACGTGCGTTATCGCTTCGTCATCGACGTCAGGACCTTCGCGCACCTCTGACGGCGTTGGACCCTCGGCAAGGGTTGCGTGACCTTCTGAAGGCCGCGTTCGCGCGTGGGCTCGAGCGCGTCGACGTGCGGCGACGCGTCCGCCGGTCGATGCCCCCCGCACCGCGTCGCGGACGCGCGTTCGGCCTCGTGGCCGTGGGGAAGGCGTCGCCCATCATGGCGGAAGCTCTACTCTCGACGCCGCTGGGCGGCCGGATCGAACGAGCCCTCGTCGTCGCACCCGACGGAACGCCTGCGTCCTTCGAGGATCCTCGGGTCGAGCTGCTTCGCGCCGCCCACCCCGATCCGGACAGACGGAGCGTGCTCGCCGCGAGGCGTGCCCTCGACCTGGTTCGACACTGCGACTGGGTCTTGGCGCTGATTTCGGGTGGCGCATCGTCTCTGATCTGTTCGCCCGAGGGAGTGTCGCTCGCCCGCTACGTTCGCGTCGTCAGGGCCGTCCTGCTGGGCGGAGCGACCGTGCGCGAGGTCAACGTCGTGCGACGCCACCTCTGCGCCGTGAAGGGAGGGGGGCTCGCCCTCGCCGCAGGTGGCCCGGTCGCGACGCTGATCGTGAGCGACGTCGTCGCCGGCACGCCCCACGACGTCGGCTCCGGGCCGACGGTCGCTGACCCGACGACGTGCGCTGACGCCTCGGAGGTTCTTCGTCGGTTCGCGCCGCGCCTACCCATTCCCGCCTTCCGCGAGTCGCTCAAGCCGTCGAGCAGGGAGGCACGCGGGTTGAGCGCCCGCGTGGTCGCCTCACCGGAAGATCTCTCGCAGGCGGTCGCGGGCGCCCTGCGTGCCCGGGGTATGGCTGTCCGCATCCTTCCGTCGTCCATCGCAGCCAGCGCCGAGCTGTGCCTGGAGTACGCCGCGCGCGCGCGAAGGCTGCGGCCCGGCGAAGCGCTGGTGCGCTCGGCCGAGCCGTCGCTGCGTATGCCGCATCGGCAGGCGGGACGGGGTGGACGATGCACGCATCTGGCCACGCTTCTCGCCGGCTGCTTGCCTGACGGCGTGGCGTTCCTCGCGGGCGCGTCCGATGGCGTCGACGGCACCAGCGGTACCGGGGGCGCGGTGGTGGACAACTCGCTGGTGACGCGAACCTCGCACCTTCGAGTCCAGCGGGCTCTGGCTTCCTTCGACACCGGGCCGCTGCTGCGGCGGGCCGCCATGAGCTTGCCGGGGCTCCCGAGCGGATACAATTTCGCCGACGTGCACGTCCTCGCGCGTACGTGCGGTTGAAGAGCGATCAGCCCAGGTCGAAGACGAGCACCTCGCCGCCGCCGGCGCCTTGGATCACCACTGCCGGCTCGTCCGAGACGGCGGCGCCGTCGCCTTCCTTGAGGTCACGGCCGTTGGCGCGTACCCGGCCACGCGCGACGTGAATCCAGGCGTGTCGTCCACGAGGGAGCTCGAGACTCGCCCTCTCGCCGTCGTCGAACACGCCGGCATACACGATCGCGTCCGCGTGTACGGTCACGCTCCCGTCGCGGCCGTCGGGCGACGCGACGACGCGCAGCCGCCCGCGCTTCTCCGCGTCGGAGAACGTCCTCTGCTCGTAGCTCGGATCGAGCCCCCGTCGGTTCGGCAGGATCCAGATCTGGAGAAAGTGCACGAGCTCGCTCTTCGACGCGTTGAACTCGCTGTGCGTCACGCCGGTGCCAGCGCTCATCCGCTGGACGTCCCCCGGGCGGATGACGGAGCCGGTGCCCATGGAGTCCCTGTGCTGGAGCGCTCCCTCGAGCACGTAGCTGATGATCTCCATCTCGCGATGCGGGTGCGTACCGAACCCCTGTCCGGGGTCTACTCGGTCGTCGTTGATCACCCGCAGCGATCGAAAGCCCATGTGACGGTCGTCGTAGTAGTCCGCGAACGAGAACGTGTGATGCGAATCGAGCCAGCCATGCTGCGCATGGCCGCGCTCTGCTGCCGGTCGAAGGGTCATCATGGGTTGCCTCGGGGTGATTTTCCTGGTCGCCAGGTCGCCCTCCCATCATGCGCACGGATACGATGCAGTAAACCGGCAATGCCCCGGCCTCCTCCTCATCAGCTGCTGGCGCTCGGCCTGATGGCGTGTCGCGCCCATGCCCTTGGCGACGCGGGCTTGCCGCCGGGGGCTCCCGTGGGGGCGAACGAGTCTGCACCGGCAGACGCCGCCGGGACAGACGCCCCGGGGAGCGGAGCTTCCGGGTTGGACGCCGGGGTGGACCCGTCGAACGCCGGGCCGCCGGCTCCGGTCTTCGCCGCCGCCGGCGCGCCGTCATCCTCCTCGGGAGCGAAGACCGATTGGTGCATCGAAGGGGTCTCTTCGCTGGACGAAGACGTCTGCTACGTGCTCCCTCCGCTCGCCGCCGGAAAGCCGCGCCGGCTCGTGGTGTACTTGCACGGGATCGTCCCTCCCGTTCCTGACAGTCCGCAGAAGCGCACAGTGGAGACCGTCGTCTTGCGCGCGAGCAACCGGGCGGGCGTCGCGTCGATCGTTCCTCGCGGGCGCCGCGGAATCGGGCCGGCGCAAGCGCACGACTGGTGGGCCTGGCCAACGACCGCGGCCGATATCGCCAGGCTCGCTCCGTCGATCGTCGATCGCTGGGTCTCCGCAAAGGCGAAGCTCGAGACCCTCGCCGGCGCCCGGTTCGAGCGAACGTACCTCGCCGGATCTTCCAACGGGGCGTACTTCCTCGCGGCGCTCGCGCTGCGCGGCGAGCGGGGATGGCTGGCGTCCTTTCCGGTCGACGGCTTTGGAGTGATGTCCGGCGGCGCTGCCCCCGCGGGGACGCCTGTGCGCCTTGCGGGGCAGGAGCCACGTCCCTTCTACGTGGGCTTCGGTTCGTACGATCAAGAGTCGAAGGCGAACGCGCGTTCCCTCGTCTCGGCGCTGGAGAGAGCCCGCTGGCCGGTGCGCGCTGCCGAGCATCCGCTGGGGCACGGCGCTAGCGAGGTGTACCTCGACGAAGCGCTCGACTTTTGGGCCGCGGCGGACGGCGGGCCGTGAACGCTCACGGGCAGAAGACGAGCGGAGTACCCTGGTCGACGCACGCCGGGTAGCAGGTCAGACCTGCGATCGCTCCGAGCAGGCATGCGCACGTGGGCGTCGCTGCGCATGCCGCCGGAATGGTCACGCAGCCAACGCTCGCCGGACTGCTTTCGCCGCTCGCACAGGCTCCGGAAAACGCTGGATACCCTCGACCTCCGCCGAAACAAAACGTCCCCGACGGGCAGGTACACTTGGAGCACCAGTCGACGGGGGCAAAGCCGTCGTACACCTGACCGTAGGCGGCATCGAGCGGCGCGAAAGGCGAATCCGCTGAGCCGTCGAAGCCCGCCTGCGCGGGTTGCATGGTTGCATCCACGTCGACGACAACGACGTTGCCGTGCCCGAGAGGCTTGCCCGAGTCGTCCGTACATCCCACGCTCGCAAAGGCAACGCCCGCGATCGCCCCTGCAAGCTGCGCCCGCGCCGCGTTGCGTCGCATCCTCCAAGAGTATCACGACGGTTTCGAGCGGTGCCGGGGGGCTTTCCATCAGGCCGACGCGTCACGTCGACGCGTCGTCTACCCGTCGGGAGGGAGGCCTGGGCCCGCCATGCGTATACTGCCAATGAAGAGTCGGAATCGATCGTGGTCGCGCCCGCCTCGCAAACCAGCGAGCGACTTCCGGCCGAACTCCGCCATAGAATGTCGTCGGATGGGAGCCGGGCGTTATGCGCCTTGCGCTCGCAGCAGTCGGCGGTGCGGGGACGGCGCGCAGCCCCCTGGCAGGAGGACGAGAGGATGACGGTTTCGGATCGGCAGCGTTCGCTGCAATCGTCGATGCACGACATGGGTCTCACCGAGGAGGCGATCGAACGGCGAAAGAGGATCGTCGGCCTCGAGCCGGCCGACCTCGGGCGCATCGCTGCGGTGAAGGACGTCGTTGCCCGCGGCGCCGAAGAGTTCATGGCGACGTTCTTCGAGTTCTTGTCGAAGCTCGACGAGGCGCGCCCCCTCGTCACCAGCCATGGCCTGCTCGATAGAGCGCGGCAACTGAAGAAGGCGCACCTCGCGGCCATGGTGCAGGGGGAGTACGGGACCCGGTACGTCGAGCAGCGACTCGAGCTCGCGCAGCTCTACGCGAGGGCCGGCCTCGAGATGCTCGTGTTCCTCGGCGCCTTCCACCACTTGCTGCGCGCGATCGGCAGCGCGATCATGAAGCAGTTCGAGCGCTCCCCGATGGAAGGGTTCGAGAACTTCATGTCGCTCCAGAAGGTTGCGTTCTTCGATATCGGGATCATCGTCGACGTCCTCGTCATGGAGCGCGAGCGGACGATCCGCCAGCAGGAGGAGGCCATCCGTGAGCTGTCCACCCCCGTGCTCCAGGTCCGCGACCGGATGCTACTGCTGCCCATCATCGGCGTCATCGATACCCACCGGGCGCGGCTCATCACCGAGAGCCTGCTCCGCGCGATCCGCGCGAACCGCGCGAAGGTCGTCGTCATGGATGTCACCGGGGTGGCGACGATCGACTCGAAAGTGGCCAATCACCTGCTGCAGACGGTGACCGCGGCGCGGCTCATGGGCGCGCTCGTCATCGTGACCGGTCTGTCCTCGGAAGTCGCGCAGTCCCTCGTGGCGCTCGGGATAGAGCTCTCGAAGATCAATACGGTCGGGGACCTGCAAGGAGGCCTCGAGGAGGCCGAGCGCGTCCTCGGCTATCGTTTGCTCCGCAACGGAGACGCGTTGCCGCCCCCGACCATGACGGAGAACTGACTGCCGTGGCCGTTCCGATCCTGAAACAAGAGGACGTCCTCATCGCGCAGGTCCAGGCCATCCTTTCCGACGACGACCTGAACCAGTTGAAAGACGACCTGTCGAACCGCATCGGGAGGGCGCGGAGCCGTGGGGTCATCATCGACGTGACCGCCCTCGACGTGCTCGACTCCTTCGCCACCAGGACGATTCGCGGGATCGCGTACACCGCGAAGCTGAGAGGTGCGAACACCGTCGTCGTCGGCATCCAGCCGGACGTGGCCTTCGGGATGGTTCAGCTCGGCCTGAGCCTCGAGGGCGTCGAGACCGCGCTCGATCTCGAGGAAGGTCTGGCGTTCCTGCGCAACGCCGCAAACTCTCGAGGTCCACGTGTCCGCTGAAATCCGTGTCCCCATCGAGCACGAGCGAGACATCGTCACGGCGCGCCAGAGGGGACGCGAGCTCGCCGCCGCAAACGGTTTTTCGTCGACCGACCAGACCCTCGTCGCGCTCGCGATTTCCGAGATCGCCCGCAATATTGTCTCGTACGCCAAGCGGGGCGAAGTCATGCTCTTGGCTCTCGAAGAGACCGGCCGCAGGGGCATCGTCGTGATCGCTCGCGACGAGGGGCCCGGCATTGCTGACCCCGAGCTCGCGATGAAGGACGGCTATTCGACCGCCAAGAGTCTCGGAGTCGGCCTTCCGGGCGCCAAGCGCGTCATGGACGAGTTCAAGCTCGAGACGCAGCTAGGAAAGGGGACGACGGTCACGATGAAGAAGTGGGTCCGATGAGCGGAGGAGCTCCACGGGAGCCGCGAATCATCGACTGGGGTTGGGCCGGCAGCGCGCTCGACGGCACGGACTCCGGCGACCTCCATGTCGTCGCGCCGTTCGAGGGGGGCGCGCTGATCGGCCTCGTCGACGGGCTCGGGCACGGTCCCGAGGCGGCCGCCGCCGCTCGAGCCGCCGTGCTCGCGCTCGAAGCTCACGCCGGCGAGTCGGTCCTCGCGTTGATCGCCCGATGTGACGACGCCCTCCGGAAGAGGCGGGGGGCGGTCGTGAGCATCGCGTCCTTTCACGTCCGCGACGCGAGCCTCACGTGGATCGGCGTCGGCAACGTCGACGGCGTGCTCCTGCGCGCGCGAAGGCGCCGGGAGCGGCCGGACGAAGGCCTACTCGTGCGAGGCGGGGTCGTCGGCTATCAACTCCCACCCCTGCGGGCCACCGCGTTGCCGGTCGAGCCTGGGGATCTGCTCGTTCTGAACACGGACGGTGTCCGTCCCGGCTTCACCGAAGGGCTTGCCCGGGAAGACCCCCCGCAGGAAATCGCCGAGTCCATCCTCGCGAGGCACGCGACCGGCCTCGACGACGCGCACGTAGTCGTCGCTCGTTTGTTGCCGAGGAGCCAATGAGCGAGGGCGAACGCGACTTCGTCGAACGCAGCTACGCTTCGGCGCTCGAGACGTACCTCGAGCATGGAGACGAGGTGACGCTGAGCGCCGCCTACGAGCTCGGGCGCCGCGCCCTCGGCGAAGGGCGAGGTTTACTCGACATCGCTCTCATGCACGAGCAGGCGCTCGACGTGCTGCTCCTGCGCGCGCCCAAGGCCGACCAGCCGCGCGTCGCCGCGGGGGCCGCCGCGTTCTTCCGCGAGCTCCTCTCGCCGTTCGAGATGACGCTGCGCGGCTACCGCGCGGCGAACGAGGAGCTGGCTCGTGTCAACGACACGCTCCGTCAGCAAAAGGATGCGGTCGAGACGGTCAACCGCGAGCTCGAGTCCTTCAGCTATTCGGTCTCGCACGACCTGCGCGCGCCGCTCCGGACGATCGATGGATTCAGCATGGCTCTCCTCGAGGACTGCGCCGACAAGCTCGATGACCTCGGGCGGAAGTACCTCGGTCACGTCCGCGATTCTGCTCAGCACATGGCGCACCTCATCGACGACCTGCTGAGCCTTGCCCGCGTCGCGCGCACCGAGCTCCACCGTACGGACGTGGGCCTCACGGCGCTCGCTCGCCGCGTCATCGATCGGCTTCGCGCGGGCGATCCACAGCGCGACGTGCGCGTCCTCATCCAGGAGGGTGTTCGCGCGAACGGCGATGCACGACTGCTCGCGGTCGTGCTCGACAATCTGCTCGGAAATGCGTGGAAATTCACGTCGAAGCGCGGGCAAGCCGAGATCGAGTTCGGTTGCCTCAAGCAGGGCAACGAGGACGTCTACTTCGTCCGCGACAACGGCGCCGGCTTCGATATGGACTACGCGGCAAAAATGTTCGGTGCTTTCCAGCGGCTGCACTCGACCAGCGAGTTCGAGGGCACGGGCATCGGCCTTGCCACCGTTCAGCGCATCATCCACCGCCACGACGGGCGGGTATGGGCGGAGGGCAAAGTGAACGGCGGCGCTACGTTCTCCTTCACTCTCGAAGGCAGCAGGCGAAAGCCGTGAACTGCGGGTTCGCCGGGGCCGTGCGCGCGCGTATCCCAGTCGGTAACGCGTCCGCAATCGCCGTCGTCCGGCGCCACGTGCGCGAGCTCGGCAGAGAAGCCGGGCTGTCCGATGCGGCCGTCGCGGCTCTTGCCACCGCGGCGACGGAGATCGCACGCAACATCGTCACCCACGCTGGCCACGGGGAGGTCCTCCTCGGCATGGCAGTCGACGGCCTCCGGCGCGGAGTCATGATCGTCGCCCGCGACGATGGGCCCGGTATCCCTGACCTCGCGCATGCCATGAAAGACGGCTACACCACGACCGGTGGCCTTGGGTTCGGTCTGCCCGGCGCGCGACGTCTCGTCGACGACTTCGAGGTCGCGTCGAGTTCGGGCGCAGGGACCACCGTACGCATGACGAAGTGGGTCAGCGCGGAGTCGTGACATGAAGCGATTCGAGGGAGAGGGTTCCATTTTGCTCGTCGAAGACAACCCTCGCGACGAGGAGCTCACCCTTCGAGCTCTGCGCAAGAACAACATCTGGATGGAGGTCACCGTCGCTCGCGACGGCAAGGAGGCCCTGGACATCCTCTTCGCGCGCGAGGCCCACGCGGGCCGAAAGACCGCGCTTCCGACGCTGATGCTCCTCGACCTGAAGCTGCCGAAGATCGACGGAATCGAGGTGCTCCGGCAGGTCCGCGCGAACGAGCACACCCGCTTGCTTCCCACGGTGATCCTCACCTCCTCGGTCGAGGACGAGGATCGACTCGCGGGATACGGCTCGGGGGCCAATAGCTATGTCCAGAAGCCGGTCGACTTCGTGGAGTTCACCGAGGCCGTGCGCCAGCTCGGTCTCTACTGGTTGGTGCTGAACGAGCCGCCGCCCGCGAGACGGGGGCTTTAGGCGAGACGATCGCCGACTGCCCAATAGCGCCCGTCCCGCGGCACAAAACGTGTATTGGCGCGCCCCGTGACCCGGGCGACACGTCGGGATCTCTGGCGCGACGAGAATTCTGGCAGGGCCAGCGGTCAGCACCAACCCTTGTGGCTACTGCCCGCCCTATCAGGTCGCGATATGGTCGCTGCGCTCGAGCGCGCCAGCTTTCGAAGAGTCGTCGACCGAGAATCCCACGTCGAGTTGACGCGCGACGACGGCGCGGTGGTCCGCGTCCCGATCGTCTCGGTCCTCGCTTCCGACCAGTTGCGGGAGATCCTGCTGGCCGCGAGGCTGTCCGTCACTCGGTTGCTCGAGATTCTCGAGCGACTGCCCGAGTGACCGTCTCGCCGAGCTAAGATGAGCTCGTGGCGCGGAAGACGACAGAAAAGGCGGCGGCCCTGGTCGTGCCCGGCACCCGCCCGCTGCGGATCGGCGTCGTGGCCGATACCCACTCCGCGCTCCACCCTGCGACCACGGAGCACCTGGCGCGGTGGTCTCCGGACGCCATCGTTCACGCGGGGGACATCGGCGATCTCTCCGTGCTCGACGCGCTCCGTGCCGTCGCCCCGGTCTACGCCGTGCGCGGGAACATCGACGTTCGCGCGCCGAACCTCCCGGACCTCTTGACCCTCGACATCACCGCCGCCGACGCGCTCCTCCTGCGCGTCCTCGTGATGCACATCGCGGTGAACGGGCCGAAGCTGCGGGCGGACGCGGCTCGGCTGGCGCGCTCGCGCGACGCATCCCTGGTGGTGTGCGGGCACTCGCACGTGCCGCTCGCCGCCAGGGACGGCGACCTCTCCGTGTTCAACCCAGGCTCTGCCGGTCCGCGTCGCTTTCGCCTCCCGATTGTGTTCGGGACCCTCGAGGTCACGCGAGAGGCCGTCTCGCTGGCGCACTTCGAGTGCTCGACCGGACAGCGGTGGACGCCCGGCCAGGCGTGACGCGAAACGCCGTTCGCGCGCACGCTCAGTTCCCACGTGCGTCCACGACGGTCACGCTCTGCTCGATGCATTGCATCCACACGGTGGAGCCGGCTGGCGGCTCGGCGCTCGTGAACAGCACCTGATGCCCGCACTGGCCGGCCGCTGCTCCGGTGACGTAGCACCAGCCCTGCTCCGGCGACGATGCGCACGACCCTGCAGGTGGGCCCGCGAAGTCCGCGGCGGGAGCGGGAGCGGGACAGCCCGACGCCTGTCCACCGGGGGGCGCCGGGAAGAGCTGACGCATCTCGCAGACTGGAACGGTGTAGGGCTCCGGACCCTTCATGCTGGCCTGCCATTCGGATTCCTGCGCGTCGCAATACTTTGCCACGGCGTCGGCGTCGGTCGGCGGAGGAACCAGCAGCCCCTTGCTCGGGTCGCAAACCGCGCCCGGGTTCTTGCACCGCGTCTTGTCGCTCGCGTCGGCCTGGTCGTTCATCGAGACGAGGACCAGGCACGCGTAGCTCCCGCACTGGGCGTCGGGGACGAGCTTCTGGGGAACGCACGGGCCGCTGAGGTCCACCTCGAGGCGATCGACGATGCCGTTGACCGCCGGGTTGTACCCGAAGAGGGGATCGGTGAGCTCGGTCCGACCGGAGGCGGGCTGCACGTGGATGGGGCACAAGCTGGAGACGAAGCCCTGTCCCTTCATGAGCATCGCCAGGAGCAGCTCCCGCTGCGTGGGGTACGCCTTCGCCGCGACCTGCTGCGTCGGATTGTTCGGATCGCAGATCGGCGGCAGCTGCTGCGGCGTGAGCCCCGCGTTGAGCGGGCAGTCGCAGGCGTAGCTCACGTTCGGATCGGTGCACTGCGCGGCGCCTCCGCACGAGCAGTCGCGCTTCGCGGCGAGCGGAAACGTGCAGGCATACTCGCGATCGACGGGGAGGACGTGCAGATCCCCCTGATCCGTGATCCAGTCGTATCCGCTCGCCGGGTCCGGCGCGGGCCCCGGGCCGAAGGGAATACCGGCGCGCGGCCGATACGACTCGAGCATGTGCGGGTCGATCCCCGAGTAGTCGTAGTTCAAGGGATCGCTGCCGAGGATCTTTTGCCAGTCCGTCGCGTCCAGGGTCTCCTTCTGCGCGCTGTCCGGGTTGGTCGGGTCCTCTTGCAGGAGCTGGTGCGGGACCCCGCCGATGTGCGCGTAGTAGACGAGGTCGGGCGTGCGCCGGCCCGGCGGCAGGTCGCAGAGCGTCGCAGGATCCGTCTGCGAGCCATCGGGAAGACTCGCCGCGAAGAGCGGATTGGTGCAATTCAAATTGGTCAGCCCCTGGTAGCTCCCTGCCCCTGCGGGATATTCGCCGCTCCGGTCCGGGACGCGCTTGGACGTCAAGCCCAGGAGGT
Source organism: uncultured Myxococcales bacterium (assembly GCA_937998045.1). Taxonomy (GTDB): domain Bacteria; phylum Myxococcota_A; class Polyangia; order Polyangiales; family Polyangiaceae; genus Palsa-1150. The sequence goes on from CALKVG010000433.1 coordinate 12,210, forward strand.
AACGCTGAATCGGAAATTGCGGAATGACCCCGTATTTTTGGAGCGGGTGCACGTGCCGCAAGTTCGCGTTGAACCCCCAGTCGTTCGCGTTCACGAAGAGTCCCAGCGCGCACGTCGGATCCGAGCTGCCCGCCGGGCATTGCGCGCACGAGCCGGGATCCACCAGCCCCGAATTGGACGAGTTCTCGGCGCACGAGGACGTCCCTCGCGGTGGCTCGAAGGACGACGCCATCAGGTGCCACCCCGATCCGTTCAGCGACCGTATGTCCACCTCCGAGTCGTTTTCGTCCGTAAGGTCGACGATCGCGACGAGCGAATCGGGGCGCAAGAAGTCGTGCCGCTGGCGAAGGATGGTGGTGTCGACACCCTGCCAGGTGGCGGCCCCCTGCACTACGGCCAGCGAATCGTACGGGTCCGGTTGCACGAGGAAGCGATACCAGCTCTCGAGCTGCGATTCGATTCCGCATCCGTAGTTGCCGACGCCTTTGATGAGGGACGTGAAG
>CALKVG010000434.1 GCA_937998045.1 uncultured Myxococcales bacterium
TTCCGCCTACCAGCACCGCGTCGGCCCAGAGGACGTCGTCGTCCGACAGTGGGGCGACGTTGAGGTCCGCTACGCGGATCCGCCATGCCGGTGGCAGCATGGCCGCGAGCGTTAGCAGACCCAGCGGCGGCAGCGTGGCGCGTTTTCCGATAAACGGCAGGCTGTGCTGAAAACCCCAGTACGTGGTCGGGAATTCTGGCTGGACGAGGAGCACGCGCATGACACAGGCATAAGGCGCGCGTTGTCGTGATTGCGTCATAGTGTCATCAGGAGTCGACCATCCTGCCTCCGTGCGGCACGCCCTCGTCGCGGCGATTACCCTGCGGGAAACGGCGTTTTGCAAAACGCCAAGGCGCCCGAACCCGAGAACGTCGTGCACGTTCGAGAATTCGGGCAGAACTGCGCTCGGGGTCGCCAGGTATCGGATTGGCATGTGTCGTGCTCGGCTGGGCCCGCCGTTCAACCAAACAAGGAGCCCACAATGATCAATGCCAGCCAGATCAAGCCCAATACCCCGGTGGTTTGCTCGAACAACCGCCAGCTCGCCATCGTCGACCACATGGAGGGCACCGAGACCATCAAGCTCACGAAGGACGACAAGGGACAGCACCACTACATCCCAACGAGCTGGGTGAAATCCGTCGACGACAAGGTGCACCTCGATCGACCGGGCGATCAGGCGATGCGCGAGTGGACGACGACACCGACGGCCACGCCGGCGAAGCGCGGCTAGATCACTGGCGCGTCGGGCGGGCGGCACCGGTGCGCGTCCGCCCGACGCCGCTCCAGCGAAGTCTCTCAAATCGCCGTTCGGAAGTCGGGCTGCTTTAGGCGGTCCGGCGGCCCGCGATGACGCGGATGAGCACCGAAGCGACGGCGAGCACGAGCAACACGTGGAGGAGCCCGCCAACCGTGAAGTGAAGTGCAAAGCCGACCATCCACATCACGAAGAGAACGACGGCAAAAACCCATAGTAGATTCAGCATGACCTCATCCTTCCTTCGACGATATGTGCCTATCGATCGCGCATCATTTAGCGACCGAATGCGCCGACGAGAACGAGCGAGGGTGTCTGGCCTTGCGACGGATTCGTCGACGCATAGAGCTGCACGAATACGCCGCGAAACCGCGCAGGCGCCTCGGGGACGGCACTCGTCGCGAAAGGCGTGACGACGTACACCGGTCCCGCATCGGTCGTCAGCGCTCCGACAGAGTACGAGCCCTCGCGCCGAATCGGAGAGGCCAGACCCGTGACGGCGATCACCTTGCCGCGCGCGGCGTCGGAGTCGCTCGCTACGGCGGAGTGCGCGATAGATGGGATGTTGCCGAGTGTGGCCTCGCCGCCCATCCTCATGGCCTCCGCCACGCTGCCGACGACTAGCGGATCGAGCGTCGTGCCGTCCTTGCCCCCCTTCGCCGCGGCGACGACCATCGGTGCATACGCGATGCCGCTCAGGTCGTCGCGTTCGCGGGCGTCTGCGGCCGCACGGAGCAGGTTCCCGATGGACGCGCCATCGCACGAGCGCGCGTCGAGCGTGCATCGAGCCGCCAGGGAGCGTGCTTCCTCCTTGCGCTGCGCGGGAGTCGCCTCGCAGTACTGCGCGCGCTGCTCCGCCGCGTCGGCCCTGCGCTTGGCGGCCTCCGCTGCGTCGCGCATGCCGGCGGTCTTGCGGGCGTACCAGGCGTCGGGGCCGAAGAGCACCAACCCCGAACCGCCGTCGGCGAGGTCGTACCCCAGGTCGATCCAACCCAAATCCGCAAGCACGGCGCCTTCCTGCCGCCCGTCGCGCTTCGCATACTCCGCCCGAAGAGACGAGCTTCCTCCGTGCGCGAGAAGCGAGCGCACTTCGACCGATGCGGGGCCGACGCGTATCTGCGCGTCTGCGTCGAGCACCGGCATGCGGAAGATGTTGGCGACCCACGTCGGAACGTCCGTGTTCTGCGAGACGAGAACCGTAGCGGGGGTCGCGTCCTTCGCCGCCAAGTGCACCTTTGCGTCGAGACGAACGTCTCCCCTCGAGCGCAGCGCCGCTTCCCGCAGAGTGACGTTCGCCCACCACGCGTCCTCGGGTGACGACCTGCTTCCCGTACCGGCGTGCGTCACGGCGAGGGTGCTGCCCGACAGGTCGGTCGAACCTCGTGCACGTTCCGTACGCTGAGCTCTCACCAGGCAATCGACATCCCCGAAGAACTCTGTCGAACCTACGCGAGCCCGCAGCCCTTGTGCGACGACCTCTCCGTCGCCCCGCATCGAGCCCGAGCCCAGCTCGACGTCCGCGTGAAGCCTCGCTCGGCCGCTGCCGTCCTCGATTGAGACATCCATGGGCAGAGGGAGCAGCTCGCGTAGTCGTGCCAGCGCGGGAAGCTCGGCGCCAGGGAGATCGATCGAGATGTGCCCGCTCGCGCCCGATGGCGCGAGAGCGAGAGGTTGCGCACGCACCGTGAGCTCAGGAACGGCCACGATCGCGACCCCGTTACGCCCGGATCGGGCGGAGACGGCTCGGAGAACGACGTCGCTTCCGGAAAGGTCGAGCGCAGGCTCGTCCCAGGTACCGCGCTGCAGATCGACATGCGCCGCGAGGTTGCCGGCGAGAAGGGCACCGCCCAGCCGAGCCGTCACGTCGTTAGCGGCGATGGTCGCGATACCGGAGGCCGATCCGCTGGAAAGCGAGACCTCGCGGAGCTGAACGTCGCCCGTGACGTCGGCCGTTAACTGATCGGGTCCGCGCTCTACGGCGAGACGTCGCGCGGAGAGCTGCAGCTCGGCGTGACCTCGCCGCTCTGCGACCGAACCTGCGGCGTGGCCATCGACTGTCACAGTCCCGGACCGGACGACGTATGTCGACGTCGACGGGAAGTACGGCTCCCACGCGCCGATGTCCTTCGCCTCGGCGCCGACGACGTCGAGGCTGAAGTGCGAGTCGCCAAAGGCCTCCGCGACCCGCACGTGCTTGCTGGTCAGCGTCGCCGCGATCGAGGCGACGCGCGCCTGGCTAGCGCCCGCGCCCAATACGCGAAGCCCGGAGGCGCGAGCAGCGATGGTAACCACGTCACCGTAGACGCCGAGCTCGGTGCGGATTGGCGCTTCGAATGTCAGCCGCTTGGCGCCGATCTCGCAATGGGCGGCGTCGTTCCGGATTCGGGTCCCATCCGCGAGTTTTCCATGGTCCAAGACCACGCGGGCGTCGAAGGGGCCCTCCCATCGCTTGAAGCCGACGCCGCTTCGTGGTGCGAGCAAGCGCAGGGCATCCGCGACGAGCGCGTAACCGCGCAGCTGTCCGCGAGACGAGACGTGATCGACGATGGTAAGGTCGGCGGCCGGTCGCAGGTCGAACGGATGCACGGTCGCATCGAGCGATCCGCGTACTCCGGTGGCCAGGGGATGGCTGCCGTAGGAGATGTCGACACCTTCAGCGTTCACGGTCGCCGGTCCGACGTCGAGCCATCGCTGCGGGCGGAATAGCCATCGCCCGCGCACGCGCGTGTCGCCCTCCGAACGCACGGTATGGATCCACACCTCGCGCACGTGGTTTACGTCCACGTCCTCGAGGTCCACCATCCACAAGTTGTAGCGCCCGTCCGTCAGCGGCGGCGGAGTGGGCCCCTCATCGAGGAGCGGTGGATCCGCGAAGCCCGCAATGGGCGGCAGTGCAGCGGTGACCTCCGGGGTTGCCGCGACGCGATCGAGCCGTATCCGTGCCCGCATGGTGAGTCCGCTCGCGCGCAGGCTCTTCGCGTGGAACTCGCGGTGGAGCAGGTCGACGAGGGAAATCGCGGCGTCGGCGCGGTCGAGGGTCAAAAGCCATTCGACGGTTCGCTCGCGGCCACGAATGGTGAGGCCTTTGAGGTGCACGCGCCCCGGAAGGATCGAGTACGCGCTTTCGTAGTCGAGCTTTAACTCGGTGGAGTTTCCGCTGATGGCGAAGTTCAGCGACGAACCGCTGATGGCGTTGCGAAGAAGGCTGGTTCGCAACAGCACATTGGCGACGGCGAGATACGACGCGATCAGGATCGCGACGGCCAGCACCGAGAGTTTGACGAGCCTTCGCCAACGGACACGCCTCAGCATCGACGGAACGTGTCTCTCGCCTTCGAGACCCCGCCCGAGCAGGCTCGAATTGTCGGCCACCGTGGTGCCGCTGACAGTCGCGAGCTTCGCCTTCGTCGACAAGTCATCCTCCTTGGCTCCTCGACTGCAACGAGCGCACCAACTGGTCGGCGTTTCGGCCCGGCTCCTTCTTCTTGCCTGTCGGCTCGTCAGCCACCGTCCTTCGTCCGGTGGCCGCCGCCGACACACTCGATCTTGTCGCGCGGCCCGCTCGAATCCTTCGCCTGTCTCGTCGACCCGCGTGCCTCGGTTTTTGGCCTCACGCCTTGCCGGGTGCATTGGCAAACGGCCAACACCGCAAACGCCACCCCTCGCGGACCGATTCCTCTAGGAGCGCGGGCACGCCCCGTGCACCAGAAGCATGGGTAGAAGGACACAAGCCATGAATCCCGCTTTCTCTGCGGTCGTCGCGGCGTCTTTTCTCGCGGTTGTCTGGGGATACTTTTGGTGGAGAAATACCCTAAACCTGGCCAAGGGACGGCGGTTCCTGAGTGCCGGGGCCACTTTGCTCGACGTCGGGACGGCGGAAGAATACGCGGGCGATCACATCTCGGGGGCCATCAACATCCCGGCTGAGGGTCTCGCGCGGCGACAGGAGGAACTTGGCGAGCACTCACGGCCTGTTGTCGTATACGCGCGGAGCGCACTGCGCAGCTCCGTCGCCGCGCAGGCGCTGCGAGGCGTCGGCTTCCACGCAGTCGTGAGTGTCGGCACGCTGCGGCGCTGGCGCGCGGAGGCACCCTACGGCCCGGGCCGTCCCAACGGCTGACGCCCGTAGACTGTTCCCCGACGGAGTTGCGAAGAATTGGTGGCGCTGCGACCACCCACGTCCGGCCCGCGCTCATTGCGGCCGGCATGCCGCTTGCGTCGACGCCTTACCATGCTCCGTCCGTTGTCGGGCCAACCTGCGCAGATGGACTTTGATGAGTATCACCACCAGGCTGACATCGATGGTGTTTCACTGCACTGGGTGGAGCTCGGCCAGTCCGTCGGCAATCCACCGCTCGTGCTGCTGCACGGGCTGAACGACTGCCATCTCGCGTGGAGAAACCTCGCCCCATCCCTCGCGCACGATCGGCGTGTTCTCGTGCCGGACCTTCCCGGGCACGGCCTTTCCGGACGGCCGGACGCAAGCTACAAGCTGCGCTGGTACGCGCGCGTCATTGCCCGATGGTTCGAGGCCCTCGAGCTCGGAGACGTGGATGTGGTGGGCCATTCTTTCGGTGGCGGAGTCGCGCAAGTGACGTTGCTCGAATGCTCCGAGCGCATTCGCCGGCTGGTGCTCGTCTCGTCGGGCGGGCTCGGGCGCGAGATCGCGCCTGCGCTGCGTCTCGCCGCGATTCCCTGGGTAGTCGAGCGGCTCGGCCAGCCGTTCATGGGACCTGGCACGAGACTCGCGCTCAGGGTGACCCGTAATGTTCTCTCCGAACAAGAGACACTGACGCTAAGTGCAATGAATGCACAGCGAGGTTCGGCCCGCGCTTTTGCTCGGACGGTGCGCGACATCATTGACTGGCGCGGACAGCGACACACGTTCTTCAAACACGCGAGCGAGCTGTCGCAGCTTCCGGCGATTGCCGTTTTCTGGGGCAACCGCGACGCCGTCATCCCCGCTTCGCATGCCCAAGCGTTCGCGAACTACGTTGACGGGGTCCGCGTGGTCCTGTTCGACGGATGCGGCCACTATCCTCACCACGAGCAGCCTGATTCATTCGTGCGCGCCCTTCGCGACTATCTCGACGACCCCGTTGCACCGAGAGCACGCCTTCGGGAAGTCCGGAAAGTGGAGAGGCCACGGCGTCTTCTCTCCACTTGGCTAGCACGATCGCGCACATCGAGCCTCTGGCGTAGGTTGTGGCCTGCCGAATCCTTGGTTTTCTAGCCCAAGGGCACGCCGCCTCCTCCGCGTGTCAGCACGCGCCGAACGAAGCGTGGAGCGAAAAGCCAAGCGGCCATGCCACGAAGAAGACAAGCGCGACGCCCCACGACTCGTTCCGCTCTGCTTCATTCTCCTTTCGGAGACCGGGTGCGTCCGTTCAACCTGTCGCCCGCCCTCTCCGCGACCTTCTCGCCTGCGTGTCCGGCCTCGCCGACCATCTCTTTGGTCGCATTGACGATCTTTCGCGCAGTCGCTTGCGCTGTGTGAGCAACTTTCACGGTCATCTCTTCGACCGAGTGGGTCGCCTTTGCAGCGGCTTTCCCGAGTCGGTCTCCCCCCTTCTTAGCCATCTTCTCTACTTTATCGACACCAGCCGTTGCCATGCTGCCAGCCGCCTCGGCGATGTCGGTAGCCTTGGCGCTTGCCGCAGTCACGACATCTCGGGCCTTATTCGCCGCATCGTCGATCTTCGAAGCGTTCTTCTCGTTTTCCATGCTCGTTATTCCTTCGTAGAGAGCCGGAACGGATTTCCACCCCGTCCCCGTGTTGAACTCGCCGCGGAGCGACGGAAGTCGCCGTCGGTGCGGAGAGCGACCTGCACGATGCGCGCCGGCGGTGCCTCGTCATTGCCGGCGTCTGCGGATCCGTTGCCCGCGCCTCTGTAGGCAGCACTGTCGCGCCGGCCGGCCGAGATCATCCGGGCCAGAGAAGCGCCCGCTCGAATGGTGGAGGCAGATCAGAAGCTCCCGATTGCGGCGAGCCCCATACCCCCGTGCGCGTAGGAGACCGGAGTAACTTGAACGCTCGGCGCTGGCGCTCCGGTGGTGGTGATCGTTTCGTGCTTTTGCCGCAATACGAAGCCACCGACGACCGTGAGTACTCCTACGCCTTGGAAGATTCCGTCGATCGCGACGCCAATCTTGCTCCCCTGTTCCACGTCGCAGCGTGTGACTCCCGCCGTGCCGCAGCTCCCCCGATCCGCGAAGTCGAGCCACGGACCGACCACAGGTACGAGCAAGTGACTGTCGCCCTGGTGATTGCTGACCACGGTTACAACGATAGCCATCGTGTATGAAACGCCGAACGTGATGACGCCACCACCGATCATCACGAGGTTCGGGCCTCGTGTCTCGTAGGTCACCTTAGGGGTGTCTGGGGCGGCGGACGAACTGTTCATGGCAACGGGCTGTGGCGTCGTTGCGACGTGGGTCACCTCGTCGGCTGGTGAAAGCGACGCGAACGCCAGCACACTGGCGCCAAGAGCCAACGCCATGCCTGCGGAGACGACAGCGCGGCCAGATATTTGACGAGACATGCTTAACCACCCCAACAACGCGAGTCGACTGCGTCGCAGCGTCACCGTCGCAATCGACGACGAATCGTTCCAATCAACGACGACTGCAGAGGCGAGTGCATAAACGACGCCACGACGGAGTACGGGCCGGGCTCGCCTGTTTTCTAGAGAACTCGCCTGTTTTCTAGAGAAGCGGCGGGCGTCCTCTTTGGACTTTTGGCATTGCACCGATTGCCTGTTGGTGCCTTGCCTCGTACGCCGCTACGAACCTCATGGTCCGGCGCTTGCCCTTCCCCTTGGTCCCAATGCGAGTCCACGTGCCTTCGGTGGCGCGGGGGACTGAGGAGAGGAGCTCGTCATGACCAAGAAGAGCGCAAAGAGCAGGACCGCATCCGGCACCGCCGCGACCCACCGCCTGGCCCACGCCGCGGAGGGCGGCGCGTCCGGCGCGGTCGCCGGGGCCGTCGTCGGAGCGACCGCAGGGGCCCCGGGAGCCATCGCAGGGGCGATCATCGGTGGAATCGCCGGAACCATGGCCGCAATGGCCCTCGACGGGGCGGCAGCGCAGCGCGCAGCACGAACGCGTGTGCTCGACGCCGAGATCGGGGTGAGCGAAGGCGACCTCGGGGCGCCGAATCTTCGGCATCCGCCGAGCCGCCGTTGAGCGCAAAGCGCAGGCAGGCACTGCACCGCTGGCGGTTCGTCAACCGCCCCGCGGCGCGCCTTGCGAGTGCGCAGCCGCGGGCCGGCCTTGCTCATGCGCAGTCCGATTGAGCTGGTGGACGCGGCGAGGGCGGCTGTCGCGGCTGCTCTATACCCAGCGCGATCGGCGCGAAATCACTCCGTGGTACAGGGCGACCAAGGCGATGGCTCCGACGAGCGCCATGACGAAGCCGGTCGGCTGTCCTTCCCGATACAGGCCCAGGACGCGACCGAAATACCCCCCCAACACCGCTCCGCCAACGCCGAGCAGCATCGAGACGACCCAACCGCCCGGCTCCTTGCCCGGCACAATGAACCGCGCGAGCACGCCGACCACGAGTCCGAACAGCAGAAACACTATGAGATGCATGATGATCTCCAATCGCTAATCGTTGGAATATCCGAGTCTGGCTTCTTGTACGGCTACCTGTGCTCCGACCTCGCCGCCCGATGTTCGCGCAGCAGCCGCGCGACGTGATCGAACGCGCGGCCGATCGCGGTGTATGCGTCTTCGGACGCTAGCCCCTCGTCCGGACAGCGATTGGCGACGAGCTTCGCGCCGGGAACGGCGAGATCAATGCGCACGCGATAGTGGCGGCCGTGATGCTTACGGCGATGAGGCGCCTCGATGGCGACACGGCACACGACGATGCGCTCGCCGATCGTGCAAAGCTTGTCGGCAAATCGACGGACACGGGCCTCGAGCGCGTCGGAGCGTTCGACGTCGTGAAAGGTGATGTGTAGAGGGAACGCCATGAGGGGCCTCGCGCGCGGCCTATCTGGACGCCGGCTGGACCACGATCTCGACGCGTCGATTGTTCGCGCGACCTTCCGGCGAGGCGTTGTCGGCGATGGGGCGAGTCAGGCCGAAGCCAGTGGCCGTTACCCGATCGGCCGCGACGTTCCGCGAGACGAGGTAATCGCGGACGGTTTGCGCGCGTCGCTGGGACAGGTCCTGGTTGTACTCCGCTCCACCTTGAGAGTCGGTGTGTCCTTCGACGACGATCTTCGAGTCGTCGTCGTTCTTCGTGAGCGCGTTGGCCACTTCGTTGAGCTTCGTCAGTGCGCTCGGAAGCAGGTCCGCCTTATTGGACGCGAAGAGTACGCCGCCGGAGAGCGTGATGACCATGCCGCGGGTGGCGTCCTGCTTGACCAACGCGATCGCAGCGAGATCGGTGGCTGCCTGTGCGGCCCGCTTTTCGGCGTCTTGGCGGCGGTCGCGTTCGGCGTCCAGTTGCTGTTTCTGGCTGCTCATCGCCTGGCCCTGCACCTCGAGCTGCGCGTTCGCGCGGCCGAGCTGCGCCGAGCTCGCGTTCGCCTGCGCCGTCTCGGCGGAGTGCATGTACATCAGCGTCTGCCCCTGTTGGCTGCTTGCCAGCTTGGTCTGCCCGGCTGCTTCCGCAATCTGCGCACGTCGATCGGCAACGTACGCCAGGTCTCGGGTCCCCTGCGTATCGCCCTCGCTCGCGAACGACCGTTCCGCGATCTGAAGCGAGTCCGCTGCGGAGTGCAGCTCTGCGGGATCCAGAGTCGCCGCCGGCCCCTGGCTCGCCCGAGCATAACTGGCGCGCGCCGTGACGAGATCTTGCGGAGGCACCGCGGACGCACAGCCGGCGATGCCCATTAGCGCGAAAACCAGGCTCGCATTTCGGATCGTTGTCATCACTGTCCTCCCTGCCTTGCGTTCGTAGATTTCTGCGTGTTCGACTGGTCGGTCGCGTTCTGCGCTCCGATCTTGGCATTCTCTTCGCGCGTGAGAGCGATCGCCAGCTCCGCGTCCGACCTCGCCCGCACGAGCAATGCGGCCGCTCGCTCGTTGTCACCGCCCTGAATTGCCGCTTTGGCTCGCGACAACTGCTCGTGCGCGAGCTGGAGGTGAAGCTGCGCCTTCGGCTGGCTGGCAGCGCCGAGCTCGGTGGCGCTGCGTTCCGCCGACTCGGTGTCCGCGAGGGGCTGTGTCGGCACCGGATAACTCGCGCCGCACCCCAGCACGAGACACGAAGTTGCGAGAACTGGAATCAATGAGCCATGCATGGCGACTCCTTTCGTTTGAAAATTCGATCGGTTCGCAAGCACGTGCAAAGACAGTACCGCCATTCAATTTCTGAGACGTTTGAGCCCGCGCACCTTCAAAACTCCTTGAGCATTCAACTCCGCGCGCCGCATTCAGGCGACGCCATTTTGCGAATTCGCTCGCATTCTGCCTGCCCGCAACTGCGCCGCGCCGCGCTGGGATTCTGCGCCACAACGGCACCGGTATTGCGTCACCCAGAGTCATGAACCCCGAAAGAGCAGAAGCGCACGTCAATCGCCCACCAGGCGTTCCATCCACGAAGGACGCGAACGGCGACCCCGGAGTCAGGAAGGACGACTTCATGCGCCGCGCGAAGGGCATCATCGGCGAGTTCCCGTGGAACCTCGACGCGCAGATCAAACGCAGGCCCTACGAGTCGCTCGGCGTTGCAAGTGCCATTGGATTGGGAACGGGCATCCTGCTCGGGTCCCGCATCCTGCGCGCCGTCCTCGCGGGCGCAGTATCGCTCGCGTTCGTCGAACTGAGCCGCGCGTACGCGCGCCGCGGCGATACGCAAGCGGAAGGAAGCAAGCCCGGCGGCGCCGCGGCTGACGCATCGTAAGCGTGGGAATTCGCTTCGTTTGCAGTTTGCCTCGTCGAAACGCCAGCGTAAGGACAGATGAGGGCGCGGCGTGCTTCGCTACGGTGGGAAAAGCCGCCCACGGCGTCGACGGAACGTTTTGTGCTGCTCGCGTGCGACGCGTATAGGTTGCGCGCCCAGCGTCAGAGTCCGCCCGATGCTTCACGAGTTCCTTCTCGCCAACAGAACCGAGATCATCGCGCGCACGCGCAAGAGGGTGGCCGCACGGCCGGCGCCTCGGGTCACCGAGGCGGAACTCGAGAGCGGCATTCCGCTCTTTCTGGACCAGCTCATCACCAGCTTGCGGTTGTCGCAGACTTCGAGCCTCGCCATGGATGCAGCCGCGAGCCAGCACGGGGCGAACCTGCTAAAAAGAGGGTTCACGGTGGCCCAGGTGGTCCACGACTACGGCGGCGTCTGCCAGGCGGTAACCGAGCTCGCGGACGAGACGTTGGCTCCGATCACGGCGGACGAGTTTCACACGTTCAACCGATGCCTCGACGACGCGATTGCCCAGGCTGTGACCGAGTACACGCGCCAGCGGGAACAATCGATCGCCGATGCGGAAACCGAGCGCTTGGGGAGCCTGACGCACGAGCTCCGCAACTCGCTCGCGGCTGCATTGATGTCGTTCCAGGTTCTGCGAGCGGGAGGCGTCGGGCTCGGAGGGAGCACCGCTGGAGTTCTCGGCCGCAGCCTGACCCGCCTGTCCAGTCTCGTCGACACCTTGCTTGGGCACGTTCGACTCGAAGCGGGAATCCGAGCGCCAGAACGAGTGTCGCTGCGCGACTTCGTGGAAGAAGTCGAGATCGGCGCCGCGATGGAGGCGAACGCTCGAGAGCTGGCGCTGACCGTTGCGCCAGTGCCACCTGGGGTCGACGTCATGGTCGATCGTCAACTGCTCGCCGCCGCGGTTGCCAACCTGCTGCAGAACGCATTCAAGTTCACGCGCCCCCATGGCCACGTGTGGCTAAAGACGTCCTCGACTCAGGACCGCGTTTTGATCGAAGTCGAGGACGAGTGCGGCGGACTTCCCCCTGGACTGGCGGAGGAGTTATTTCGCCCCTTCGAACAGCGGAGTGCCAACCGATCGGGGCTCGGTCTTGGACTCGCAATCAGTCGCAAGAGCGTCGAGGCCAGCAATGGCACGCTCCGCGTGCGGGACGTCCCCGGCGTTGGCTGCGTATTCACCATCGATCTGCCGCGTCTCTCGCCGCGGGCGCATTGAGGGTCGGCATCGATCCGGACTGGGTGATTGACCATCCGCGGCGCACATTCCCGCGGCACGAGCCGTGCACCCGGCGTAACAGGGAGGCGCGTATGGAGCACGGTATCCGGGATGGCGTCGCAGGCTCGCACGACCCCGCGGCAACCGCGCCGTCCACGTCTTCGGTGGATCCCGCGTCAAACGCTGCTTGGGACGAAACGCCGGTGCTCCCGGTTCGACCCCACTCGGCGCGCGTCCTCCGCGCGACGCTGACCATGCTCACCGGGCCAAATGCGGGCCGTGTCGTCGCGATCGACGCAGCCGGAGCGACCATTGGGCGCGCCGCCGACGCCAGCCTCGTCGTCGAGGACGCCGGCGTAAGTCGCCGCCACGCTCGCGTCGCACCCACCTCCGACGGCGGGTTCTACGTCGAAGACCTGGGGTCGACGAACGGCACCTTCGTCGGCTCGAGACGCGTCGGTGTCTCGCTACTCCGCGGGGGTGAGACGATCCAGCTCGGCCCTCAGCTCCGGATTCGCTTCGGGCTGGTCGACGTGGCGGAGGAATCGCTGTACGGCGGACTTTACGAGGCATCGGTACGAGACCCCCTGACTCACCTCTTCAACCGTCAGTATCTCGCGGACCGGCTCATCGACGAGGTCGCGCGCGCGCGACGCAACGCCGGCGAGCTGGCCCTCCTCATGGCGGATGTCGACTCCTTGAAACGCGTGAACGACCGCTTCGGACACCTCGCCGGCGACCGGGCGCTCTGCATCGTCGGCGCGCGAATGAAGCGCGCCATCCGCGCCGAAGACGTGCTCGCCCGATGTGGAGATGACGAATTTCTCATCGTCTCGGTGGGAACCTGCGACGCCGGTGCGCGGCAACTGGGCGAGCGCGTTCGGCGAGCCATCGAAGAGCTACACGTGGGCGCGCGAGGACAGAGCGTTCGGATCACGTTGAGCATTGGAATCGCCTTGCTGGCCGAGGTGGGAGCGAGCGACGAACCCATCGACGCTCTTCTCACGCTGGCGGACTCCCGACTCAACGGCGCGAGGGCGGCAGGTCGAAACCGCGTGGGCACTGTCAGCCCTTGAGCGATCGCTACTGCGTGACTGCCTCCTCTAGGCCCTTCGCGAGCGGTCGGCCAGCGAGAGTCGCGACCGCCCGGACGAGCGCGAGCACGTCGAACGGCTTGCCGAGATGCATCCGGAAGCCGGCGGCGAGGGCGCGCGTTTGGTCCTCCCCACGCACGAAGGCCGTCAGCGCAACCGCGGGCAGCGTGGCGTCGCGCGAAGCGACCTTTCGCATGAGATCGTAACCGCTCTCTCCGGGCATCGAGATATCGCTGAGGAGCACGTGCGGCCTCGAGAGCTCGAGCGCGGCGAGCGCCGCAGCAGCCGATGCGACACTCGTCACATGGGCGCCGTGAAGCTCGAGGACCGCAGTGACCGCAAAGCGCATGTCCTCGTCGTCATCGACGAGGAGAACGCGGATACCCGCAAGCACCCTGGAGGCCTCCCCTGGCACATCGGCCGGCAACGGGAGCTCGACTGTGAAGGTCGAGCCCTTAGCGTGTCCCAGGCTCTCGGCGCGAACGCGACCGCCATGCGCCGCGACCACCGTCTTTACCGTGCCGAGTCTACTCCCTGGCTCACGGTCCCCAGCGGTGACGGGGTCCCCCCGGTAGGCGCTATCCCTCTCGAACACGTGGGGCAAGGCCTCGGCTGAGATCCCCCTCCCGTGATCGATGACCTGGATACGAGCGTGAGCGCCGACGCGCTCCAGGCGAACGCCCACGCACCCTCCGGGCTGGGTGAACTGGATCGCGTTCGCGAGAAGGTTGGAGATGACCTGCGCGATGCGAACGGGATCGACGATGAGCTGGTCGACCGACTCGCCGAAGGCGGTTTCGAGTCGAATCGATCTCCGCTTCGCCCGCAGCCGCTGCCCTTCGACCGCGGACTTGATAAGGATCGCCGGCTCGACGGCCTTGAGATCGAGGCGCAGGTCCGCGGCCGCGATGCATGCCAGATCGAGGATCTCGTCGATGAGCTTCGCCTGCGCTTCGACGTTGCGCTCGATACCTTCGACCGCGAGAGCGCGCCCGGAAGGTTCCGTTTTCTCCGAACGCAGCATGTGAGCCCACACGAGCAAAGACGTCAGCGGGGTCTTGAGCTCACGGGAGACCAGGGCGAGGAACTCGTCCTTCATTCGGTTCGCCCCTTCCGCCTCCCGGCGCGCTTCCTCGAGCGCGCGAGCTTGATCCAACATGACGAGGTAGGCGGCGAGGTATGCACCAACGATCGAAAGCTCGCGCAGGTGCTGCTCGGTGTACCCGTCAGCGGGTCCTTCCGGAGCCCGGCCGCCGACGAAGAGGACGCCGATCACCGCGTCGTTGCCGACGAGCGGAACGGCGAGATGCGCAGCCGACTCTCTCGCGACAGGCGCCTCCGGCGGATGGCCGTGCTCGTCGACGAGCCGCGCGTGGAGATCGACCAGCGTCTCCGACAGCGTCGCCCGTACGTCCGCCGGTGTCGCCTGCGCAACGAGCAGGGACGCCTCGCGCCCGGGTTGCGCATTCAGCAACGCGCACTTCTCGTAGGGGACGATGTGCCGGAGGAGATCGAGCACGCGGAGCTTCCGCTTCTCGGATCCCTCCGCGGACTCGCGGAGCGTCCGGCCGAGGTGCGCCCTCATGTCTCGTCTCCTATCCTCGCGTCTCCTCATGTCTCGTTCCCTAGGGAGCGGACCGGGAGGCCAGTCAGCACACCGCGCAGGCCCTTGAACGGCGAACCCACCTCCACCCCGCCGGCATCCAGGGTCAGTCTGCGCACGTCCGTCGCGTGCCTTACGCCGCGCATCTTGAGCACGGAGATGCCGCGCTCCAGGCGTCCCTCCAGCTCGATTTGAGCTGGATCACGTTGTCGGCCGCGAACGAGATCCCGTAGCCCGAGATTTGCGCCGAGCCAAGGAGCTCGGCGATCTCCATGTTCATCGTGAGCGTGACGCCCAGTGAGCGGAAGTGCTTCGTGAATGCATAGACGAGCTCCTTGAGACGCCGCTCGGAGAGGACGCCGAGCGCCATGCTCGTCAAGCTGTCGAGCACCGCGCGTCGCGCACCGCCTTGCCCCACTTGCTGTCGCACTCGATCGAGGAACCAGTCCGTCGACAGCTCGACGGGTGACGCGTAGCTCAGGGTGAGGAGCCCGCGCTCCTCCATCGGGCGGAGATCCCACCCGAAACCCTGAGCGATGGCGCGAAGCTGATCCGGCGTCTCCTCCAGCGTGAAGAGGATCCCGGGTTCTCCGCGACGAGCCCCCTCGATGAGAAACTGCAGACCCAGCAAGGTTTTTCCTGTGCCCGTCGCACCCTGGAGGACGGTGGCGCTCGCGCGCGGCAGGCCGCCGCCGAGCATCTTGTCGAGTCCGTCCACGGTGATCTCGGTAAGCGCCGCCTCCACTCCCTTGCTCCGGAGGAACGAATCCCCGCTCCCGAAGTTCCGGAATTCGCGCGAGGTGGCGGACCACGACCGGTCCGGTCAGCTCCACGAGCAACGGCAGAAGTTCTTCGACGAGATGACGCAGCGCGTGCTGCTGCGTGGCTCCGGGCCTGTCGTTCCAGGCGGACGGTAGCGTGTAGCGGTACTCGAGGTTCTCGCAAACGATGGCGAAGTCAGTCAGCGCTGCGTTGCGCGCTGCCGCGCGCCGCGCCGCGCGTCGCAAGAGCGCCGCTGCGGCCGCGGTGCCGAGCAAGTCGGCCAGCGCGTCCCATAGCAGGGCGAAGAGGGCTGCGGACGAGGGGTCTGCGATCGCGGGACTGCCGCTCGTCGCGCCGTTCCCTGGAGACAACGGTCGATCCATGCAGTCTCCTGTGGGAGTCCGAAGAGGATGCACCGTACTCTCACGTCGGACGCACGGATTGTGCCGCGACGCGCGCGCCCCGCATTCCGCGATGATTCTGCTACCGATGTGCGGCCTGGTCGCTCGCAGCGTGCCAATTGCCGCGCAAAATGCCAAAGGGCGAGTTCTCTCGCCGACATTCGCCACTCGGGAGCCAAGATCAGGCGCGTCCCAGTCCCATGCGTCTCCAAACGAGCGCGCGTACGCCGTCGACGTCGAACGGAAGACGAATGCAAAGATTTGGCATCTCGGCGAGTGACTGGCGCGCGCGGTCGGTCATATCGCCGTCCGTCATGAACACCATCCCCGCTGCCTGCTCCGGGTAGTGTACAGCGAGCTTCGCGCAAAGATCGGGGCCTGTGGAATCGGGAATCATGACATCGCACAGGATGACGTCGAAATGTGCGCCCGCATCCATGCGGTGAAGGACGCCGTCGGCTCGGCTCTCGATTTCGACGTCGTGATCGCGCGAGAGCAACTGCTGGAGACCGACGGCGACTCGTTGCTCGCCTTCGACCACCAAAAGGCGTCCCCTGGATCGGCTCGGGTGACTTCGGGCGTGACTGCCCTTGGTGCTCACGCGCTCACCAGGACGCGACCCGAGGCCATGTCGAGCTCACGCCAGTCCGCGCATTGCATCTGGGCGATGTCCGGCGCGCGAGTCAACTCGTACGTGAGGGCAGCAGCCAAACTCAAGGTCGCAATCCACACACCCACGATGACGGCAACCGCCGTCCGCTTCTTCATCGGTACCATATCGCAGAGCTCCTTTCTCCTCGGCGGCCAGGGGGCGACGAGAACAGCTCGCGCGGCGCACGGCGGGAGCGCGAAACGCGCGCTCGGACCATCTCGCCGCTCAGCTCAATTTAAGCACGATTGCGATCATGTCATACACAAAGGTTTTGGCGACGTTCCGAGCGGATCGGACGCGCTCGTCTCCACGACGGAGATGTTCCCGGACTGCGCCGCCCAGCCGCCCCTCACGCCGTCTTTCGCGGCGCCCCCCCACTCGCCGGCGCACGCGCGGGGCTCGCGCAGGCAAATTGCGAAAAAAGCCGACCACTTCTCGCCATCCGAATAAAAGTCGACCACTTCGCGATGCGATGGTTAGGTTAAGGTACCGTGACTGGCGCCGCATCCACAGAGCGTTCGCGCGTCCTAATCGTGGACGATGACGCGGAGATGCGCGAGGCGCTCGGGATCTACTTCTCGGGGGAAGGACACGAATGCGAGCTGGCTGCAAACGCGGCGGCGGCACTCGGGATCCTCGAACGGCAGAGTCTCGATGCGGTCATCTGCGACGTGCGCATGGACGGCATGAACGGCTTCGAGCTGCTCGACCGGGTGAAGCGCACCCATCCGGCGCTGCCCTTCGTCGTTATCACGACCATGGGCCGAATTCACGATGCCGTCGACGCGATCAAGCGC
>CALKVG010000435.1 GCA_937998045.1 uncultured Myxococcales bacterium
CGGGCATCGTCCTCGGCGAATGGGGTTCGGTCCAAGCCGATGACTTGAACTCCCGGGTTGCGCACGCGGCGGCCTTTGCGCAGGACATCACGGTGGGCGGTATGGCCCCCGTATGGTGGGACGACGGCGGGGATTTCGTATTGCTCAACAGAAACAGCAACCCTCCCTCGTGGCAGTATCCGACGATCCTCTCCGCGATCATGTCGGGCTACAAAACGGGCGCGGCGACGGGCGCCACCTGGGCACAGCACCCCTGAGACTGCCCCACGCGAGCCGGGTAGGTCCGCGCCAGGTGCTAGCCAACGAGCCCCTTCGCCCGCAGCTCCTCGGTGCGCACCGGCGTGTAGACAGGTGGCTCACCCAGCTGGAGCAACGTACGTACGTCATCGACCGGTCTCTCGAGCAACGACTCCCAGTCTTCCGCCGGCAGCCACGCCGCTCTGCGGCCCCGACGATAACCGTCGCGGACGACTCCGACGAAATCCGGGCGCCCGCGGACCTTGAGTGTCGCTCCGAGCACGACGAGCGCGATCGCCGTATTCCATCGCTGCGCCAGGGTGAACGCGAGCAGGCCGACCTCGCCGAGCACATCCCCCCGGTAGCCCGTCGCGGCATGCCACAGGTCGTGCGTGTCGCGCATGCGGTCTCGGACGTACGCGATCTCCGCCTCGGCCGGTTCTAGTTGCTGGGCGATCTCGCTCGCGTCGCGAATTCCTTCCGCCGAGATCTTCTCGCTCTCCACGAATGCCAGGTACGCACGGCCCAGTGAACCGTCGGGCATGGCCCGTAGCCTCTCGCGATCGCCGAGGATCGCGACGATATCGGGCCTCGCCTGCAAAAGCCGCCGGCCGGTCTTGGTCTTCTGGAAGCCCGAACGGAGGCGCCGAAGGTGCCTGTCACCGGACACCGACTCGATCAGCGCGAACACCTGCGGCAGGTCGTCGGGATTCTTCAGCAGGGCACGGAATGCGCGCGCTGCGCGCGAAAGATCCACCAATGACCGGGCGCGGGCCGAATTCTCCACTTTCGTTTGGGAGGCCTTTCGAGCGTGCGTCGCGATCGCGCCAGCCACGAGCGGCAGCGCGGGCGCGGGGAGGTTGTGCCCCATCCCTCGAACGATGAGCAGCTCGGCGCCCGGGACGTGGCGGGCGGTCGCCACCGCTCCTCGCACGGGCAAGAGTGGGTCGTGCGAGCCGTGGATGACCAGCGTCGGGGTCCGCACGTTGCGGAGGAGCGCGCGGCGCCTCCCCGAGCTCTCGATGATCGCAGCAAGGTGGCGCGCGGTCGCGGCGCGCGTGGTGCCGCCGTCTACCTGCGCAACGGCAAGCGCCCGGGCGGCCGCTGCGTCGAACGGGACGCCATCACCGTTTAGAATTCGAAGGGTCGTCACGAGCTGCTCGATGTGCGCTTCGCGCTGCCTAGGAATCGGCGTGAGCAGCGCGCGAAGCGCAGAGGGTTTCGCGACCGCGTAGCGGCGTCCTCCGGGGCCCGAGATGACCGACGCCATCGTCAGGAGGTGCTGCGGCTCCAGGATCGCCATCGTTTGCGCGATCATCCCTCCCATCGACGCTCCTGCCACGTGAAAGCGTTCGTATCCGAGCGCGCGCATCAGGCCGAATGCGTCCTGCGCCATGTCTTCGAGACGATAGGGCGCGTGGACGGGAAGGCCGAGGAACGAGCGGCGCAACATCGCATGGATGTCGGGCGGCTGGGCCTCTACACGCGAGGAGCCGCCAGCGTCGCGGTTGTCCATGCGCACCACGCGGAAGCCCGCGCCGACGAGGGCGTCGCAGAGCTCTTCCGGCCACATGATCCGGCGCATCGAGAGCCCCGGGATGAGCAGGATCGGCTCGCCGGCCCCGCGCACGTCGTAAGCGATGTCGAGGGATCCAACGCGGACGGTTCTTCCCGCCTTGGATTCCGTGACGATGGACGATCGAGGCTCCATTGCAAGCCCAGACGACGGTGAGTTCATGGGGATCTCCATTCGCGACGCGGCCACTGCTTCGCGAAAGGGCGGCTTGGTACCAATCGGTACCAGTTGCTACCCTAGCTCAGGCTCTGGTACCGTCAAGTACCAATCGTGAAGACAACGCCGATCGCCCCCGAGACGATCTCCGAGGGCGAGTATCGCGACCGCCTCCTCGCGGCCACGCTCGGGGGTATCGGCGACGTCGGCTGGGCGGACCTGACGATCGCCGAAGTCGTTCGCCGCGCACGCGTATCGAAGCGCACCTTCTACGAGCACTTCGCGACGAAGGAAGCCTGCTTGCTGGCCCTCTACGAGAGCGAGAGCTCGCGGCTGCTCAATGAGCTCGACGCCGCCATCGCGCAGGTCCCCCGGGGTGAGGGACGGATCGGTGAAGGCGCGAGCGTGTACCTAGGACATCTCCGAGCGCGTCCGCGCGTCGTTCGAACCCTGGCCCTCGAGGTCTTGCATCTCGGAGGCGAAGGACTCGCGGTCCGGCGGCGCGTGATGCAAAGGTTCGCGGCGCACATGCAGCGCGAGATCAACGCGGCGGGAACGCGACCGCCGATCTCGCTCGATGTCGCCATGGTCATCGTCGGGGGCATCAACGAGCTCGTCCTGGAGGCGCTCGAGGCAGGCCGCATCGATCGCCTCGAGGAGCTCGCGAAGCCCATCGTGGAGGTCATCGGCCGGGTCCTCCGCGGCGGGACTGTGGAGGGAACGATGAAGCGCCGCCGTGCCTGACCCCCGGCGACCATTCGAGCGACCAAGTGCTCATCTCCTTTCAGCAATCGCTGATGAGCGGTCTGACGATCATGCCACATCGAAGCGATCGAGGTTCATCACCTTTGTCCACGCGGCGACGAAGTCGCGGACGAATTTCCCCTGCGCGTCGGAGCTCGCGTACACCTCGGCGAGCGCCCGGAGCTGCGAGTTCGAGCCGAAGACGAGATCCACGCGCGACGCCGTCCACTTGACCGCACCCGTTGCACGATCCAGGCCCTCGAACGTGTCCTTGGCGTCGGAGGTCGCCTTCCACGTCGTGCCCATATCGAGGAGGTTCACGAAGAAGTCGTTCGTCAGCGCGCTCGTCCGCTTCGTAAAAACGCCTTGCTTCGACCCCCCGACGTTCGTGTCGAGGACGCGCATCCCTCCGATGAGGACGGTCATCTCGGGCGCGGTCAGGGTGAGCAGATTGGCGCGATCGATCAGCAGGTTCTCCGCCGCAACGGCATAGCCCTTCTTCTGGTAGTTGCGGAAGCCGTCCGCAACGGGCTCGAGCGACGCGAACGAGTGGGTGTCGGTCTGCTCCTGCGAGGCGTCCACGCGCCCCGGCGTGAAGGGGACCGTCATGATGTAGCCCGCGTTCTTCGCGGCCTGCTGGACGCCCGCGCAGCCAGCGAGAACGATGAGGTCCGCGAGCGAGACCTTCTTGTCGCCGGACTGCGCTCGGTTGAACCCTGCCTGGATGCCTTCGAGCACGTCGAGCACCTCGGCGAAATGGGATGGCTCGTTGACCTCCCAATTCTTCTGGGGTGTGAGGCGGACGCGGGCGCCGTTCGCACCGCCGCGCCTGTCGGACGCGCGGAAGGTCGACGCCGAAGCCCACGCGGTGGAGACGAGCTGCGAGATCGGCAGGCCCGAAGCGAACACCTTGCTCTTGAGCGACGCGACGTCCTTTTCGTCGATGAGCGGGTGGTCGACGGCGGGGATTGGGTCCTGCCAGAGGAGCTCCTCGGCCGGCACCTCGGGGCCTAGGTAACGCGCGCGGGGACCCATGTCGCGGTGGGTCAGCTTGAACCACGCCCGGGCGAACGCGTCGGCGAACTGGTCCGGGTGCTCGTGGAAGCGGCGCGAGATCTTCTCGTACGCCGGATCGAAGCGCAGCGAGAGGTCGGTGGTCAGCATCGTGGGTGCGCGGCGCTTCGACGGGTCGTGAGCGTCGGGGATGGTGCCGGCCCCCGCGCCGTTCTTCGCTTGCCACTGGTGCGCGCCAGCCGGGCTCTTCGTGAGCTCCCAGTCGTAGCGGAAGAGGTTTTCGAAGAAATCGTTGTTCCACCTCGTGGGCGTGCCGGTCCACGTGACCTCGAGTCCGCTCGTGATCGCGTCGCCGCCCGTGCCTTTGCCGTGGCCGCTCCGCCAGCCGAGGCCCTGCTCCTCGAGACCCGCCGCCTCCGGATCGGGGCCCACGTGTCGGGTCGCGCCGGCGCCGTGGGTCTTTCCGAACGTGTGGCCGCCCGCGATGAGCGCTACAGTCTCCTCGTCGTCCATTGCCATGCGCGCGAACGTCTCGCGGATGTCGCGCGCCGCCGCGATCGGATCCGGCTTCCCGTTCGGACCCTCGGGGTTCACGTAGATGAGGCCCATCTGGACGGCGCCCAACGGGCTCTCGAGGACGCGCTCGCCCGTGTAGCGCTTGTCCTCGAGCCAGGTCTTCTCGGCGCCCCAGTAGATCTCCGTCTCGGGCTCCCAGACGTCCTCGCGGCCGCCGCCGAAGCCGAAGGTCTTGAAGCCCATCGACTCGAGGGCGACGTTGCCCGTGAGGATCAGGAGATCGGCCCAGGAGATCTTCTTGCCGTACTTCTGCTTGATCGGCCAGAGCAGGCGCCGCGCCTTGTCGAGGTTTACGTTGTCGGGCCAGCCGTTGAGCGGCGCGAAGCGCTGGCTACCGCGGCTCGCGCCGCCGCGCCCGTCGGCGATGCGATACGTGCCCGCCGCGTGCCACGCCATTCGAACGAAAAAAGGGCCGTAGTGCCCGAAATCGGCGGGCCACCAGTCCTGCGATTCGGTCATCAGCGCGTGGAGATCGTTCTTCACCGCGCCGAAGTCGAGGCTCCTGAACTCCGTCGCATAGTCGAACTCCGCGTCCATCGGGTTCGACAGGCGAGAGTGCTGATGGAGGACGTCGACGCGCAGCGCCTTCGGCCACCAGTCCCGGTTCGAGGTCCCACCCCCCGCTGCGTGGTTGAAGGGGCACTTGGGTTCGGGTGCATTGCTCATGGTGAGGCTCCCTTGTGACGATGTTCTTTTCGACGCGGCTGCGGAGCATCCACGCTGCCGTTACAGGCTGCGCGGAGCCCCGAGCGCTTCATCTCTCGTCGTGTCCCAAGGGTAGGGCGCGCGGCACCGAGCGGCCAATCGCTTGTTCCGATGAGAATGATAGTCCCTCGCTATCATCCCCCGTGCGAGGCGGCAGCCCGAGCGCAGGTGGCTGCGGGGCTGCGCTTACGGCCGATCCGTTGAGGAAGAGGCTCGTCGCCTGAAGGTTGCCATTGCGGTGCACGACAACCTGTCTACCGGCGGCTTCCGCC
>CALKVG010000436.1 GCA_937998045.1 uncultured Myxococcales bacterium
CGCATGGCTCCCGCAAGGAGCACGCTCCGTTCCCGGCCCGCGCGGTGGGCGACTCCGCGACCAGCCGCTTTTCTTTCCCGCAAAAGAGGGCGGCATGCCGAGCGACCGGTGGTCGCGCTCAGTGGGGCCTTGGCGATCCACTTGATGCGCGCAGGCCGCAACGGGCCCCGATGCGACGCGGAGCTGCGCAGACGGCTAGCATGGAATTCGCAGCGCGAGATCCGGAGCATGCGTCTTCGTCGCCTGGCTACGATTTCGCTGGTCGCCTCGTGTGCGTTCGCCGGGGGCGTTGTCTCAGCGCGCCTCTGCGAGCCCAGCGCCCGGGCGCAGCAGGCGTCGCATGCATCGACGATCTACGTCCCCTCCGGCGGGCTCGCGTTCCGGACCTTCGATGGTCACGTCGTCGCCACGTTGTCGTACGACGAACACGGCGGTGTCCTGGAGCTTTATGACGAGCACGAAAAGCCGGCGTCCCGCATTCGGGGAAACCAGCTTTCCTCGCACGCATCGCCGATGTCTTCCGGCGATTGCACACCGCCCTACGTCGTCGACGCCGTCGGGCGGGAGCTTTTCAAGCCGGAATGCCTTTGAGGTGCCGCAGGCGTCGCACCGGTGAGCGCGTCAGGCGGGGTAGCAGCTCCAGTGCTCGGCGATCTTCCCGCTCGCGACACGAAAGAAGGAAAGTCGGTGCTTGATCGCCCCGGCCGGCGCCGGCGCCTTGCGAATGCTGTTGTGCGCGACGACCAGGTCACCACCCGCGGCGAGGATGTCGACCGTCATCTCTAGGGCGGGGTAGGCCTTGCGGTAGCGCGGAACGAGCGACCGCAGCGCGGCGGGGCCGAGCACGCTCGGGTGCTCGTGGTCGCAGTACCTGGCGGAGAGCACCTCGTCCGCCATCGCCCCCGCTCCGCGGTTCCACATCTCGAAGTAGCGCTCGACGAGCGCCTTGTTCGCGACCGAGGCATCGTCGCGGGCCGGGGCGCCGCGCAGGAGCCCCGTGAGAAACGGACGCATCGAGGACATCATCGGATCCGAGGCGATGAGGTCGTCGAGCGCCGCCCAGTCCTGGCGGACGACGCAGGCCCGGAGGCGCTCGAAGAATTGAATCGGGTATGTTGCAGCACGCATCGAGGCCCTCCTCTCCGGCCGACGCCTGGTCTACAATCGGAGCGATGACTCCGTTTTTGGATTTATACGGAACGGTCACTCCGTTTGTCAACGGTCACTCCGGGGCGAAGCGGCGATGAGCTCCCCCAGGCCGCTTCGCGTCGATGCCGAGCGCAACCGGCAGCGCCTCCTCGAGGTGGCCGAGGCGGTGTTCGCGAACGAAGGCCTGGAAGTCCCCATCGACGAGATCGCGCGGCGCGCCGGGCTCGGCGTGGGAACCCTCTACCGGCACTTTCCCACGAAGGAGGCGCTCTTCGCGGCGATCGTCATCGGGCGCTTGCAGCGGGTCATCGAGGAAGCCCACGGCCGCACGCAAGCGCCGGACCCGGCGGAAGCGTTCTTCGGGTTCGTGGCGTACCTCGCCGAAGAAAGCGCCAAGAAGAAGGACTTCTTGCACGCGCTCGCGAGCAGCGGCTTCGACGTCCGACGCGCGATGGGCGACGTGAAGGCAGAGCTCAGCCGCGTCATGGGCAAGATTTTGAAGCGCGCGCAGGATGCAGGCGCGGTGCGCAAGGACGTGGACGCGAGCGAGGTCCTCGCCCTCGTGGCGGCCACGTCGTCGTCGATCGAGCGTCTCGGTCCGGGAGCCCGGCGACAACAGCGCCTGGTCGGCATTCTCTGCGACGGCCTCCGCGCGCGGACCGAAAAGTAGCCCGAAAGGAGGGTCCGGCCGACCGGCGTGGTGGCCCGCGGGATGCGTTTGACCTGGTCGCGCGGCCCAGACCGAGCGCGTCGCTCAACGCGCGTTGTAGTGTCCCTTGTCGTTACTTCCTGGAGTCGCCGGCCCTACTCCGCGGACACCCCGGCCGCGGCTTCCTGCAGCCCCGAGGGCTCTCGCGCGACGAGCGGGTCGGACGCGGGTACGCGCTCGCGCTCGCACGCCTTGTCGAGGAGTTCGGCCACGTCCATCTGCTTCACCTGATCCTCGAGGCTCTTGCTCTTGATACCGTCGGTCAGCATCGTCATGCAGAAGGGACAGGCGCTAGCGATCGTCTTGGCGCCGGTGTCGAGGAGCTGCAGCGTGCGCTTCACGTTGACGCGGTCCTGGTTCTGCTCCTCCATGAACATCTGCGCGCCGCCCGCGCCGCAGCAGAGGCCCCGCTGTTTGGTCCAGTATTCCGGCTCGACGAGCTCCACCCCCGGGATGAGCCGGAGGATCTCGCGCGGCGGGTCGTACACGCCGTTGTACCGTCCGAGGTAACAGCTGTCGTGGTAGACGACGCGCCCCTCGACCGGACGCGTGGGCACGAGCTTTCCTTCGGCGAGAAGCCCGAGCAAGAAGTCGCTGTGGTGAACGACCTCCACGCGGAGGCCGAAGTCCGGGTACTCGTTCTTCAGCGTGTTGAAGCAGTGCGGGCAGGTCGTGACGACCGTGCGCGCGCCGCCTTGCTCGCCATACCCCTTGATCGTCGCGGCGTTCCCCTCCGCCAGCGTCGCGAAGAGAAACTCGTTGCCCGCTCGCCGCGCGGGGTCGCCGGTGCAGTTCTCTTCCTGGCCGAGGATCGCGAAGTCCACGCCGGCCTGCTTGAGCAAGCGCGCCGTCGCCCGTGCGATCTTCTTCGCCCGGTCGTCGTAGCTGGCGGCGCACCCCACCCAGAAGAGAACCGGCGCGTTCGGCTTCTGGCTCATCGTAGGGACGTCGAGCCCGTCGCTCCACGCCGAGCGGTCGACCCGCGACAGGTTCCACGGGTTGCCATTCGTCTCGATCCCCTGGAAGGGCTTGGCCAGCTCGTGGGGGAATTCGCCTCGCACCATCACCAGGCTCCGGCGCATATCGACGATCTTGTCGACGTACGAGATGAGCACCGGACACTGCTCCTCGCAGGCGCGACACGTCGTACACGCCCAGAGGACGTCGGGGTGAATGAGGTCGGGCACCAGGTTGATCGGCGCCGGATGCGCGTGCTCGTTCCCCTGCCCGTTCGTCGCGGCCTGCTGTGCAGCGCCGCTCTCCTCCGCTTTCGCCTCGCCCGCGGGCGTCGCGGACACGGCGCCGTCGTCCTTCGGGCGCTGGTGAACGAGCTCGTCCTCGCGCGAGTACAGGTGGTCGCGAAGCGCGAGCGTCAGGTGCTTGGGGCTGAGGATCTTGCCGGTGCGGTGGGCGGGGCAGTTGTCCGAGCAGCGCCCGCACTCGGTGCACGTGTAGAAGTCGAGGAGCGCCTTCCAGGTGAAGTGCTCGATGCGCGCGACGCCGATCGGATGCACCAGGGGATCGGGCGCCTCGCCGGCGGCGCCCACCTTCTCCATGAGCTTCTCGGCGTTCTCCGCCATGGGCTCGAGACGCCCGGCGGGCTTGAGGCTCCTGACGAAGACGTTCGGGATCGCCGTGATGACGTGGAAGTGCTTCGAGTGCGGCAGAAGGTTCAGAAAGAGAAGGACGAGCGTCGCGTGCGTCCAGAACCCGGCCCGGGCGAGGAGGACGAGCGCGCCGGGAGACTGGTGCTGGAGCAGCGTGGCGAAGAGCGACCCCGCGGGAGAGGGCCACGGCGCCCACGCGCCGTCCCACTGCTCGCCGGCGAGGGGCGCCGTGATCGCCGCGATGGCGGCGCATTGCCTCGCGGTCGCCGCGTGGTTCGCCGCGTCGCAGAGCGCGCTCTTGCGGAGGGTCATGACGAGCGACGCGCCGTCGTACGTCATGTCGGCGATCATCATCGTGAAGATGATCGCGATGATGAGCAGGCCCTCGCGCGAGAGCGCCATCCTCCGCGGCTTGAGGACGAGCCGGTAATAAAAGAAGACGAGCGTCCCGAAGACGACGAGCGTCGCGAGGATGTCCTTCGTGAACTCGTAGAGCTGACCGAACGGTTGTGTCGGAGGCAGCACCCACAGGTTGAACGGCGCATAGAAGCCGCGACCCCAGAGGACGAGGGTGCGGAAAAGAAGGACGACGAAGCCCGCGAAGATGAACTTGTGAGCGATCCCCGCCGGGTTGTAGTAGTCCATTTTTTCCTGGCGGAACGCGTAGCGCCAGGTGCCGCGCAGCCGCGCCGCAAGGTGGTCGAGGCGATCGCCTGCGGCCCTCCCCACTTGCAGGAGCTGCCAGCGGCGGCTCGCGGACCAGGCGAACATCGCGAAGGCCGCGAAAATCAGGGTGAGCATCGCCGTCGGGCTCATCTCAAGCCTTCTATAGGCGGTGCCGGATCGCGTCAAACACACCCGCTAGTTCCGCCAGCAGAGGTTCCCCCCGGTTCGTGGGAGCGGGCGAAACGAAGCGAGCGGCTCGGTGCCAAGCCGGGGACGCAAACCAGGGGGTGAGTAGTCTCGTCTGCTCACCCGGATCGCCGGCTACCCGCCTTCGCCTCGGCTCCCGCCGGACAGCTCGCGGAAAAGGGCGGCTTCGGCGGAAGGGCCCGGCGGCTCATTCTTCGCAGGACAAGAAGCGGGGAGGAGGGTAGTGCGCGCATGAGCAGGGGACATCGGCCGGGAATGCGGTCGAACCGAGAGCACGGCGAGGACCTTTCGTTCTCCGCTACGATGCGCTCTGGGACGTTGCGCAAACTCGACTTCTACCGCCTCGCGCGCCCGGTGCAGGAACGGTTTGCGGCGTCGACACGGCGCACCGCGCCGCCGGCTCCGCTCCTCTTCCGCGCCGCGCCGCGCACGACGGCCTGGGCCTCGCTTGGGGCGAGCGCCGTCCTCGCCTTGGTCGCGGTGCTCCTCTTGCGCGCGGGAACGGGCGTCGTGACGAGCCCCCTCGCGCTCCATGGCGTGAAGATGCTCGCCGTCGACGTCGTTGTCCTCGCCGCGGCCGCATACGGCGTCGTGCACGCGATGGCCATCCTGCGCGCGCTCGATACCGCCCCGTACCGGCCGGGCATCTACCTCTTCCCCGCGTGCATCGTCGACGCGCGCGAGTCCACGTTTCGCGTCTGGTCCGTCGCCGACGCCGAGGCCGTCGAGGTGGTCGCTTCGCCCGCCCCCGCCCTCGTGCTGCGGATGCCGGGCGGCGGACGGGTCACCGTCCCCGCGTCGAGCCCGGACGAGGCCCGCCGCGCCGAAGAGGCGCTCGCCGCGCACAAGCAGGGCCTCACGCGCGCAATGGCCGAGGAGAACTCTCCGCTTCTGGCGGAGCTCGACCCGCTGTACGACCGCGCCATGTCGAGCCCCATCGGTCCGACGGAGTCGATGCGCAACCTGGTGCCGCTGTGGATCCGCTTCGACTGGGCTATCGCAGCCGCATTCGGCGTCGCGCTGGGCATCGTCCTCGGCTCGACGCGCAACTCCGTCAGCGATGAGGCGATGTACCGCACCGTCACCGCCGCGGCGACGACCGCGGCGTATGAGCAATACCTCGCGCAGAACGGCCGCCACTCCGAGGAGGTGCGCGATGTCCTCTTGCCGAGGGCCGAGCTCGCGGAGGCCGAGGCGCAGGGCACGGTCGAAGCCGTGCAGGCGTTCGTCGGCGCCCACCCCGACTCGAAGATCGCGCCGGAGATCGACGCGGCCATGCGCCGCGCGCTTCTCGGCCAGCTCGACAAGGCGAAGAGAGCGGGCTCGGTCGCGGCGCTCGACGATTTCACCAGCAAGTATCCGGACAGCAAGCTCGGCCCGGAGCTGAAGGCCGCGCGTCATGCCCTCTTCGCGCAGGCCCTCGCCGCGTGGAAGGCGAAGGCGAAACCCGATCCGGGAGCCGCCCCTCTGGTTGAGCGCCTCCTCGCCGTCAGCGAGAAGACGGCGAATCCCTCCTGCGAGGTCCGCTTCCGACCGCGGCCCTCGAAGTCGATCGAGGAGGCGGACAAGAAGGTCATGTCGAGC
This sequence comes from uncultured Myxococcales bacterium, assembly GCA_937998045.1. Lineage (GTDB taxonomy): Bacteria > Myxococcota_A > Polyangia > Polyangiales > Polyangiaceae > Palsa-1150. Next base: position 5,923 of record CALKVG010000436.1, read on the forward strand.
GGCCACTTCCCGGGGCCCGACGCGCTGCCCTCGATCTACGTCTCGAGCACCGCGCTGCGCCCCCGCGAGAGGCGCGTCGCGCAGGACATCGCAAAGGCCTTCGCGGACAGCTTCCCGAGCGACATCCTCTCGGTGCGCCCCGGCGATCCGCTCGACCCGGACGGGCCGATGCCCACCAACGTTTCCACGCTGGTCGTCGACTACACGCCCGAATGGGGTCGGTCCAACGCCGTCAGCGTGAAGCCGCACACGGTCTTCGCGAACTTCATCTTCCAGTTCGATACCACCTTCGTCGTGCCCGACGGGCTGCCGCCGCTCAAGATCTCCAAGCGCTCGTGGCGCGGAGCCGAGCTCTGGAAGCTCAAGGGCGACGGCTTGACGCGCGAGGAGTACCAGCAAGAGGTCTACGATTCGATGATCGACGGTGCGTTCGATCAGATCGAAAAGCGGCTGCTGAACGCGTTCTTCTAGGGGGTGTCCCTAGTTCTGGTCGAGCCATAGCCACGCACATGCGACCTGAGT
>CALKVG010000437.1 GCA_937998045.1 uncultured Myxococcales bacterium
CGATGAATCCGACTTCCGAGATGTTGCCGTCGTTCACGGCGGTCGAGTGGTCGTCCAGCGCGAGCCCGTGGCCGGAAGTGCTGCAAGACGCGGAGCTTCCGCAGTCGCTCACCTGCTGGTTCTTCGCGGAGATGGCCATCGCGCCGAAGACGCTCCCGACGACGACGCCCGCCACTCCGATACCCCCGGCAACGAGCCCGAGGACCGTGCGCCATCGCGGGAGCCTGCCAAATCCAGAGCGCGACGCCGAGCCCCGCGACCAAAGTCGAACGAGCATGCCTGGAGCGGTCGTACCCTCAAAGGCATTCCTTCTTGAAGACACGGGCGCCCTGCGAGTCGTAGTAAAACGGCGGATCGCAGGTGTTCTTGGCGGGTCCCGCAGCCGCCCTCGAAGGGGGTGCGCCCGGTGATGAGCTCGAAGAGGATGATGCCCAGCGACCAGATATCCGTGCGTACGTCCACTCCCTTCGAGAGCGACATCTGCTCGGGCGACATGTAGAGCGGGGAGCCGATGAGCGCGGACGTCGCGGTCATGTCGGGGCGAGGGGTTCCCGGGTTGAGGATCTTCGAGATGCCGAAATCGAGCACCTTGATCGAGGACTGGCCGTCGGTGCGCCGGATGCAGAAGAGGTTCGAGGGTTTGAGGTCCCGGTGCACGATGCCGAGCACGTGGGCATCGGCGATCGCCTCGCACGCTTGAAGGACGAAGTCGACGGCTTGCGGGATGGGCATCGGCCCGTTTTGACGGAGCCACGCAGAGAGGTCGACGCCCTCCAGGTACTCCATGACGATGTACGGCGCGCCGTTTTCCAGGTGGCCGACATCAGTCACGCGCGCGACGTGCTCGCTCTTGATCTTGACCGCGGCGCGGGCTTCGCGGACAAATCGCGCGACGGCCTCCGGGCTGCGCAGAGCGTCCGGTAGCAGGAACTTGAGCGCGACCCGCTCGTCGAGATGGACGTGGTGGGCGGCGACGACGACGCCCATGCCTCCCGCCCCGAGCACGCGGTCGACACGGTACTTCCCTGCCAGAACCTCGCCCGGTGCCACGCCGATACGCGCGTGCTCGCTTCCGGGATGGGAGTCCCGCATCATAGGATGATGCGCTCGATCTTGCTCGTGCCGGGGCCGGAGAACCACTGATTTCCATCGGGACCCCGTGCGATTCGTTGGGCGCTCCGCCAGCCGGCCCCGAAAACGCGGTGATCGGGCCGGCTTACCCCGCAACCGCGCGTTCGCGAATCCACTCCTCCGCGCGAGCCCACGCGCTCCGCACGTTCCCGCCGGTCACCAGCCCCATATGGTGGGGCGCCGGCCCTCCGTCGTCGCCGCGCGTGACGTGGATCACTTCGTGCGGCCCGGCGCAGCGCTCGATGAAGCGGGCGCCGCAGGCCGGTACGCAGTTGATGCGGTCGCCGTCGCTCACGACCTGGACGACGGGCACCTGCACGCGCGCCAGGGAAGCCAGGTAGTCGCGCGACCCGTCGCGGCTTCTCCACGCACCGGTGCGCACGAAGCGCGCGAGGTCCTCGAAGTACTCGAGCGACTCGTCGTCGCTCCCCAGACGAACGGCGCGCGCCGGGAACCGCCCGACGCGACGCGCGACGCTGATGATGCCGGACATGACGGCCAGCTTGGCGAGCCAGCGGCGGCGCGACGGCTCGAACGCACGCACCCATACGTTCGCTCCGATGGCCACGATCCCATCGAACGAGACGAGGTCCACGCCCTGCGCCGCGAGACCGACGTGCCCTCCGAGCGAGTGCCCCACCAGGATGACCGGCCTCTTGCGGCGAACGCGCGAACGCGCGAACGCGTAGACCACCGGGAGGTCGCGCGTCACGAGGTCGTCGTAGCCATAGCGAGCTCCCTCGGCCGCGCGCGGCGCGCTATCGCCGTGGCCGCGGAAGTCGAAGGCGACGACGGCCCATCCGCGGTCGACGAAGAAGCGCGCGAGCCCCTGCCCCGGCGGGCGATCGAACTCCGTACGGCGCGCCATCATCGCGTGGGCGAGCACCGCCACGCCGCGCGCGCTCTCCGCCGGCTCGTGAACGTCGGCGCGAAGCGACCACCCGTCGGCGGTGCGGATGTCGATGGCCTCGATGTCGGCGGGCGGCCGCTTCCTCCGCCGCATCTGCATTTGCATCGCGCGCAGTCTACTCCAACGGCAGGAGCCAGACAGGGTCCCCCACGGCCAGCTGCAGGGCATCCGCCGTGTCCGCGCCGATCGTCGCCGCGGTCGTCTCGGCCGACTCCGTGAAAGCGCAGGGCGCGTACACCGCGCGAAAGAACGGCGGCTCGCTCGGCTCGACGGCGACGAGCGCCCTCGTCTTCAGCGCGTCGCGCGCATCCGTGGCCGCGAGGACCTTGCTCACCGAGGCCGTCAGCGAGCGCTGCACGAGCGAGACCTCGTCGGCGGGCGCGGTGAAGTGCGGCCCTCCGTCGAACGGGTCCACACGCCACGCGTACCGGAAACCGATGCGCCGCAGCATCCTCTCGACGCCCTTCGTCTGCGCGCCCACCTTGCCGATGACGTCCTGGGCATTCTGCGGGAGGAGCGTCGCGTAGATGGCGCCCTCGGGGAACAGGCCCTTGATGAACTCCTTGTTCTTCTTCGACAGACGGTCGGCTTCCGCGTACGTCATGTCCGTGAACTTTCGCCCGACCGCATCCCAGAGGTACGACGTGCCGTCCGGCTCGAGGGGCGGAAGGAGCTCCGCCAGGAGCTCTTCTCGGAACCAGTCTCTGTGCATCTTCACGTAGAGAAAACGCACGTACGAGATGAGAAGCCCCAGCTTCTCCGGCTTCTTGCGGTACTCGGGGCTCACGATGAGCCCCCCGATCTCGGTCGGGCCGTTGTAGGAGTAGCCGATCTTGAGCACCACGTGCCGGAAGTGCCGATCGAGCGTGGCCGAGTATCGCTCCTCCTCGGAGACATCGACGTAAATGTAGGGCGCGTCGCGTCGACCGAGCTGCCCGATGATCATCGAGGTGCCGACGATGCGTTCCTTGCCGAGGTCGACGACCACGAAGACGTACTCGCGCCGGCGCGGGTCTTTGATCGCTCCGGTGAAGCTCTTCTGCGCGTGCTCGAGCAGACCGCGAATTTCGTCCCGATCGGCGGGCAGGTTGACCGTGTTCAGGTGGCGCGCCACCTCGAGAAGCTGGTCTTCGTCGGCCGGCACGGCGCCGCGGATCTCGTACGGCCAGGGCATGCTGGCGGTGGTGTTACCACGGGCGGCACGCGACGTGCTCGTCGCGTCGCCATGCGACCTGCTGTGCCGCAGTCCGCACGCCCGAGCGAAGCGAGGGATCGGACTGGACGAAACGACCCCGCACGCCCGAGCGAAGCGACAGCACCCACAAGGACCCGCGGAATGCTTGGATCTTTGCGCTGTCTTGCGACGGATGGGGAGTCTCATCACGTTGCCGCAACGAAGGCATTGAGCCAAGCTGAGCGCCGCGAAGTGAGCCGAGCCGCCCTGGGGTGCGTCGCGATGCTGCTCGTCGCCTCGGGCCTGCACTGCTCCACCACCGATTCGTCCGGCGAATGGGTGGCGAACGGGGACACGGATTCCGGCGCATACGGCGACACGGAGCCCGGGGGCGACCACGGCGACAGCAACCAGGTCGGCCCCGGCGACGACGGAGGCGTGGGTGGCGGCGACACGTCGATGAACGTGTCCGACGGGTTCACGCTCGATCCCGATACCGGGACCGGCGGCGGTGGCGGCGCCGATACCAGCGCTCCCCCCGTGGTGGACTCCGGCCCGCCACCGATGGAAGGCGGTACGCCGCCTGTTCCGTGCAAGCGCGGTATCGCGACGGGAACGACGCCGTCCGCTGCGTTGGCTCCCTCGGCGAACAACCCCGGCGTCGTCTGGTGGTACAACTGGGGCAACCAGGGCTCGAGCAGTCCCATCGAGTTCGTGCCGATGATCTGGGGATCGAAGAGCCTGAACGACTCGATCCCCGGAGGCTCGAAGTACCTCCTCGGCTTCAACGAGCCCAATTTCACGGCCCAGTCCAATCTCACGCCGCCGCAGGCCGCGGCCGACTGGCCCACGGTCCAGGGGAAGGCGCAGGCTCTCGGCATTCCCACGGTGGGCCCCGGGTTGAACTTCTGCGGGAGCGCATCGGATCCTTCGCAGTGCAGCGACCCGTCGATCACCGACCCCTATAGCTGGCTCAAGGCCTTCTTCGCGGACTGCAACGGCTGCGAGGTCGATCACATCGCGGTGCACTGGTATAACTGCGACCTCCCGTCGCTCCAGGCGTACATCGAGGGCAACACGAACTCGGGGGGAACCCTCGAGGGCTTCGCGCAATTCGGGAAGCCGATATGGCTGACGGAGTTCTCGTGCGACGGGACGCACTCTGTCGCCGACCAGAAGGCTTATATGCAGACCGCGATTCCGTACCTGGAGAGGAGCACGATCGTTTACCGGTACTCGTGGTTCAGCGCCGATCCGATCCCCAATGCCGTCCTCATGAACGCGGACGGCTCCCTCACGGACCTGGGCAACACGTACGTATCGCTGCCTGCCGCCTGTCGCCCCTGAGCCAACGCTCGGGATCCAGGGCTCAAGGCCCCCGATTCGTGGCTTGGCGGACGAGGCGGACCAGGTCCTGCGCGGGCAGGTCCGAGGGGATGACTTCGAAGCGCTTCGCCGGCAGTCGAGCCATGTCGACGCGCGCCTTCGCGCCCCCTGTCCGGCGCAGGAAGAGGACGACGTCCGGGTAGCGACCCACGAGCGCCTCGAGGATCGCATGAGCGGCCGAGTGGGACGTGTCGACGACCGCTGCGTCGACGATCCCCGCTTGCAGCGTCGAGGCGACGTCCTCTTGGGAATCGACGACCGTGATGTCCCAGCATTCGCGGACGAGGGCGCGCGCGAGCGCCGTGCGACCGACGCGATCGCTGTCGACGAGCACGATGCCGATCGGCCGCGCCAGCGGCGCCGAGGTGCGCTCCGGGCGCAGCGACACTGCGGGCCTCTGCGACGACAGATACGCGCGCGGCGCGCTCGCGGGCCGCGGCGCGGAGCTGTCTGCTGCCGGGCGCATCGCCGGCGTGGGCCGGCGAGGTAGCGAGCGCTCTTGCAGTCGCTGCACCGCGCGCGCAGCCGACGGCGGCGGCGCCGGCGGCGGCGTCGCGCCCAGTGGCGCCCCGGCGAGCTCGGTGACCAGGTCCTCGACCAACGCTACCGTGAGCCGCGGACCGATCTCGCCGCTGAGCACGTCGAGGAGGTGCGCGCGAACGAAGTCGACGAGGTCGCCGGGGGTGCTCGGAAGCTCCGTGCGGCCTGCCTCGGCGAGCGCGCGGTCGAGCAC
>CALKVG010000438.1 GCA_937998045.1 uncultured Myxococcales bacterium
GCGCTCTGCTCACCCGCGCAGCTTGATGGACGAGGATCACGATCGGTCATTTAGGACCGCGAGTCGCGATACTACGGATAGTACCCGAACCGCTCGAAGTACCTGGCGAGCTGCTTCGCGGCTGTTCCGCGGTCGGCGCTCACGCGGGTGGCGGCCTGGGGCACCACGGCCGCGATCGCGCCGTCGTCGACGGGAGGCTTGAGAGCGGGCGCTCCGCACATTCGAAAGAAGAGCAGCGGCTTCAGGTACTTCTCGTTCCACTCTTTCTGGTCGTCCCAGGTCCCCGGTTCGTACCCGTGGTCCTCGACGAAGCCCTGGATCGCCTGCGTGACGAGCTCCGCCCAGTCGGCGCGGGGCGACTCGCTGACCGGCGTCGGCTTGTGCCCTCGGCGGAGCGCTCCGCGCTCGAGCGCGCGCGCGCAGGTCGCCGAGTCGATGCTTCCCGGCTCCGCGTCGCGCGGTAGGCGCTGGGCGAAGTTGGTGAGCTCGCGGAAGTTTCCCTCCCAGCCGTGCGAGCGCAATAGATCCATTGCGCCCTCGGTCAGCGCCTCGCGCATCGAGTGCCTCCCGGAGAGGAGGGGGACGCTCTCCAGGTACGCCACGACGTCGTCCCAGCGATCGGTCAGCGCCGGGACCTCGACCACGTGGACCGAGAGGCGATACCAGAGGTCGTCGCGGAAGTGGCCGGCCCGCGTTCGCTCTCGCAGGTCCCGGTTGGTCGCGGCGACGACGCGGACGTCTGCTCTCCTCACGCGACCATACTGTCCCATGCTCTCGTACTCGCGTCGGTCGAGGAACCGGAGCAGCATCGGCTGCACGTCGAGCGGGATCTCGCCGATCTCGTCGAGAAAGAGCGTCCCCCCCTGCGCGCGCTCGACGGCTCCGACGATGCGTCGCGTGGCACCCGTGAAGGATCCGGGTTCCGCCCCGAAGAGCTCCGAGCGAAGGAGCTCCTTGCTGAACATGGCGCAGTTGACGGGCACGAACGGTCCGCTCGCGGCGGAGTGGCGATGAAATACCTCGGCCAGCATCTCCTTCCCCGATCCCGAAGGCCCGGTGAGAAGGAGCGTCCTCCCGCTGCTTCGCGCGGCGTCGACCACGTCCCGATGGGCCTCGCGGATCGCGCGAGACTTGAGGACCATGCCCTCTCCTCGCGTCTCCTCCTCGGCCTCGAAGATCGCGTTCTGCCGGGCGAGCCAGCGCCACAGCTGCTCGAGCAGGCGGGACCAGCTGGCGTCGGCCGTGTTCACGGGGACGATGCAAACGGCCTTCCCCGTGGGCACGGGCAAGAACGTCGGCGCCTCGGGGGTGTCCCCGGAGCGAACGGAGACACTGACGCGCGCCTCGACCCCATGCGAACGGAGCCACGGCTCGATCGTCCGCGCGAGGGCCACGGGGAAGTCGTGAGCATCGCTCCACGAGGGCGGGTGAGGTTCGTCGTCCGCGGCCGACGTCTGCGGCTCGTGCGCCAGCTGCAATACGACATCGGCGGTGCCGACCTGCACGGTATGGCCCGGGGGCAGCAGAAGCCACGAGCCGTTGCGGCTCTCCAGGTCCCGCACGTAGATCGACCCGCCGACGTTCCAGACGACCGCGTGGTTGGCGGAGACACTGGGGGCCGACACCGGCGCGAGGTCGACCTGGGCGGCCTCCAGACCGAGGTGAGAAACCGTCTCGGGGTTCGGCGCTCGCCCCAACAAGACCGCCCGGGATCCCTCCAGCTCCGAGGTGAAATGAGTCCGGCCGTCGGGTCCCTTCGCGATGATGCGCGCCACGCCGTTGACCTCCAAGCTCGCCAACGTATCCCGTTGCCAGGTTCTGCTGCAACGGGGCACATTGTCGCACCCCGGTGTCGTATGCGTGCCCGAAGATCAATGGACGATGGGGCGCAGCCCATTCGCGGGATCGATTCTCGGAATGCGATCCGACTCGGTTCGCTCTCATCTGTTCGGCGAGACGAGGACGCAGCCGCTCTCGAGTCGACGAGTGCCGCGAAGACGCGATGCGCGCGAGCGAATTCCGGGCAACCGATTCTCGAACTCGAAAGGAACGATCTTTGTCTTTGTGACGGCACGCCTGCTGCTTGGTCGGGCTCGCTTCCGTGGCTACCCTTATCGATCCTCGCCGCGGGCCGCGCCGCATTTCGACGCCGGCGCAGGTCTTTTGCCTCGCCGCCGTCGTGTGGTCTTGTCGGAGTCCGGGGGGACTAGACGGGAACCCTCAGGAGTCCGGTTCCGTCACCACGGTTACGGCAGCCCGCAAGGGTGCGGCGAGCGACTGTCCATCGACGCCTTCCGGTCCTTTGCCGTTCAACCTCCTCGCGCAGCGAATGCCTCCCATGGGCTACTTCTCGGGGGGAGTCCGGACCGCGGTCGTGGGAGTGTCCGGTCGTATATCGCTCGCCCTCGCGAGCGGGCTGGATATGAGTCCGCAACCGTTCGTCGTGTACGACATCGCGGCCGACCAACGACCGCGGTGGTACTCGGACGACATCGACTATCTCGGGCGTGTTGCCGTCGGCGACGTCGACAACGACGGCGTGAACGACGCCGTGGTCGCTGTCCTCTTCGACAAGGCGCTGCACTTCGACGGCGGCGCCATCAAGGTGTACCGCGGGGATCACGACGCGTTCGAGGGCGCGCCGAGCCAGACGCTGCACCACTCGCCTGCGCTCGCCATCGCGCTCGGCGACGTCGACGGCGACGGCGATCTCGACCTCGCGACCGGGATCATCGCGACGGGGGGCTCCTTCGGGGACGTGCCGCCGCCGCCGCCCGGCCCCGTCTGCGTCTTTGCCAACGACCACGGGCGCTTCGTCGAGCGCCCGGTCTGGCGAAGCGACGAGAACGGCTACGTCGGCGCGCTGACGTTCACCGACGTGGATCAAGACGGTCGCATGGACCTGATCGTCGCCGGGGATCGGGCGCGACTGTACCGGGGGACTACCGCGGCCGACGGTAGCGCCGTCTTGAGCGCCCGGTCGTCATGGCAGTCGCGCGAGAGCTGGCAAGTCGGGTACTCGGTTGCGCTCGCGCCGATCGGCCGCCCGTCGCGTCGAGCGCTGGTCGTCTCGCCGACGTGCCTCGGCGAGCCGTGCCAGCCGGCCGCTCCGGTCGCCTATTACCTGGAAAAGATGCGAGAGCCCTCGACGCCCGCGGACTGGACGGCCAGCGCGGTGGGAATCGGAGGAGGGATCGCCGTCGCGGATTTCGACGGCGACGGGCTCGCCGACCTTCTCGCCGGGCGGATCATCGAAGAGCTCGAGCAAGACGCCGACCCGCTCCGGTTTTACCCGGGCACCGCGGGCGCGTTCGCCTCGGCGCCGACGTTCTGCACCCAGAGCACGTTTGTGGCCCCGTCGCTTGCGTCCATCCCGGGGCCGTCCGGGGCCGGCATCACGATCGCGCGCGAGTCGTTCCCCCGCAGCGGAAGCGGAGGCGCCGTCTTCGCCGTCTCTCACGCCATCCTCGCGGTCGACGACGTCCTGGTCGATGGCAGTCGTCTGAGCCGGACCTCGTTCACGTACGAAGTCGGCGGCGACGCCGTCGCGCTCTCCGGCGTGGCGCCCGCGGCGAAACAGGTGACGGTCGCGTACCGCTGGCTCGATCGCCCGGACGTCGCAATCGCCGAGTGGCGTTCGGGGCAGGGCACCGGTGTCCTCTCGAACGCGACGCGCTCGGCGGCGCAGCGACCCGCGGCGGCCGACGCCGCGTCTTCGGCTCGCCAACGAGCCGATCAGCCTAAAGACCGTCCTTCGTCAACTGCTTCCGCGTCCTCGCGAACCGCAACAACAGGAGACTAGTCCCATGCTAATCCACGTCCTCTCAGACGTACTTCGAAAGCCCGAGCTCACGTCGGAGTTTGCCAAGGATCCGTCGGGCTTCTTGAAGAAGAGATATCCGGAGCTCTCGGAGTCGAAACGCGAGCTCCTCATCACGAGGAATCTCGCCGGCGTTCAGGCGGCGCTACAGAAGGAGGTCAGCGAGAACCTCGCAGGCGGGGCGCCGCAGACCGAATACACCGGTCCCGACATCACCTTCAGCCTCGACCCGCGCACCGGCCCGTCGCAGAAGTCGCTCACGCTGCATCTCACCGCCACCGCGAGGGTCGGCTCCCTCCCGCCGCTCGCGACGTGGACCATCACGTTCCAGCGGGGCGGAACGGTTGCGCCTGCCCAGGTCAAGAGCAGCAGCGGCGACAGCCATCGCGCGGTGCTGACGCTCGAGACGACCTTCCCCTCGCCGGGCGAATACCAGCTGTCGCTGGTCTCTCCGGATCCGTCCAAGTCGCCCATCGTGATCAACAACGAATTCAACGCAAGCTAGAGGTGCGAACGAGCATCGCCCAGCTGTGGCGCCTGGGCGCCACGGGCCTCCCGGACGAAGTCTTCTCGGGGCGGGCGCGGGCCGGCCTCGAACGCATCGAGGGGCAGACGCCGCCGGCGTTCTCCTTCGGAGCGTTCGAGTGCCGCCTGGAGTCCATCGGCGACGAGTGCGACTTCGCCGCGTGCATGAGCGGCGAGGACGCCCAAGCTCTCGCCGGCGGTGCCGGCTGGCCATGGACGTTGCCCGCCTTGCGCCTGTGGGGAGATCGGTCGACTCGGCTCGCCGCAACGGTCTGCGATTTGTGGATCGAATTCGACGTATGGGGTGCGATGGCGTCGCCCGTCCCCTTCGCATACTTCGCGCCGAAGTCTCGCGGGGGGGCGCTCGCCGAGGAGGCGGTGCGCGCGATCGCCGACGGCGTCTTCGCAGCCGTGGATTCGGGCGGCGATCGAGCCACCGCGGACCGGTGCCTGTCTCTTATACACATCTCCGAGCCC
>CALKVG010000439.1 GCA_937998045.1 uncultured Myxococcales bacterium
CCACCATCGAGAAAGAGAGCCCTGCGACGAGCGTCAGAGCAAACAGCGCGGGTCGCACGTGGCGGCGCATGGCGAGAGAATAGCTGCGCTACCGCGCGGGAAAGAGCTCCCTCTTCTGCCAGGTGGGGAGAGCGCGCAGCTCGGCCCAGACCTCCTTCGCCGAGCCGTAACGAAATTGCTCGCGCCGCCGCAGCATTCGGGCGACCAGCTCGCCGAGGGGCGTGCCGATCCGCTCCGCGCGCTGGCGGGGCATCCCTTCGGCGACGCAGCGCACGAGGTCCGGATACGGCGCGTCGAGGGGGACGGCGCTCTCCCCGGTCAGCATCCAGTAAAGGAGGAGGCCAATCTGGTAGATGTCGCTCTGCCTGCTCGTGTAACCGGTCGCGACGATCTCCGGCGCCATGATCGCGTGGTGCACGACGTTCGGGCGGGTCGCGGCCATCCCGCGGAGCTCGGTGCTGATGCCGAAGTCGCTGATCTTGACGATGGGTCGGTCGCTGCCGTGCGAGATCAGGATGTTGCCCGGGTGGAGGTCGTCGTGCACGACGTCGTTGTCGTGGAGAAACTGCACGGCGGCGAGGAGCTGGCGTGCGAGCTCGATCACCAGTCCCTCCTGCATCGGCGTGCCGAGCATCGAGAGGAGAGGATGATCGCAGCGCTCGAGCGCGAGGAAGAAGAGCGAACCCTGCTCGAAGGCGTCGAAGATGTACACGACGTTCGGGTGTCGTAGCGACAGGAGGCGTTGCACCTCGCGCGCCCACTCCGCGTAGACGTCTGCGTAGGGCCGGTTGGCCGGGCGCATCATCTTGACCGCATAGATCTGGTCGAAGGGCCCGACGCACTCGTAGACGGCGCCGAACTCCCCCGAGCCGATGATGGCCTGGACGACGTACTCGCCGCGCGTGGACCGCAGAAGGGTGCCGACCTGTGGGTACTGTACGGCGAACGTCGGCACCGGATAGGACGAGGACGGCGTCGGGACCGTGCTGAGCGACGGCGGTGCCGCAGTCCCCCCGGGCGGCGCGGGCGCGTACGACGGAGCCCCCGGCATCCGCGGCGCGGGCGCGACGCTGACCGCCTGGAGCTTCTGCGTCACGCTCCCCGGCGCGGGCAGGCCCGACGGGGGAGTCGCGTCGGGATTCGTGCGATCGCGCGGTCCGTTCACGAGAGCGCAATCTACACCGCTTTAGTCGACTATTCTCGGCTTCTCATGCGCGCACGCACGGCGGAGCACCGGAGACTGGAAGAAGCACGCGAGGCCGCGACGGAAAAGAAATGGCGCCGATGGGGGACGTACCTGCCCGAGCGCCAGTGGGGCACGGTCCGCGAGGATTACTCGGAGGACGGCGAGGCGTGGGACTACTTCCCGTTCGAGCACGCGGCGTCGCGCGCGTACCGCTGGGGAGACGACGGGCTCCTTGGCCTCTGCGACAACCGAGGCCTCGCCTGCTTCTCGATCGCGCTCTGGAACGGCGCCGACGCCTTCCTCAAGGAGCGCCTCTTCGGCGTGTCGGGCCGCGAGGGCAACCATGGCGAGGACGTGAAGGAGCTCTACTGGTACCTCGACGCGACGCCGACGTGCTCGTACGCGCGCGCCCTCTACAAGTACCCGCAGCGCGCGTTCCCTTACTCCGAGCTCCGCGAGCGCGCGCGCATCGCGACGCGTCGCGACCGCGAGCCGGAGATCCTCGACACGTCGGCGTTCGCCGACAACCGGTACTTCGACGTGTGCGTCGAGTACGCCAAGGAGGACGTCAACGACCTCGTCATGCGCATCACGGCGCACAACCGCGGGCCGACGCCTGCACCGCTCGTGGTCCTGCCGCAGCTCTGGTTCCGCAACACGTGGAGCTGGTCGTTCGAGGCGCCGCGCCCGGAGCTCTTCGCGCTCGAGAGCTTCGGCGACGTGCACGTCGTCGAGACCGCGCACGAGCACCTCGGGCGCTTCTGGCTCTACGCGGAGGGGGCGAACGATCTCCTCTTCACCGAGAACGACTCGAACGTGCCGCGGCTCTGGGGCGCCCCCGCGCAGAGCCCGTACGTGAAGGACGCGTTTCACGAGGCGATCGTCAAGCGGCGCTACGACGCCGTGAACCCGGCGCGGCGCGGGACCAAAGTCGGCGCGAAGTACTCGACGGTGCTCCAGCCGGGCGAGTCGATCACGGTTCGCCTGCGGTACACGAACCGCTCGCGCATGCAGCCGTTCGCCGACTTCGACGTCGTCTTCGAGCGGCGCATCCGCGAGGCCGACGAATTCTACGCAGCCGTCGCGCCGGGCTCCCTCTCCGACGACGAGCGCCGCATCTTCCGGCAGGCGACGGCAGGCCTCTTCTGGAGCAAGCAGTACTACGCGTACGACATCGAGCGCTGGCTGCGCGGGGACCCCGGTCAGCCGGAGCCGCCGGCGTTGCGCTGGAGCGGCCGCAACCGCGAGTGGCGCCACCTCTACAACTCCGAGGTGCTCTCGATGCCCGACAAGTGGGAGTACCCCTGGTACGCCGCGTGGGACCTCGCGTTCCACTGCATCCCGCTGGCGCTGGTCGATCCGGATTTCTCCAAGCAGCAGCTGAAGCTCCTCCTCCGCGAGTGGTACATGCACCCGAACGGGCAGATCCCCGCGTACGAGTGGCAGCTCGGGGACGTGAACCCGCCGGTGCACGCGTGGGCGGCCTACCGCGTCTACCAGATCGAGCGGCGCACGACCGGGCGCGCCGACCGCGACTTCCTCGAGTCGGTGTTCCTCAAGCTGATGCTGAACTTCACCTGGTGGGTGAACCGCAAGGACACCGGGGGTCGCAACGTCTTCGAGGGCGGCTTCCTCGGCCTCGACAACATCGGCGTCTTCGATCGAAGCAAGCCGCTGCCAGGCGGCGGCACGCTCGAGCAGGCCGACGCGACGGCCTGGATGGGCATGTACTGCCTCAACATGCTCGACATCGCCCTCGAGCTCGCGCGCGAGAGCCCGAGCTACCAGGATGTGGCCAACAAGTTCTTCGAGCACTTCCTGTCGATCGCCCACGCGATGAACCACCTCGCCGGCAACGTGTGCCTCTGGGACGAGGAAGACGGCTTCTACTACGACGTCCTGCGCCGGCCGACGGGCGAGGCCGTCCCGGTGCGCGCGCGCTCGATGGTCGGACTGACGCCGCTCTTCGCGGTGTCGACGATCGAGCCGGATACGGTCGAGCGCATGCCCGCGTTCTGGCGGCGCGCGCGGTGGTTTCTTCAGAATCGCCCCGAGCTCGGGGAGCACTGCCCGCTCATGGAGGTGCCGGGCCGCCTCGAGCGCCGGCTGCTGGCGCTGGTCGATCGCCAGCGCCTCGTGCGCGTCCTGTCGCGCATGCTCGACGAGACCGAGTTCCTGTCGCCGTACGGCGTGCGCTCGCTTTCCCGCGCCCACGCGGCGCGGCCCTACGAGCTTCGCATCGACGGGCAGACGTTTCGCGTCGAATACGAACCGGCCGAGAGCCAGACGGGTCTCTTCGGGGGCAACTCGAACTGGCGCGGTCCGGTGTGGATGCCGGTCAACTACCTCGTCATCGAGTCGCTGCAAAAGCTCGCGCACTACTACGGCGATTCCCTCAAGGTGGAGTGCCCGACGGGCTCGGGCACGATGTGCACCCTGTGGGAGGTCGCCGCCGAGCTCTCGCGCCGGCTCATCCGCCTGTTCGCCCTGGGCCCGGACGGGCGCCGCCCCGTGCACGGGGCGCGCGATGTCCTTCAGAGCGACCCCCACTTCAAGGACAACGTCACCTTCTACGAGTACTTCCACGCCGAGACCGGCGAGGGACTCGGCGCCCGGGCGCAGACGGGCTGGACGGCGCTCGTCGCGAAGCTGCTCGATCAGTCGCGACTGTGGAGGCCGTGAGAAAGTGCAACGTCGATTCTCCGGGTCGCCGCCGGTCGCTCCCCGCGAGCGGGCGCCTGCCCCAGCGTCATCACGGTTCGTCCTGTGATAGAAGCGCGCTCTCGATGAGCGCTTCGTTCGACGCGACCTACTTCCGCCGGTACTACGAGTCGCGACGGTCGCGGGTCTACGGAAGCGAGCAGATCGAGCATCTGGCGGCGGGCGTCGCGGGGCTCGTCCACTGGTTCGGCGGCGAGATCGAGCGCGTCCTCGACGTCGGCGCAGGCATCGGGCTCTGGAAGAACTGGTTCGCCTCGCACATGCCCGGCGTGCGCTACCGCTCGATCGACGTGAGCGACTACGCGTGCGCGACGTACGGCCACGAGAAGCGCGACGTCTCGACGTGGCGTGCGCGCGAGAAGTTCGACCTCATCGTCTGCCAGGGCGTTCTGCCGTACCTGGACGACGGCGCGTGCGCGAAGGCCATCGCGAACATGGGCGCGATGTGTCGCGGATTTCTCTACCTCGAGGCGATCACGGCGCGCGACCTGCGCGAAGTGTGCGACCGCTCGCGCACGGACGTCAGCGTTCGCGCGAGGCCGGCGTCGTTCTACCGGAAGCTCCTCGCGAAGTCGTTCGAGTCGCTCGGCTGCGGGCTCTACGCCGTGAAGGGAAGCGACTTCGTCTTCTACGACCTCGAGCGAGGGTAGGGGACTCGCCTCAGCCGAGTACCGCGAACTTCAGGTATCGCCCCTCGGGGAACGCGGCGAGGGTGGGATGATCCGGCCCGGGCCCGTGCGTCTCGAGCACCGAGAGCGCACGCCGTCCGAGCGCGGTGTCGTCCAGCGTGGCGAGGAACGCCTCGACGCCCACGTGGCTCGAGCAGGAGGCCGCGCAGAAGATGCCCCCGGGCGCGAGCACCTCGACGCACGCGCGGTGCAGCGCCCGGTACGCCGCCAGCGCTCGCGGGACCGCCTTTTCGTTCGGCGCGAAGCTCGGTGGATCGCTCACGACGAGGTCCCAGGTCTCGCCGCGCGCTCGCGCGCCGTCCAGGAACGCGCGCACCTCCGCGGTGACGAACGCGTGGCGTCCGGGGTCGACGCCGGCGGCCCGGAAGCTCGCCTGCGCCGTCGCGTGCGCGGCCGTCGCCACGTCGACGCTCGTGACATGCAGCGCGCCGCCGCGCGCCGCATGCACGGAGAACCCCCCGGCGTACGAAAAGAGGTTGAGCACGCGCCGCTCGCGCGCGAGGTCCCCGACCCGGCGCCGGTTCTCGCGCTGGTCGAGGAACGCCCCGGTCTTCTGGCCGTGTGCGATGTCGACGACGAACGGGATACCGTATTCGCGCACGGTCACCGTCGGCGGCGGAGGTTCGCCGAAGAGCACGTCCAGCTGCGGCACCTCGCCCTTTCCTCCGGTCCGGTGTAGGAGCGTGTGCACGCCATCCGCCTCGAGCGCGGGCTCCATCGCCGCAGCGAACTCGGCGACGCGCGCCCGGGCGGCCTCACCGTCGGTCCGGAGGACCGCCGCCTGCCCATAACGGTCGACGACGAACCCGGGCATCCGGTCGCCCTCGCCGTGGAGGACCCGGTAGGCGTTGCAAGCGGTCACGTCGAAGAGGCGCCCGCGCAGCTCGATCGCCCGGAGGCCGCGCTCCCGCCAGAGGACGTCGTCGATGGGCTCGCGTCCGTGCGTCCACATCCGCACCGCGATCGGGGAGCCCGGTTCTGCGAGGCCGCGGCCGACGGGAGATCCGTCCGCCGAGAGCACCTGGACCTCCTCGCCCGGGTGCGCGCCGTCGAGTCCGCGCGCGATGGACTCGCGCCACACCCACGGGTGCCCTCGCTCCAGCGTCGAGACAATCGCCCGGTTTCGCGTGCCGACGGCACGTCTCGGGCTCTGCCCGAGCGTGGTCGAGTCCTGAAGCACGACCTCGCGCACCTTCTTGGGCATGGCTCCGGATGTAGACGCGGTGTGCCTCTGCCTCAAGGACGTCTCTGGCTGCGGCCGGAGCTGGTGTCGCAGCTCCTATGTGCCAACGTGCGCCCGACCGTGGGAGTTGCGCGCATGGATTTCGGACGCGCATGCCATACTCCTGTCTCTTATACACATCTGACGCTGCCGACGATCTTACGCGTGT
>CALKVG010000440.1 GCA_937998045.1 uncultured Myxococcales bacterium
GTTCGGGCCCGCGCGTACGACGATCGATGGGGGGACGGAATCGGCGAGTACTTGGACATGCTGGCGCCCCGGCTGGAGGCTCTCGCCCGGCTGCTGGCGCCTTCGGGCACCGTATGGGTGCACGTCGACTGGCGGGCGTCTTATCTCGTGCGGCTGCTCCTCGACGAGATTCTGGGGCGGGCGGCCTTCGTGAACGAGATTGTCTGGCGCCGAGCTCCCAACCTCGGACGCCAGGCCGCCAGCCACCAGTTCGGTCGTACGCTCGACACGATCGTCGTCTACGGCGGCCCGCGCTTCCGACTCGCGCTGCCCACGCGACTCGAGCCGATTGACCCTGGGGCCGTCCGATGGGACGAGCAGGGGCGACCCTTCACCAGCGCCCCCCGAGGAGACTACACCGACGAGTCGATCGCTCGCCTCGAGAAGGAGGGGCGCGTGCACCGGAGCGCCCGCGGTCGCGTGTACATCAAGTACTTCCTCGTCACGAACGCGGACGGCGTGTGGTGCCGCGAGCGGCGGGTGGACGCGCTCTGGACGGACGTACCGCCGCTGCGTCACGCTCCCACGCACGAGCGTACGGGATTCCCGACGCAGAAGCCGCGCGCGCTGCTCGACCGCATCGTGGCTTGCGCGTCGCCGCCGGGGGGGCTCGTCGTCGACCTGTTCGCGGGTAGCGGAACGACCGGAGAGAGCGCGCACGCGCTGGGGAGACGCTTCGTCCTGGGCGACGCCTCGCCGCTCGCCCTGGCGACGGCGCGCGCGCGTCTGCTGCGCGCGGGCGCGGCGCTGTCCGTCGAGCGGTGCGCGTCGACCGAGGCCGGCCCTGCCGCGCCCGCCGAGGGCGTGGGGGCGCCTCTGCGCGTCGGCGTCGCGCGCGAGGGGTCGCGCGTGAGCCTGCGGCTGGACGAACCGAGCGAGCCGCTCGCCTGGGCGGTCGACCCCACGTACGACGAGGGGCGGGCGTTTCGCTGCGCATGGCATTCGGAGCGCGCGCCGGGCATCAAGCCGCGTCCTGCGGAGCGGGTCGCCGTGTTCGACGGGGCGCGCGGTCCGTTCGGCGTTCGCGCGTGGTACGACGACGGGCGAGTGGGGACGCGACTGGTGGAGGTGCCGTGATTCTGCGCGACCCGGTGCACGGGCTCGTGGCGTTCGAGGGAGACGAGGAGTGCGTCGTCGAGCGGCTCGTCGATACGCCGGAGGTCCAGCGGCTTCGCCGCATCCGCCAGCTCGGCGTGACGTCGCTCGCGTTCCCTGGGGCGGAGCACTCGCGCTTCGCGCACGCTGTGGGCGCGGCGTTCGTAATGAAGCTGCTGATCGCCCGCCTGCGCGCGATCGGCGAAGTGCTTCCGGCGGACCAGCGCGTTACGCCCGATCGCGCGCGGCAGGCGCTGGCCGCGGCGCTCCTGCACGACGTCGGTCACGGTCCGCTGTCGCACCTGTTCGAGAACGCGATCCCCGGAACGCCGGCGCACGAGACCTGGACCGAGCGCATCGTCCTGGACCCGTCGACCGGCGTTCACCAGGAGCTCGTAGCGATCGATCGAGACCTTCCCACGCGCGTCGTGGACCTGGTGCACGGTCGCCACGAGGTGCCGTACCTTGCGAAAGCCGTGAGCGGCGAGCTCGACGTGGATCGCTGCGACTATCTCCTGCGCGACGCCCACGCAACGGGCGTGCGTTACGGCGTCTACGACCTCGACTGGCTGCTGCGCAGCCTGTGCTTCGCGCCGCGCGCCGACGGCGCGCGCGGGCCGGAGCTGGCCATCGACGGCGCGAAGGGGCTGCCGGCGATCGAGGCGTTCATCACCGCGCGCCTCTTCATGTTCCAGCAGGTCTACCAGCACAAGGCCACCCGGGCCGCCGAGTGGATGATTCGCACGATCCTCGCCCGCGCAGTCTCCGTCCTGCAGCGTGGCGCACGGCTCGAGGGCGTGCCGGCGGCCGTCGCGTCGGCCTCCCGTGGGGCGACCATCGCCCTCGGCGACTACCTCGAGCTGGACGACGGCGTGCTCTGGGGCGCGATGCACGCGTGGGAGCACGCGCCCGATCCTCCGCTGTCGGACCTCGCGCGACGCGTTCGCGCCCGCGCGCTGTTCAAGACGTTCGAGCTCTTCGGCGAGCACGCGACGCCGGAGGGGCGGGAGCGTGCCCTCTCCACCGCTCGCGACGTCGCGCGCGGGCGCGGGCTCGACCCGGACGTCTACGTGGGGCTCGACGTCGCGACCGACGAACCGTTCGGCGGCGAGGCGGCTCCGCTGCTCGTCGTCTATGCGAAGGGCCCGCCGCGTCCCCTGCACGACGTCTCGTTCCTTCTGGGTCGCCTCGCGGGGCAGGTGCTCTCCCGCGTGCGCCTGGTCATGGCGCCCGAGCTGCGCGACCCGGTGACCCATGCGCTCGCGCTTTGAACTCCGGCTCGGCCTGATCGCTGCGCTCCTGGTGGCTGGGCCGTCGGCGGAGCGAACGGCCTCCGCGCAGGACGACGACCCGAGCCACGGGCGCATCGACGGGGACGTCACGGTCGCCGTGGGTATCGGCGGCGTCGTCACAGAGCGGGGCGCGAGCGCAGAAGGGGAGATTCGCCTTCGTTATCTCGACACCGCGGGTGCCTTCGTCGCCTACGAAGAGGGGGCGCTCTTCGACCCGAGCGCGGGGCCTCAGCGGCTCCTCGCCACGGGGCTCGAGCTTCGGCCGCTCTTTCTGGGCCGCTGGCTCAAGGGCTACGAGACCCCGAGCGCGCGGCTGGATCTCGCGCTCGACTCGCTGGGCCTGGAGCTCGGCGCGGTGTTCGCCCAGCGGCCTGGGGGACCTTTCGGCTCGGAGCTCGGCGTGCAGATCGGGCTCGGCGTCGAGCTCTCCGTCTTCGAGCAGGCGACCGGACCGTGGATCGGGATCCACGGTGGCGTGCGCTGGAGCGACTCGGCGCTCGCGTCGGGCGCCGTCGGCGGACCGATGGATCGCACCGGGTTCGTCGCACTGACGATCGCCTGGCACCAGCTCCTGATGACTCACCTCGTCGACCTCGGCGATCGGGCTCCCAGGTAGCGCGACGAAGTCGTGCCGTCCGGCACGACGTCGGACTGATTTAGCCCGGGTGGGGTGCTTCGAGGGTCTCCTGGACGCGACTTGCGAGCGCGCAGTTGTTGGCTTGCCGCTGCATCGCGTCGCGCGTTTCGCTGTCGGCGACGAAGCGCTCGCCTGCGGGGATGACGCGCGCGTCGCCCGACCGCATGAGGCGGAGAATCTCGCGCCCGGTCGTGAGGTCGAACAGGTGGACTCGCGCGGGGTGGGGGACGAGCTGCAGCGCCGCCTCGGTTACCGCGCCGCCCTCCGCGAACGCCGCAGCCTCGGGCACGTCTTCGTCGAGGACGAGAAGGAAGAACCGCGCTCGTCGCACGACGTCGATAGCGAGCGGCACTTCCTCGCGCATCGCCTTGTCGTACTGCTCGGTGAAGATGCGCAGACGAAGCTCGTCATCGGCATCCTTGACGGCTTGCACCCAATCGTCGGTCAGGATGCGCGTGGCGGCGTAGGCCTGTCCGAGGTTCCAGGGCTGCTCGGCGAAGGCGCCGCCGTCGACCTCGCCCCGGGCGCCCCGTTCGTTCGGCTCGCGCAAGAGGCACGCGGCGAACGCGTCCTTCTTTGCGTCGGCTGCGACGCGGCGGATGCTGGCGACGTCCGCGGCGTCGCTGACCCGCATGCGGAGGTAGAGGCCCGGCTGGGAACGGAACTCGCCGCGACGCGCGACGGGGTCCACCGAGTCCCCCGGGAAGCCCTTGCCGGCGGCGAGCACCTCGTTCTCGAGGCGATCGCGCATCGGGTACCACTCCGCGCCCAGCGTCGCCGCCACGGCGCGCTGCTTGGCGAGAAGCGCCTGTTTCCCGGAGCTCAGCTCGCGCTCGCTCACGAGCTTGTGCGCGATGAGTCCTCCGACGACCACGGCCGCGGCCATGAGGCCCGCCTGCGTCGTCCACCGCCCGCGTCCGCTCCGCCGGTCCTCGCGCGCCCGGGCGATCGCTGGCAACCCGCGCGTAGTCCTTCGTACTGGCTCCATCTACCGCCCCAGGTGCATTCTTTCGGGGCCTCGCGCGTGCTCTCGAACTCTAGCCGTGAGACCCGCCCGTGTGGGGGATCCGGTCCACCATGAAGCTCACGTTGGGGAACCCCGCGAACGCCGCGGTCTGGAAGACGCTCTTCACCACGACGGCTTTGATGTTCTGATCGATCTGGAGAATGACGACCCCCGGGAAATCCTTGTTCGGGTGCGTCTGCTTCCACAGCTCGCGCTTGGCCTTCAGGATGTTGAACAGCTCGTCGATCCGCTGCATCCGGTCCGACTCCTCGACCGCGCGGGAGTTCCCGGCCGGCGAGCCGTCGACGAGAATCTGGCTGCCGACGACGGCCACCATCGGCGCGTCCATCATGTCCAGGACGTTCTCCGCCTTGGGCATGTTCAGACCCTTGGCCACGGGCGTCTCACCGCTCGCGCTGAACGTCATCAGCAAGAAGACGACCGTCACGACGAGGAAGTCGATCATGCTCGTCAGCGACAGGTTCGCGTTCGTGTTGCGGTGCCCGCCGCCCGATACCTTCTTGGCGACGAACTCGAGGCCGACATGTCGCATCAAGCTGCGACCGGGTTCATGAACGGGCATGGGTCGGTCTACTCCCCGTCAGTTGACGGCAAAAGTGATGTTGAAGGCCGGGAACTTGTCGGTCTTCGCGCCGAAGTTCATGTCGCGCTGGGGCGCGTAAATCGCGTCGATGACGCCGATGATGTACTTGAACTCGGTCTTGTTGTCCGTGTGCAGGATGGCCTGATCCTGCTTGCGATCGGTCGGGTTCGTGTGCTGGCCCTTGGCCTTCCACTCGGTCTCGATCTTCGCCGCCAGGTCCGGGTAGCGGACGACCTGAACGGCTCCCTGCTGGGTAATGACGTCCTTGCGCGGGACGTCGATGGAGTCGACCGTAGTGCTCCCCTGCTTCCAGACGAGGACGAACTTGTCGTCGCCCTGCATCATCACGTGAAGCTGCTTCTCGGGCTCGACCTTCTCTTGCTCGACGTCCGGGCGCGGCGGGCCAGGGACCTGCGCGTCCGCGTTGATGCGGGCCATCTGCGTCCACACGGCTGTGATGAGGAGGAACGAGATGGTGACCATCAGGAGGTCGATCATCGGGATCATGTTGATCTCCGAGTCGAGGTTCTTCCGTTTGCCTCCACCGCCACCGACGTCTACGCCACCCATGGGATCCTCTTCGCTAAACGAGTCCTGAGTCAGTCGTGGGGCCGCCGGTTGCAAAGCGGCCCCCCCGACACACGCGCTTCTCTTCGAGGCTTCTCGCTACGGATTCCTTGGGCCCTTTTTGTCGGGCCCTCGTCAGGCAGGTAGGTCTGTTCAGCCCGGAATGCCGGACAGGTTGACCTTCTGGCGATTCGTCACCACGAGGTTGAGCACCTGAACGCTCGCCTCGTTGATATCGTCCTCGAGCTGCTGGGTCTTGCCGTTGAGAACGGCGAACCCGATGAGGCCGATGATGGCGACGATCAGCCCGAACGCCGTGCAGTTCATCGCTTCGGAGATACCCTCGGCGAGAATGCGGGCCTTCTGGCTGGGGTCGACGCTCTCGCCGGACACGGCGCCGAAGCTCGTGATCAAGCCCGACACCGTGCCGAGAAGGCCGCTGAGCATCGAGAGGTTCGCGAGGAGGGCGAGATAGCCCGTGCGCTTCGCGATGCGCGGAACTTCGCGGAGCGCGGACTCGTCCATCGCAGCCTGAACTTCCTCATCCGGGCGATTCACCTTGACGAGACCAGCCTGGACGATGCGCGCCAGAGGAGCGTTTGCGGCCGAGCACATCTTCACGGCCTTCGCGATGTCGCCTGCGAGGATGCACTTCTGCATCGTGGCGAGGAAGACGTCCTTGTTGATCGAGGCGCCGAACAGATAGAGCGCCCTCTCGACGATGACGCCGATCGTGATGACGGACCAGAAGAGGATTACGTACATTCCCCAACCGCCATCCTTAAAATGCTTCCAAACAGCAGCCATCGAACCGTCCTCCGTCAGGTTTGGTCGTCGGGTCCCTTATTCCCACCAGGAGTCGGTTCCCCGGTGGCTCCGACGAGTGTCTTGTGAGCGTGTGACCTCGAGCGATGCTTTCGCGAAGAAACGCCGAAGCAAAGCGCGCCGCGACGTTATCCGAACGAGTTGGGCCGAAGCAAGCGCCTCACGAGAGCAATGAGCTCCTCGCTCTTCAAGTGACGGCCGCAAGTAAAACTTGAGAGTTTCCCAAGCGCAGTTTTCCGCGCTCTCGGGCCCAAGCGGTGCGTGCGAACCTTCCCGGAGAGAAAAGCGTGGGGCGCTGCCGAAAACCCAAGAGATACGACGTGGGTCACGGACCAGAAAAGCGAAGCCTCAGGCGCTCGTACAGGCCCACCCCCATCAAGTCGGCCGGCAAGTCGTCCGGCAAGCTGTCCGGACAGGTTGGCCGGATGCACGAGCCACGCGAGCGTGACAGGTCAGACCGAATTGAGTCAAGCGAGTTTGGGAGAAAACATCCCTTCGAGACGCGCATGGCGCTTACAAAAGCGCACAAGATCCAGGAACTTATCGAACTTTGTACCACCGGCGCAATCCTCTTCTTCTAGGTTCTTTACGAAAGGTGGAGTACGCACGAGGCGCGGCCCGCGTTCGAGTTCCGCTCGCGTTTGGCTGCGCCCATAGAGAGTGGGCGGCGGCTGGATTCCTCTGACGGCCTGCGAGCTCGCGTCAGGCGAACGGATCCGCTCGCCCGCATCCTCTCTTGGATCTCGAGACCGGCGCTCCCGGGCGATCTCCCGCGGGGTTGCAAGGGTCCGCACGCGGTCCGGTCGAGCATGAACCGTGACATGAACCGTGAGGTGGTCAGGCAGCGGCAAGCGCTCTCCGGCGCGGGTGACCCGCGCACCTGTCGCACCCCGCTCGCAGCGCCCTTCCCATTTCTGCGTCTCATGCCGCTATACTGGCCGGCGCGAGTCGTAGAAGCCGCGCGCGAGCCTCTCCGGATCGAGGGCGCGCAGGTGCCACAGAGAAAAGGATCAGAAAGGAGCGTCGGGGAATGTTGGTGGTGCTTGTTGCGGAGCAAGCGGCGCAGGCTGCGAGCGGAGGGGGCGGCCTGATGGGCGCCTTCAAAGAGCGTCCGACGTTCTTGGTCGCCAACTTGGTCGTGAGCGCGGTGGTCATCGCGATGGTCATCGAGCGCATCGCCTTCCAGCTCTCGAAGTACAGCGTCAACTCGAAGGAGTTCTTCGCCCAGATCAAGAAGCTGGTCACCGCCGGGAACATCGACCGCGCGATCAAGCTGTGCGACGCCGGCGACTACCCCACGCTGCAGCTCGTGAAGGCAGGACTCACCCACGCGAACAAGGGTCCGGACGAGATCGACGCCGCGATGAGCGAGAAGATGGGTGAGCTGCGTCCCGCCGTGGAGAAGCGCGTCGGCTCGCTGTGGTCGCTCGCGAACATCGCGACCCTCATAGGTCTGCTCGGCACCGTCACCGGCCTGATCACGACGTTCAACGCCGTGTCCGACCCTCGCCTCTCGGCGGCGCAGCGCCAGGCGCAGCTCTCGCTCGGCATCTCCGAGGCCATGTACAACACGGCGTTCGGCCTCGGCATCGCCGTCACGTGCATGATCGCGCACCTCTTCTTGCACCAGCGCGCGAAGAACATTCAGCACGACCTGGACGCGACGCAGGAGCGCATGTTCAACCTGCTCACGATACAAACGCGCCCGGGCGGCTACTAGTCGAGCGCGGGACAGCCGATGCCGGCCCAGGAAAAGCTGAGCGCCGCCCAGCGCAGCCGCGTAAGGCGCCTCTCCGCGCCGCGTGAGCTCGCGCCGGACGAGGAGGGCGGTGAGCTCAACATCGTGCCGTTTCTCGACATCATCACGAACGTCCTCATGTTCGTCCTCGCGACGATCAGCGTGACGTTCACGACGATGATCGACTCGCAGCCCCCGCGTGCGAGCGGTTCGTCGGCCCGGCCGCCGACCAAGCCGTCCCTGTCCCTGAACATCGTGGTCATCGACAAAGGCTTCCTCGTCTCGGCGTTCGGACAGCGCATCGGCGAGGGCTGCCAGGGTCCCGGCTCCGGACTGGCGGTTGGGCTGAAGACCGCCGACGGCGTGCAGGACTACGACTACGCCGGGCTGACGGCCTGCGCTTCGCGCTTGAAGAACCAAGTGGCCGAGGCGGCCGACGAGACCGCGTTCACGCTCACGGCCAACGCGAACATCCCGTACCAGGTCATCATCGGGACCATCGACGCTCTGCGGAAGGGCGACGACGGCAAACCACTCTTCAGCGACGTCAACTTCGGAGTGCCCAAGTAGCCCATGAACCAGCCGCCGACGGGAGGGGTTCCGCCGCAGCAGCCGCCGCCGCGCCAGAGGCCGGCGAGCCTGGCCGTGTACAAGCGCGAGCTGCGGCGCGCCATCGCGCGCAACCGGGTCGAGCCCGAGATCACCTTCCTCAACATCACCGCGATGA
>CALKVG010000441.1 GCA_937998045.1 uncultured Myxococcales bacterium
TCGATCCGCCGCCCGACGACGAGCTGCCGCTGCCGCCGCCACTCGTACCGCTTCCTGAGCCGGAGCCACCGCTCGACGTCGAACCGCTCCCGGATGACGTGCCGTCGCCGGCAGTGCTCGACGACCCCGCGCAGGAGGTGCTGAGGACGACGTAGGTGAGGACGGCGAGGGCGCCCGGTAGCACGGGTTTCGCGCTCATGGGGGCCCATGAGTCCACGAAGCATGCCGAACGGCCGCGGTGTGGGGTGCGGCAGCCCCGGGCGGATTCTTGGCGGCAGCCTGCACGCGAGAGGGATCGCTGCGCAACGATTCGCCTCCTGCGTACGACGAAAGCGGCGCGCGGTGGGGCCAGACCGTAGCGGGCGAGCGAAACGCCGTTCCGCATCGGTGTTTCGTCGTGCGCGTCTGCGACGCACATCAGGAGGAGGTGCCAGGGAGCCGGCTCTCGCCGGCGCCCCGGCACCGTCACCGGTCCCCGATCACCAGAACCAGCCGCCCAAACCGAGGCCGCCGAAGCCCAGGCTGCTGAAGCCCAGGCTGCTGAAGCCCAGGCTGCTGAAGCCCAGGCCGCCGCAGCCCAGGCCACAGCCCAGCCCGAAGCCCACGCCAAACGCGCCCGGGAAGCCGAAGGCCCCGAAGCCACCAAAGCCGGCCATCCCCGGCCAGCCCCACGCGGCGAGCTGCGCCTGCGCCGTCTTCCCGACCTTCTCCGCGGCCGGTGGCTGAACCGCCGCCGCGCGCTGCTCGGGCGTCATCTGCGCGGCGAGCTTCTCGCCCGTCGTGAGGATCTGGTCGATGTGGGCCTGGACCTTCGGACGCGCCTCTTCAGGGAACGCCTGGATCACGTCGTCGATCGGCAGAGCGCTGCGATCGATCTTGCCCTGAACGAACTGATCGTCGAATGCCTTCTCGAGCTTCAGCGTCGTGTCGGCGACCCGATCTTGCCCCGTGCTCTGGGATGCGGTGGCGGGTTCCGCCTGGGGCTCGGCGCTCGCTGCGGCCGGGACGAGCCCGACGCCGAGCACGATGGCTGCGAGGACGGGCGTGTACTTCGGGTTCATGTACTTCGTTTTCATGATGTGTCTCCGTTTCGTTGGAAGTGGCCCCCACCTCCGGTCGGGCAGCTACAGCACGCAACGAGCCACGGAAGCCCGGTCGATGGGTGCCAGCGGTCCGCTTGCCCTACCGTCGAGCACCACGACGCAGCGTGTTGCTCGACGATCGCGAAGCGGCTGGACAGCGCCGGCGTCGGCGCCGGCTCCGGCGGCGCGGCGCCTGGGCAGCCCTCGTGTAGAGACGCGCGGCCCGGAGCGTGTGGCGTAGGGGTCGCGGCCGCGGTCGACCCTCCGCTTTAGCCGGCGCGGATCAGCGGGTCGAGAGGGTCTCCGACGGCCGGTAGAGCGTCACCCCGCGATGCACCGCCATGTTCTGGAAGTCAGGCGGATGCCATTCCACGCGCGCGAGTACCGTCGCCGGGCCGAACGCCTGGACTGTCGTCGAATACATCGGGTGACTCGTCGGGTCGTGCAGGATCGTGACCGCCCACGACGTCATGGCCGGCGTTACGGCCGACTGCTGCATAAGCTGCCAGCCGGCCGGAACGGGCGGATTGTCGGCGACGTTGGGGGTCATGGGATCGCGGCCAGCGTTCTTTGCACCGAGGGAGCCGGCGGCGTTCGACGGGGGGCCGCGGCGCGCTGCGCACGCAGCGGTCGAAGCCACGCCAAGGAGCACGAGGAGGAGTGGAGCGAGGGAGCGGGGCAACATCAGCATGCTACTCGACTTCGCGTGAGCGAAGTCGGTCGCGAAGCGATATTAGGCTCCGTCTACGCGGCGGAGGGACCGTGATCGAGCTCGATGGCGTGGAAAAGTCGTACGGCGGACGCACAGTCCTGGGTCCGCTGACGCTCGGGGTGGCTGCCGGCAGTCGCCTGGCGATCGTCGGACCCAGCGGCTGCGGCAAGTCGACTCTTCTTCGGCTCGTCCTCGGCCTCGTTCGGCCCGATCGGGGCCAGGTATCGGTGGCGGGCGAGGTCGTCCGTCTCGAAACCCGGCGCGCGCTCCGCAAGCGAATCGGGTACGTCGTGCAGGAGGGGGGCCTCTTCCCGCACCTCACCGCCGAGCACAACGTCACGCTCGTGGCGCGGACACTCGGCTGGGACGACGCGCGCGTGAACGAGCGCGTGGCGCTCCTCACCGAGATGATGGGGCTCGAACGCGACGCGCTGTCGCGCTGGCCGGCGCAGCTGAGCGGCGGCCAACGCCAGCGGGTGGGCGTCATGCGGGCGCTGATGCTCGACCCGCAGGTCCTCCTTCTCGACGAACCCCTGGGCGCCCTCGATCCGGTCACGCGAGGTCGGCTCCAGCGCGAGCTCGGCTCGCTCTTCCGCAGGCTCGGCAAGACTGTGGTCCTCGTCACCCACGACATCGCCGAGGCGGCCCTGCTCGCCGAGGAGACCGCCGTCCTGCGGCAAGGGCAGCTGGTCCAGCGCGGGAACATCGAGGCCATGGCGCGGGCGCCGGCGGACGCCTTCGTGCGCGAGCTGATCGCGTCGAGACACCCATGAGGGGGGCGGGGGTCATCGCCGTGGCCGTGGCCGTCGCCTGCGCGCTCTTTGCGTTCCCGGCGGCGGCGGCGCAGGAGCGGATCGTGGTCGGCTCCAAGGCGTTTCCCGAGTCGTGGATCCTCGGCGAGGCGATGGCCGCGCTGGCGCGGGCTGCGCAGGTGGAGGCGAACCACAGAGCGAACCTCGGCGGGACCGAGATCGTCGCGGAGGCAGCGCGTACGGGGGCGATCGACGCGTATCCCGAGTACACCGGCACGCTGCGCGAGGTCGTGCTCCACTCGCGGTCCGCGACGATCGGCGAGCTCCGCGCGCGCCTCGCTCGCGACGGGCTGGGCGTCACCGATAGCCTCGGCTTCGACGACTCGTACGCGCTCGCGGTGTCGTCCGCCGTCGCCGCGCGGGACGCGATCGCGTCGCTCTCGGACGCCGCGGGCCACCCGGAGCTCCGCGCGGCGTTCACGCACGAGTTCCTCGGGCGGGGCGACGGCTGGCCGGGGCTCCGCTCGGCCTACGGTCTGCGCTTCGCCGAGGTGCGCGGAGTCGCGCACGAGCTCGCGTTCGAGGCGCTCGCCGCGGGACAGGCCGACGTCGTCGACGTGTACACGACCGATCCTCAGATCGCCCGGCTCGGCCTTCGCGTGCTCGCCGACGACCGCGGCTTCTTCCCCACGTACGAGGCCGTCGTCGTGTACCGGCTCGACCTGGAGACCCGCGCGCCGAACGCGATCGCGGCCATCCGGCGACTCGTCGGAACGATCGATCGCGCGACGATGGCGCGCGCGAACGCGGCGGTTGCCGACCACGTCGCCGTCGACGCCGCTGCGCGCGACTTGTTGCGCAGCGCGCTGGGCGGCGAGGTCCCCACGGAAGGCGCGGAGGAGGAGAGCACGGCGCGCGACGTCATGCGGCACGTGCTCCTCGTGGCCGTGTCGCTCGCCGGGTCCATCGCGGTCGGCCTTCCGCTCGGAATCCTGGCGGCGCGACGCCGGCGCGCCGCGGCCGCTGCGCTGGCGACCGCGGGCATCGTCCAGACGATTCCGTCGCTCGCTCTCCTCGCGCTCCTCATTCCGTTCTTCGGCATCGGCGTCCGGCCCGCCATCGCGGCGCTCTTCCTCTACGGCCTCTTGCCCATCGTGCAGGGGGCCTACACGGGGCTGACGACGATCCCCGCGCACCTGGCCGAAGCGGCGGAGGCGCTCGGCCTGTCCCCGACCACCAAGCTGCTGCGGATCGAGCTGCCGCTGGCGTTGCCGGCGATCCTGGCGGGAGTTCGCACGAGCGCCGTCATCGGCGTCGGGACGGCGACGATCGCCGCGCTCGTCGGCGCCGGGGGGCTGGGCGATCCTATTTTGCGTGGCATCACGCTCCGCAGCACGCCGCTCATCTTGTCGGGCGCGGTGCCGGCCGCCTTGCTCGCGGTCGTCGTGCAAGGCGTATTCTCGGTCCTCGAGAAATGCGTCGTTTCCAAGGGACTCACGCTGAGAACGCACGTCGAGTGAGGGTTCGAGCTGCGCGACGTTAACGCGATCGGGTATCGTGCGATGAGATGAAGATCCCCGTGTTCGTCGGCGGCCAGGCGGGGAAACTGATTCTCACCGGGACGCTGTCCGCGCAGGAGATCATCGCGGCCCTCCGCGTCGAAGCGATGACCGTGAACCCGAACGCGCAGCGCTCGCTCGCGCGCGGCGCGGGCAAGGAGTCGACGAAGGAGCTGCTCGAGGACGACCGCGCGCACAAGACGCCGCGCATGCGCGAGCTCGTGGCGTTCTACCTGCGAGTCATGGAGAGCGTGGAGCAGGGGGACAACCGGCAAGGGTTCCTCGGCGCCGTCCAGCTGGTCATTCCGGAGCGCTTCGGGCGCGCCCGCCTGCGGTTCGCCGAGGAGCAGGGAGCGGCCCACGGCGGACTCGCGGTCGCGATGAGCGCCCTCGCGAACCGGCACTTCGCCACGCTCGAGGCGGACCCGCCGATGGGCGAGGCCGTCTTCCACATCGGCGACGGGCAGGGTCGCTGCTTCGCGTTCTTCTCGTTTCATCGCGCGGTGGCCGACGCGATCCGCGATCGCAAGCAGAGCATCAAGCGAATGGAGGCGCCCGATCCGGCGGCCGAACGCGATCTCGCGCGCCTGGAGGCCCTGCGCGAGCGCGTCCAGCGCTTCCTCTCGGAGACGGACGTGGCGTTCGTCTGCTACGCGAGCCACGTCCTGGAGGACGGCCGCGTCGTCGGCCTCGCCGAAGACGCGGAGCGGCGCCTCTACATCGAGAGCAACGCGCTCAACTCGCAGGCCACCAAGGAAGAGATCCTGAAGTACGAGTCGTTCTCTCCGGTCGTGCGACTGCTCCAGGAGGACCGGGCCGACGTGCAGAACCTCTGGATGGATCCGGAGTTCATCGAGGAAGACTCGAAGACCATCGGCAGAGCGAGCTCCAAGCTTTTCACGCTGTCGGCGCTCATGCAGGCGTACAGCCTTTCCGCGCTGGGGGACGGAGATCCCATATCGAACCCGGACGCGGGCATGTTCCGCAAGGTCGCGGACCGCGGGGAATTCGTGCGCACCTACTGGCGCCGCATCTCGGAGGTCTTCGGCCCCTTGTGGGTGCCCGGAGATCCGGAGCGACCCAGTCAGCTTCTCGACGGCGACGCGCGCGCGGCGTACCTCGAGCAGCAGCGAACGGCGCGCAACGTGGCGTTCCAGGCGACGTTCCTCCTGGCGCTCGGACGCCTCGGCTTCTTGCTGGGCGAAACCAGCCACTGGGATGCCACGGACGCCGGACTGGAGAAGCTCGACGCCATCGGCGCGCTCGACTTTCGCGCATACCGCGGCGCCGATCCCGAGGGGCGCGACCCGGACGCCTACGACGCGACGTGGGCTCGAACGATCATGAAGCCGCGCGTCGATCGCCAGAGCGGCGAGATCGACGGCTACGTCTTCGACCACTCGTCGGACAAGGTGCGCGCGACCGCGCAGCTGCTGCTCTCGACGCTCGAGAGAGCCTAGGCGCGGAGCGTAACGTCGACGTCAGCGAACGGTCGTGACGCGACCGGGAAGTTACCGGACGCGATTCATTCGCTCTGAAGCGCGATCCACAATCTCCAAGATGCGGCCGGTGCACTTTTGGGAGCGGGAGAGCGTCTACGACGGGCCCGATTCGCTCTCCGAGAGGGCTTAGAGAAGCTCTCGGAGGCGTGAGAGAAGCTCCCTCGCGGTGGTCGTACCCGCCAGAGCGGGCGGGGCGTGTTTGGGGGCCGGCCGGAGGCGCCGTCCCGATCGCCCGTAGCGCTATCGGGCCAGAGTACAGCGCCGTAGGCCGGACCCCAAACGCGCCCCGACCGCGGTGGCCCCGTATGTCCCCCGTCGTCTTCGCGACGCGCTACGTCGACGCCTTGACCTCTTTCACCATCTCGGGAACGGCGACGAAGAGGTCCTGCACGAGGCCGTAGTCGGCGATCTGGAAGATGGGCGCGTCCGGATCCTTGTTGATCGCGACGATCACCTTCGAGGCCTTCATCCCGGCGATGTGCTGGATCGCCCCGGAGATACCGACCGCGACATAGAGCTGCGGCGCGACGGTGCGCCCCGTCTGCCCGACTTGCAGCTCTGCGGGCGCATACCCCGCGTCGCACGCAGCCCGGCTCGCGCCGATCGCGGCGCCGAGCGCGTCCGCCAGCGGCTCGAGCACCTGCTTGAACTGCTCCTTCAGCGACCGGCCGCCGGAGACGACGACGCGCGCCTCGCCGAGGTCCGGCCGCTCGCTCTTGCCCGCCTCGAGCTTCACGAACTCGACGCGCGCCGCCGCGGCGTCGTCCGGCGCGCGGGCGGCCGTCTCGATCGGGCTCGAGCCGCCGCTGGCTTCGGCCGCGGGGAACTCGGTCTGCCGGACGCTGACGACGTGCACCGGCGTCGCGATCTCGAGCCACCCGAAGGCGTTGCCCGCGTACTGCGGGCGGCGGTAGCGGCGCTTGGGCCCGTCTACCGTCACCTGGTTGATGTCGGGCGCGTACCCTGCGCCGAGCTTCGCAGCGACGCGCGGCGCCAGGTCCTTGCCGAACGAGCTCGCCGTGAGCGCGATGGTGTCGTAGCCGCCGGCCTTCGCGACCGCGACGACCGTCGGCGCGAAGCGCTCGCACACGTAGTTCGCGAGCGCCGCGTCGTCGACGACGATGACCTTCTGCGCGCCGTACGCGGCCAGCTCCTTGGCGGCTCCGGCCGCGCCCCCGCCGATCGCGAGGATAGCGAACGGTGCGCCCACCTGCTTCGCGAAGGCGATCGCGCTGTGCGTCGTCCGCTTCGCTTGGCCTTCCGCGAGCTCCGCGACAACGAGTGTGCCGGCCATTCAAATCACCTTCGCTTCCGTCTTGAGCTTGGTTACGAGCTCTTTCACGTCCTTCACTTTCACGCCGGCCGCGCGCTTCGGCGGAAGCTCCGCGTTGCCGTAGGTCACCTTGAGCGTCGCGGCGGGGACCAGCTCGGCGAGCTTCATCTCGGCGAGCGGCTTCTTCTTCGCCGCCATGATGGCCATGAGCGCGGCGAAGCGGACGCCGTCCGGGTAGGCGTGGGCCTGTGCCGTGTGCTTCGACTGCACGCTCTTCGGGTGGATGATCTTGTCGAGGACGGTGACGACCGCCGGCAAGGTGACGCGAAGCTGCGCCGTCGCGCCCTCGATCTCGCGACCGACGAGGAGCGCCTTGTCGTCCTCGCTCTTGATGGAGCCGACGAACGTGGCCTGCGGCCATCCGAGGTGCTCGGCGAGCATCTGCCCTACCTCGTTCGACTCGTTCTCCGCCTGCTGGTAGCCGAGGAGGACCAGATCGGGCTTCTCCTTCTCGACGAGCGCCTTGAGGCCGCGCGCGACGACGTCGCCGTCGAGCGCGTCGTCCGTCGCGTCGACGCGGATCGCGCGATCGGCGCCCGTGCCCAGCATCGCGCGGAGCATCTGCTCGCTTTCCTTCGGCGCGAACGTGACGGCGACGACCTCACCCAGGCGCTGCTTCGTGTTGGCGCCGTTCTCCGTGAGGCGGAGCGCCGTTTCGAGCGCGTACTCGTCGTACGGGCTCGCCTTGGGCTCTAGCCCGGACGTGTCGACCTTCCCTTGAGGCGACAGCTTGATCTTGTTGAGATTTTCGGGGTCGCTGACCCGCTTGACCGCGACGAGGATCTTCACCGCAGTTGCCTCCGGAGTGAATGGCCATTCAGTTGGTAGAGGCTGGAGCGCCCCGTGTCAACCGGACTGCAGCATGACCCCGTCCGAAGGAGTGCGTCGGCTGGGCGGGAGAGGCTAGAGTCCCCGTCGGAATGCACGTTACAACGGATTATCTCGTCATCGGCAGCGGCGTGGCCGGGCTGTCGTTCGCGCTGGAGGCGGCAGAGCACGGCGACGTGCTCATCGTGACGAAGCGCAGCGCCGACGAGTCGAACACGAAGTACGCTCAGGGCGGTATCGCCGCCGTACTGAGCGCGGCGGACTCGTTCGAGGCGCACTTCGCCGACACGCTGGCCGCTGGCGCGGGGCTCTGCCACGACGTGGTCGTCAGGCTGTGCGTCGAAGAGGCGCCGGCGCGCGTGAAGATGCTGCGCGACATCGGGGCGAACTTCGACCGCGCGGAGTCGGCGGCGGACGACGGCACGTCTCCGGCTTCGCCGGAGCGTGGTCGAAGCCAGGGAGACGCCGACCTCGACCTGCACCTCGAGGGCGGCCACAGCGCGCGCCGCGTCGCGCACGCGGCGGACATGACGGGGAGGGAGGTGGAGCGCGCGCTGCTCGAGGCCGCGGCGCGCACGCCGCGCGTCCGCATCCTCGAGGGACACACGGCCGTCGACCTCATCACGATGGCGAAGTACGGCGGCCCGGAGGTCTGCGCCGGCGCGTACGTGCTCGACGAGGGAAGCGGGCGAGTCCTAACGATCCTCGCGCGCGCCACGGTCCTCGCGTCGGGTGGCGCGGGCAAGGTGTACCTCTACACGACCAACCCCGACGTCGCGACGGGAGACGGCGTCGCGGTCGCGTTCCGCGCCGGCGCGGAGATCGCGAACATGGAGTTTTATCAGTTTCACCCCACGTGCCTCTTCCACCCGCAGGCGCAGCGGTTCCTCCTGACCGAGGCGATGCGCGGCGAGGGCGCGGTCCTGCGCCTGCCCGACGGGACGCCCTTCATGAAGCGCCACGACCCTCGCGGCGAGCTCGCGCCGCGCGACATCGTCGCCCGCGCGATCGACGCCGAGATGAAGAAGACGGGCGCCGAGCACGTGCTGCTCGACATCACCGACAAGAAGCCGGCCTTCGTCCGCGAGCGCTTTCCCGGCATCTACCAGGAGTGTCTGCGCTGGGGTATCGACATCACCGCGCAGCCCATCCCGGTCGTTCCGGCCGCCCATTACATGTGCGGCGGCATCACGACGAACCTCGAGGGGCGCACGACCATTCCCGGCCTGTGGGCCATCGGCGAGTGCGCGCACACGGGACTGCACGGCGCCAACCGCCTGGCGAGCAACTCGCTGCTCGAGGGGCTCGTCTTCGCCCACCGGGCCGCCCAGGCCATGAAGGACATCGACCGCAGCAAGCCGTGGCCCGACGTCCCCGAGTGGGAGGTCGGCGGCGCGACGCCGAGCGGCGAGGCGGTCGTCATCACACAGAACTGGGACGAGGTGCGGCGCCTGATGTGGAACTACGTCGGCATCGTGCGGTCGGACACGCGCCTGCGGCGTGCGGCGCGGCGGATCGCGCTGCTCCAGGAGGAGATCGTCGAGTACTACTGGAAGTACTTCATCACTCGCGACCTGCTCGAGCTCCGCAACATCGCCACCGTCGCGCAGCTCATCATCGAGTGCGCCGCCACCCGGCACGAGAGCCGCGGCCTGCACTACACGAGCGACTACCCCGACCTCGACGCGAAGTTCGAGCGCGACACCGTGGTCAAGCGCGGCGTTCCTGCGCATCTGCGGGGCAGGTGATGCAAGACGGTGCAAGCGCACGGCCGGTGTCGCCGCTCTACGCGGCGCTGTGGACCGTGGCGCTCTTCATGGTCGAGCAGGTCTGCGTGGGCCTGACGGAGGCCGCGAGGCCGGGCGCGGCGACCGATCTCGTGAACCTCGGGGCGTGCGAGGTGCTCGCGACCTCGGTCGTGGTCTTCGCGATGGTGCGCGTGCACGCGCGCGACGCGTCGCTGCGTTGGACGCTGGGGGTGCGGCCGCCCGGTCTCCTGCAGGTGCCGCTCGCGCTAGCGGCCGGCGCGGGGCTCTGCCCTCTGACGGAGGTCATCCAGGACGCGCTGGTCCGGCGCTGGCCGTACGACGCGGCCGAGATGGCCCTGGACGAGAAGATCCTGAGCGTGCCGACGATGCACGCGCGCGTCACGCTCGTCGTCACGTTGCTCGTCGTGATCCCCGTCGCGCGCGAGATCTTCTTTCGCGGGATCCTCTACACGGAGCTGCGCCGTGTGGCCGGACCGCCGGTGGCCATCGCGACGACGTCCGTCTTCTTTGCGACGTTTGCGGGAGAGCCGCGGCAGATGCCGACGAAGTTCCTGCTCGGGATCATGCTGGCCGTGCTTCGTGAGCGAACAGGAACGGTCGTGACCGCCATCGTTGCCGTGCTGGCGTTCTGTTCCGTCG